>JAOACR010000020.1 GCA_026417735.1 Kiritimatiellia bacterium
GTGGCATACGCCTCATTGGGCGCCGTGCCGTAGGTGCGCAGCGGCGTGCCCGCTCCGTCGTGAGTCACCAGAACGGCGTCCGCGCCAACACCGCCGTTGGTCCGCGCGATGATGTAAGGAACGATGTCGCTGTGCGTGGCGCCGGCTAACGCGGGCGGCGTCGTCACCTGGATGCGGTTGCGCGAATCACCGAATCCGGTCGAGATGAACGTGACCACACCATTCGTCCGGGTCACCGAACCAAACGTGAGCGTGCTCGTTTGCCCGGCCGCCGCCAGCGAACTGGTGACGACCAGCGAACCGGAGGCGAGCTGCAACTCCCCGAGCGTTTCCGAGTAGTTTTGACCCGACGCCCCGGGGTGCACAAAGGACAGCGCGCCACCGAAACTGCGAACCAGTGCCGCGTCCGGCACACGGTTTCCCAGGTTCACCGCCGCATTGTCAATGATCAACGTCCCACCCGGAGCGCCGGGGCGAAGCTCCACCGCTGAGGTGGCCGACAGTGCGCCATTCGTCGCCAGCCAAAGACGCCCCTCGAGAATCCGCGTTTCCCCGCTCCACTGGGCGCTGGTCAACACCATCAAGGTGCCCTGCCCGACCTTCGTGAGATTCACACCGGCGACGTTGCTCGTCACCGCGCCCCAGAACCAAAGCGGTGTGATCGGCGCGGTGAGCACCGACACGCGCAGGTCATTGCTGAGCGCAATGATCCCATCGATGCGATGCGGCCGCGACGCGTCCGTGGTGTAAGCATTTGAGACGACGATTTCGGCCAGCCCGTCGGTGTCCGCAAACACCCAGGTCGTGTGCGCGGTCCTATTGCTGAAGGTGTAGGGACGATCCCCATCCCCGATCAAGAGGGTACCGATGGTAACAAGGTTGTCTTCATCCTGAATGCGGACAAACCTGCGCGTCGTGGTGATGTTCAATCGCGCGAAGTCGGCGACGTGTCCAACCCCGTCGGGATAGCCGCCTGACCCAATCCAGTTCGCCGCATTGGTCCACTCGCCATCGCCATCCAGATTCCACACCCATGTCTGGGCACCGGCCGTGATGCCCAACAGCAGCCCACCTACGAGCACCAGAACGCCGACCCGCCGTTGATCACGCATGTATGTTCCTCCGATGCACCCGCCGCCCTTCTTCTCTCTGCCTCGCTCTACAATAGCGCGCCCTATCGCTGTCAATAGAAGAAAAGTTGCCACCTTTTTGACCGTGCGTTGTTCACCTCGCGCGGCAGCAGCCCACGCACACGCACCAGAACGCCGACCCGCCGTTGGCCACGCATATGTGTACCTCCGATGAATCCGCCCGTCTTCTTCCTTCTCTCCACACACTATAGCGCGCGCCCTATCGCTGTCAATAATAAAAAGTTGCCACTTTTTTGACCGTGCGTTGTTCACCTCGCGCGGCGGATTGTGCCCCTGCATGGCCGGCCCATTCGGCTGGTTACGCCGTCCCCCCGGAGGCCGGCCCGAACAAATCAACCTCCTTCCCTCCTACGAGGACGCGAGTGCCCTCGCAGTGCAACCGCCGCCGCCTTCTGGAGTTCCGCGATTGTGAAGGGCTTCTGCAGAAATCCCGCGAATCCTTTCGAGGCAAACCGCGCGGAGAGTTCGTCCGCGGTGTAACCACTGGCCAAGATCACTGGCAGGTCAGGGCGGACCTCGCGCAGCCTCCGAAATGTTTCCTCTCCGTCCATCCGCGGCATGGTCAGGTCGAGAACAACCAATACCCATTCCTTCGGCCGGTTGGAAAACATTTCCAGCGCCTCGCGTCCGTCGGCGGCGAGCACCACACGGAATCCCATCCGTTCGAGCATGCGGCCGCCCAGCGCGCGGACGGATTCCTCGTCGTCCACAAATAGCACCAGCCCGCCCTCGTGTCCGGCCAGCTCTGGCAGCAGGGCCGGTTCTTCCACAATCGGCGCGGGGCTGGCAGGCAGCAACACCTTGAACAGCGACCCTTTACCCGGTTCGCTGTACACCTTGATTCCGCCCTTGTGCGCACGCACGATCCCCAGGACCGCGGACAATCCGAGCCCCCGGCCGGCGAACTTCGTGGTGAAGAACGGCTCGAAGATGCGGCCCAGCGTCGCCGGGTCCATCCCGCAGCCGGTGTCCGCGACCTCGAGCAGCACATACAGACCTTCGGGAAGATTGGTTTCGAACGCGGCCTGATCCAGGTAGGCGCGATCACACCGGGTGACGCCGGTTCGAACGGTAATCGTGCCGCTGCGGTCGCCGAGCGCCTCGGAGGCATTGATCACGAGGTTCATCACAACCTGGCGGATCTGAGAGGGGTCCGCACGCACCGGCGGGATGTTGGGCTCGAGGTGGACGTTCAACACCGCGCGCTTTGAGATCGTGGTTCTCAGCAGACCGAGCATCTCGTCCACCAGGCGATTGAGGTCGAAGATTTCGACGACGAACCGGCCGCGCCCCGCGTACGCGAGCATTTGGCGGCAGAGCTCCGCGGCACGGCGAGCGGAAAGCGCAATTTCCTGGAGATTGACGCGAACCGGCGAATGGGAAGGAAGATCCTGCGCGGCGAGCTCCGCGTTGCCCAAGATCGCCATCAGAATGTTGTTGAAGTCGTGCGCAATGCCGCCCGCGAGCACGCCAAGGCTTTCCAGTCGCTGCACTTCGGTCATGCGGGCTTCGATGCGCCGTTTTTCCTCCTCCGCCTTGCGGCGCGCAGTGATGTCGCGGACGAACTCGACGACGCCGGTCACCTCGCCGGTGACGGGGTCACGCATCGGATACGCGTAGAGCTCGACCCATTCCACCGGCGAACCGGGCAGGCCGGGCACGATCTCGCCCTCCGGGCGGCCGCTGGCCAGACAGCGGATCGTTGGACATTGCGCGCAGGGCTCGCCCTTGTTGTGAAAGACGACATGGCACTTTCGGCCCTCGAGCGGGAGATTGGGCTCGTACCAGCGACGCATCGTGCCGTTCGTGAAACGGACGGTGAGGTCGCGGTCGAGCACCGCGATCCCCTCCTGAACGGTTTCGATGATGTCGTGCAGCAACTGCCGCTGCCGCTGAAGCTCCATCGCAGCCCGGTGACGATCAGTGACGTCGAAGAATAGGGTCGCAAAGCGGCCGGGTTCGGGGCAGTAGGCGGTGACGTGATAGGTGCGGCCGGTGGGCGCGTGGTGCATCTCGAATCGTTCGGTCTGACCGGTGGACGCGACCCGACCGTAAATCTCAACCCACTCGAGCTCGGTGCCGGGCAGTGCCTCCCGCAGCGTGCGGCCAAGCAACTCCTCCGCACGCAGACCTGTCTGCCGTTCGAAGGCGGGATTGATTTCAAGGAATCGGTAGTCCACTGGTCGGCCGGCCTGATCACGGATGATTTCGTGCAGCGCGAATCCGTCGTCCATCTCCTCGAAGAGTTGCCGGTACCGCCGCTCGCTCGCGGCGAGCGCCTCGCGCGCCGCGTAGTCGGCACCGACATCGCGGAAGACCAGCACGACGCCGATCGGCCGCGGATGGTCGGGCAGGCGGATCGGCGCGGCGCTGTCGGCAATGCGGATCCGCCGGCCGTCGCGCGCAAGGAGGACGATGTCGTTGGCGAGGCCGACGGCGCGGCCGCTCGTGAGCGCCTGCTGCACGGGATCGGGGGCGGGCTCGCCGGTCGCACCGGCAACGATGCGGAACACCTCCGCGCAGTCGCGGCCGATCGCCTCCGCCGCGCTCCAGCCTGTGAGGCGCTCTGCCTCGGGGTTCAGTAGCGTCACGCGACCGTCGGCATCGGTGGCGATGACTCCGTCATGGATCGCGTGGAGCGTGACGCGCAGATTTTCCTCGCGCTCGCGGAGCTCGCGCGTGCGAGCCAGCACCTCGCGTTCCAGCCGCACCTCCCGCGAGCAGACCAGTCCCACCAGCGCAGTCAAGGTCGCGACGGTGGCCAGCCCCCAGAACTGCAGTGGACGCGCGGGCCAGAACGGATGCGCAGCCGTGGCGGGCTGCAGCTGCCGGCACATCAGCGCCCAGGAGCGCCCGCCCCACACCAACGGGTATCGCAGTGCGTGCTGCGTGAGGCCCTTTGGCGCAGGTAGCTCGATCAGCTCAATCTCGAGAGAGGGGCCCGCCCCGGCGATGCGGCCGATCGTGGCGTTGACGATGGCGGAGGGCTGCAGCACGCTCACGATCCAACCGTCTGGGGTGCGATCCTCCCGACCGGGGCGGCGCACCGCCTCGATCAGGCACCGCCAGTCGGGCAGCGCCTGTGCATCGGCGCTCGTGATGGCATCGGACATCACCAACCCTTGTTCCCGGGCGGCGCGATCCAGCGCCGCGGCCAACACCGGATCGTCGGCGAGGTCGCGCCCGATCCAGCCGCGAGCGCGCTCCGCCGGCACCGCGTACTGCACGGGCGCACGGTACCGCGGCGGTGCCGCGACGGTTTCACCGACAGCGGCGGCCTGCTGCGAGAGCCGCTGCGCTTCCGGCGCGACGGGCTCGCCGGCCGCGATCCGGGGCACCCACAGCACCGCGGAGACCGGCATCCGCCGCAGCAGCGGCGTGGCAAACCCGGCGTACTCTTCCGCGGTAACCAGCTCGCTTCCGCTGAAGAACCGCACCAGCGAGGCGTGATGCGCAGCTACCTCCCGCAGCGCCATCCGCACCGCCCCGCTGACGACGTCAGCGGTGTGGCGCAGCTGCAACTGGCGCTCGCGCTCCTGCGCGACCGTCACCACGCGCAACACGCCGCTGAGCGCCAGCAGTCCGAAGCCGGCCGTGAGCAGCGTTTCGAGATGCCGCCATCGCAGCCGGATTGCAGCGGTCTGCCGCTCCCGCCAGGCCAACACCGCCACGCCCGCCATCAGCACCAGCGCCAGCAGCCCCGCGGATCGCAACACCTCCCAGCGGGCGCGGCGGGCGATGCGCCAGTCGAGTTCGGCGGGTCCGCTCAGTACCGTCGCCGCCATCGGCACGCCGGTCAACGGATCCCAAATCGGCGCCGCTGCCAGCATCCACCCCCGGCCGTCGCTGTCGATCCACTCCGCGATCCCGCCATCGACCAGCGCGCGCAACACCTCCCGCGAGGGTCCGTCCGCCGCACGCGCCTCCAGTCGCGCGCGCCCGGGTTCGCCACCCGACGCCGGCCCCACCACGGCGCGGCCGCGACGAATCGTCATCAGGGAAACGTCGTACCCCTCCGGTAGCCACGCCCGCCACGCATCAAACAGGTCGCCGATCACTCGGGAGGACGCCGATTCGCCGCCGCCTTCGTCCTTCAGCGCCTCCTCGACCCTTTCGGTCGGAAGCCCCGCGGCGAGATCACGGGCGGCCAGCTCGAGCCGCCGCCGGAACTCGTCGTGCATGACGCGCTCGGCCCAGCGCATCCACACCGCGGAGAGCACAACGGAGATGACCAGCAGCACCAGCACCGCGGCGGTGGTCCACCGAAAACGTCTCGACCACCGCGGAAGCGGGTGACTTTTCTTGCGGTGGTTAGCCGGGGATGGTGCAGAATCGGGCCCGGACTCCGCCATCGTCGACGCCCTCGCTCTGCGGCGAGCCTAGCGGGGAGCCCTCCGCTGTCAAGCGGCGGCTTCGGACGGCCCCCCGACCGGAGGCTGCAGATCGCGATCGAACTCGAGCCGAACCACCATCGGCTCGTTGGCCATCTCGTTGGCAGGCAGTTCCCGCAGCCGCAGGTATCCGCGCTGCTCCGCGTGATCGCTCGGCGCCATCTCCAGCGTCCAGCGCACCGGCGCGCCGGTGTTGAGCAGCGTCGCACGGATCGGCGCGAGCGCGAGGGGTTTAAGCTTGATCGCCTCGCCGACCGGATCACGATGTGCAATCACGTAGAGGGTCCGACCGCGCCGGGTCAGCAACACATTGCGGTTGGCAATCCACGCGGACACGTTCTCCGTACCGGTCCACGCCTCGCACACGCGCCGGTACCACTCGCCGAGGCGCCGCAGGATGCCGGCGGCACGTTCCGGAATGGTGCCGTCGGCCCGGGGACCGACGTTGAGCAGATAGTTTGCGCCGCGGGCGCAATAGGCAGCAATGCTGCGCATCAGATGGCGATCGGTGTAGTAGTCCTCCTCCTCGCGCCAGCCCCAGCTCTCCATGCCGACCGACTGGCACGCCTCGGTGGGGCGCTCGAACACGAGCGCCTCGGCGGCCGCGCGGTCGTACTCCCGCTCCGGCGTGCCAAAATCGCCCTCGTCAAAACCGCGGTTATTGATGATGATGCCGGGTTGCAACTCTCGGATCATCGCGTTGATGGAGGGATCGCGGTGCTGCGGGACGTTCATGTCCCACCAAAAGCCGTGGATGCGGCCGTACTCAGTACAGAGTTCCCGCACCTGCGCGCGAAGGAAGTCCAGATAGCGCGCCCAATCGGGCGTGTCGCCCGGTTGCGGTGGCAGCTCGTGGTGCCGGCCCTGGTTCGGATAGCAGGGATGGTTCCAGTCCGCAATGGAGTAGTAGAGGCAGAGGGGCACGCCGCGGCGGTGGCAGGCGTCCGCCAGCAGGCGCAACACGTCGCGACGGTACGGCGTGTTCATCGTATTGAACGGCGTCTGGCGCGTCGCCCACAGGCAGAATCCATCGTGGTGCTTCGTGGTGAAGCACAAGTAGCGCATGCCCGCGGCCTCCATCAGGTCCAGCCACGAATCCGGATCGAACCGGGTTGGATTCCACTGCTGCGCGAGCTTCACGTACTCCGCACGCGGCACGCGAGCGCGCCACTGCTCCTGCTCGTGGAAGCCGCGGATCGCATAGAGGCCCCAGTGGATGAACAGCCCGTAGCGCGCCTCGAAGAACCAGTCGCGGCCGTCGCCGAACCGCCGGGGTACCGAGCGCAACGTGCCGTCGGCGCCCGTTGCGGCACGCAAAACGCCCAGCGCCGCTGAACTAGCCAGAAATGCCCGCCGTCGCATGGTTCGCATCGTCCGGGTCCTCCTCGCTCCACGATACCGGGTGGGGGCATGCACCGCAACGCGGTGCTTGAGGACACCCTGCCCGGGCGACTATGATCTCAGGTCAGAGGGCCCGACATGAACGAGACCAGGCTGAACGAGTCCGGCGGTGGCCGACCGGTCGGCGGCCGCGCAATGCCACTGATCGCCGCCGCGGTGGCGCTGGCCGCCGGTGCGGCCGGATTGGTGACGGCCATCGCCGCGCGCGCAGAACTGCGCCGGCTGCGCGCAGACCTGGAGGACCTGCGCGCGACGGTCCCCGCGAAGGCGGAGGAGCCCGCGCGCAATCTTGCCGCGCAGATCAACCGCGTGCTGGACACGGTTGCTAAGCGCATCAACGACACCGAGCTGCGCCTGAACGAGCTGGCGCGCCGACTCGCGGAGCTCACCACCCCACCTGAGCGTCCGCCCGCCGCCGCCGCGCTGCCGCCAGCGGCCGCAGCTCCACCCGCGGAGGCGCCCTCCGCGGCAGCCACGGCCGCGCGCACCTACACGGTGGCCGCGGGCGACACGCTCGGTGGCATCGCGCGGAAACTCGGCGTCAGCGTGTCGGCGCTGCAGCAGGCCAACCCCGACGTGAATCCCGCAAGACTCAAGATCGGCCAAAAGCTCAATGTGCCCTGAAGTTCGACATCTGATGCTCGCCGGAGCGGCGGCGCTGATGGTGAGCGGATGCGCGACGACACCGCAGGACCGCATTCGCCGTCACGCGGAGTTGTTCGCCTCCTTCCCGCCGGAGATTCAGGCGAAGGTGCGAGCGGGGCGCGTGGAGCCCGGCTTTACGCCGGACATGGTCCGCATCGCGCTGGGCCGGCCGGACCGGGTGATCACGCGACTGACGCCGGAGGGCGAAACGGTGGTGTGGGTGTACACCGACGCGGTGCCGGAAACCTGGTCCGAGCCCGTACCGGTGTTCTGGCCCTACCGTTCCGCCGGCGGGGTGTACCGCTGGTACCCCGACATCTTTTGGAGCTACCGGACCGCGTGGCGAGAGCGGGACGCCGCACGCGTTGAGTTCCGGGACGGTCGGGTCACCGCGGTGGAGCGGGTGGGTCCGTAGTCGCCGCGCCGGCGGGGCGAAGACCGGCGAGGATCTCCGCGGCGAGCTTCGTTCCGATACCGGGCACGGCCGCGATTTCCGCCAGCGGCGCGCGCGCGAGCCGCGCGACCGATCCGAACTTCACCAAGAGCGCGCGCTTCCGTTTCGGTCCGATGCCCTCGATTTCATCGAGCTTCGATTCGGAGAGCCGCCGCGCCCGCAGCCGCCGGTGATACGCCAGCGCAAAACGGTGCGCCTCGTCGCGTAACGCTTGCAGCACCGTCAGCGCGGGCGACTCGCGCGGGATTTCCACGATGCCCTCCGACCCGTCGGGCCCGTGGATCACGTGCTCGAACCGCTTCGCAAGGCCGATCACCGGCATCGCGCCGAAGCCCGCGTCGCGGGCGGCAGCCTTCGCGGCGCGCACCTGCGGGATGCCACCGTCCACCACGATCAGGTCCGGCGCCGACCACCCCTCGTCCTCCCCGCGCGCCCGTTCCAGCCGGCGGCGGACCACCTCGCCGATCATCGCAGGATCATCCGCGCCGTCGACGGTCCGAATACGGAACCGACGGTAGCGCGAGCGCTGGGGCAGACCGTCCTCCGCGCGGACGAGACTGCCGACCGCAACGTCGCCGCCGATGTTGGAGACGTCGAAGCATTCCATCACGCGGGGGATAGTGGCCAGTCCCAACCGCGCCGCGAGCTCGGCCATCCCCGCGCGGGCGACCGCCGCATGCAGTTCCGGCGTGCGCCGCGCCAGCGCGCGCTCCCGCACCGCACGATCCAGCGCACGGGCGAGATCGCGCAGCGCCGCGGCTCGTTCGAAATCGAGCGAGGCGGCCGCCTGACGCATCGCGTCGGCGATCAGCCGGCGGCGTTCGGGATCTTCCCCGCGCAGAAACCGGCAGGCCTGTTCCAACCGCTCCCGGTACGCTTCGGCAGTGATGCGGCCGACGCAGGGCGCGCTGCAGTGCCGGATGATGTCGGCGTGGCAGTGGCGGTGGTCCTCGGGGCCGGGGAGGCGCGGGCGACACTGCCGCAGCCCGAACTGCTTGCCGAGGAAGTCGAGCGTCGCGCGGGCGACCGCGGCCGAAGGATACGGACCGAACCACAGCGCGCCGTCATCCCGCCGAATCCGAGCGAGCGTGAAGCGCGGCCACGGTTCACGCGGATCCACGCGCAACAGCAGAAACCGCTTGTCGTCGCGAAACGCAATGTTGTAGCGCGGGCGGTGTTCCTTGATCAGCCGGCTCTCCATCACCGCCGCCTCGGCCTCGGTGCGTAGCGGCAACACCTCGAGGTCGCCGATCGAGTGCACCAAACTGCGCAGCTTCGGGTCGCCGCGCCGTCGCGCCGCAACCGAAAAATACGACCGCACCCGGCGACGCAGCGAGCGGGCCTTCCCGATGTAGATCACCGTGCCCGCCGCATCGCGGAACAGGTACACGCCGGGTGCGTCGGGCAGCGCCTCAAGCTTCGCGCGAAGATGTTCGTTCCCCTGCACGGTTCGCCGCGCTCCGCACGGTTTGACCCCCCGTGCCGCGCGATTCCAGGGCCACCATCGCGCCCATCGCCAGCAGAATCAACCCAAGCAGCAGTCGGGCGGCGACGATACCGAACCGCTCGAGCGCCAGCGCCACCGCGCAGAGCATTAGCAACCCGCCGAAGGCACGCTCAAACCGCGCCCGAACGATGCGCGCGCAAGCGCGCGCACCGACCCGGACACCGCCAAGCGCGCCGGCCGCCAGCAGTACGGCCGGCGCCCAATCCATCTGCCCTGCCATCCCATAGCGCACCGCCCCCCACCCCCCGGCCGCCGCGACACCGGCCAGACTGAGCGCCACCGCGTCACGATGGTGCATCCGCGCGCCCAGCATCAGCGCCGGCACCAAAATCAGCCCGCCGCCAAGGCCGACCAGCCCGCCAATCACGCCGGCCGGAAGACCGAGCGCCGCGGCCAGTGCTGCAGACAGTGCGCCTCCCCCATCCGCCCCACCTGGCCGTGCGTGCGGCGCCACCATCAGCCGCAGCGCGACCGCGGCCAGCACCGCGGCCAGCACCAGCTGCACAACCTCGCCGGCTACGCCCAGCCGACCGCTCCACACCAGTGCGCGCCGCCCGAGTTCCACTCCGACCGCACAGGCGATCGCGAGCGCTGCCGCGCTCCGCCCCTCCACCCGCCCGAGCTGCCAGTGCTGCACCAGCCCGGCGGCGCCGGTCACCGAAACAACGGCCAGGCTCGTACCGACCGCCACCACCGGGTCGCGCCCCGACCACATCAGCAACGGCACCACCGCCCACCCTCCCCCCGCTCCATAGAACGCCGCGAGCATCCCCATCAGCGCCCCGAGCGCCGGCCAGAAAAATAACTCCAATCCGCGCACCCTTCCCGCCCATCAACGCTCGATCCGCATCCGCCCCAGGTACTCGCGCGCGCCAGTCACCTCGACGATCGGCCAGCTGGCACGTAGCGGATGCGCGTACGGACCGATTCGCTCCATCGGGATCGGTTCAAAGCCAAGCTGGAAAGCGGGCGACTGCGGCTTCAGCCGAAAGTTGTCCCCATCGAGGTCCTCAAACAGCGGATCGGCCACCACCGACGCGCTGTCGAAGCCCAGCGCCCGCCAGCTCGCCCATTCGTCTTCCACCTCGCACTCCACCAGCCGCGGCACCGCAAGCTCGACGAACCCATCGGCCTCCGGAAAATCGAAGCGCACACGGAACCGCGTCATGCCGGGCCGGAACTCGCCGTCGCCCGGCGACGGAGTGGTCACCAGCGCCTCCAGCCTCGCCCATTCCGTCGTCAGCCGCTGCAGACGCGCATCGGAGACCCAGAAAAACTCGCCGGCACGAAACGTCTGTAGCCTCAGCGCGAGCCGACGGTCCGCACGGTCCGCGCGCGCGCGCACCGAGAGCCGGTACACACGCCCCGGTGTCAGCTCCACCTCTTCGCTAATGAGAATGGGCGTCACCACCCGCCCGGACGCGTCCTTGTTCGTCTGCGCGCCACCCGTCAACCGCGCGACGCCGCCCGACACGGTGCCGCCGACCGATCGCAGCGTCACCGTCGTGCTGGGCGAGGCCTGCCAGCGCCATCCCGGCAACCGCCCGTCCGGCGCGGCCGCAAAAACCGCGTTCGACAACGGCACTTCCGCCCGCTCGCGCCGCACTTGGCAGTAGCCCGTTCGGATCGGCGCACCAAATCCCCACACGACGTTCGAATCGCTGCGGTAGGCGTGGCGCGGAAGGTGCCGAAACCGGAACAACGCGGTGTTGGTGCCGCGCCATGCGATGATGTTTCGTACCAGCTCGTTGCCGGTCATGATCGTTCCATCCGGTTGAGGGGCGTTGGTCGGATGAACCTGCATGTTCCTCATCGAGCGCCAGGCCGCCGAGGTCGCGACCGACTCGTACCCCGTGATCATCGTCCGCAGATGCTGTGCCCAGTATGAGTGTTCCGGCGTCCATCCGTTGTACTCGAGCATCCGCTCACCGCAATCCACAAAGATGTTGTTCACGATGCGTGTGTCGCGCGCATTGTGGAGCATCAGCGCAGCACGGGAACAGCGCAGAACAACGTTGCCTATGATGTCCACTCCGCCGGCGTTGTCGTCCTGGTATATGCCGAACGCGAAGCCGGGCATCGTCAAGCATTCCCCCTCCGCATGCAGCCCGAACATGTCGTGGATGAAGTTGTGGCGCAGGAGGGTGCCACGCGAGGAAATCCAGTCGCGCCCGGCAGTATAGGTGCCGCCCGTGTCGGAGGTGTCGAGGTTCATGTGCCGAATCCGGTTGAACTCGATGCGCAGATTGTTGCCAGAGTACATAATGCCCATCCTCGGCCCGTCGTGGATGAGGTTGTGTGCGATCCGGTGACCTACCCCGGCGACGCTGACGCCGACGCCCTGCGCATACTCGAGCCCAACGTGGTGGATGTAGCAGTTCTCCACCGTGTGCGCACCCCCTCTCAGTGAGATCCGATCCCCCCCGCCGACCGAGACGCCGGAGGCTCCA
This sequence comes from Kiritimatiellia bacterium, assembly GCA_026417735.1. Taxonomy (NCBI): domain Bacteria; kingdom Pseudomonadati; phylum Kiritimatiellota; class Kiritimatiellia; species Kiritimatiellia bacterium. Next base: position 12,000 of record JAOACR010000020.1, read on the forward strand.
ACCTCGGAGATATCACACCCGAACACCACGTTGGAAAGCCCCTCCCAGATCCCGATCCCATGCCCGGCGTGGTCACCGGCGCTCCGCACCGTGCAAGCGGCCACCACGCACTGCGTTGCACCGTGCATCAGCACCGCGTGCGACTGCGCGCACTCGAACCGAATCCGCTCGACCCGGATCCACGACGCACCCGGACGAAACGCCAGCAGTGTCGCCAACCGCCCCACCCGGACCGGCGGCGCAGCGTCCGGATGCACCGCCTCGGGCGGAATCATCCACAAACGGTCCGTCGCCGCCTCGTGCCACCACTCGCCCGGTGCGTCGAGCGCCGAGCGAACGCCGCGAAGGTAGTACCGGTCGCCCGGCCGGATCGCATACGACGCGTTCCGCTCTAGCAGGACGCGCCGTTGACCCACCTCGACGCTTTTCACCCTCACCACGTCGTTCCACCAATTGTATCGGGGAAACACCACGATCTCCGCACCCTGCCATTCTCGCCAGGCGGGCGCATCCTCGGCGCGGTACTGACAACGGTCCCGCAACTCACCAGGAAGCTCCTGATGCATCGAGACCTTCGTACCATTCGCGAACATCCACCCCCTGGTGTGCGGTGCAGCCGCATCACCGTTCGGTGTTCGCGCCATGGGCAGCCGCCGGCCACCCCAGACCACCATCCGCACTGGCGCACCGGTCCACCCGATCCTGCGCAGATCCGCTACCCAGATGCCATTGCTCGCGATGTGGAACTGCTGCACCCGTCGGCCGCCGGTCCAAACGGTCGCACCGTTCGTCGTCCCCCGAATCGTCATCGGCCGGCCCGGCCCCCCGCTGTGCTGCGCGGTCAGTTCGACCGTCGCTGGCAGCTCCCACACCCCCGGGCCGAACTGGATCACCACCTCTCCCCGATCCGGCAGTGAGCTCAGCAGCATCAGCGCCCGCCCAACCGTCGCGACCGGCCCGTCACTACCGTCCGGCAACGGCTGCTCCGACCGCCCGCTCCAGCGATCGAGGCCGTTCGTTGCTACGTGAATCCGCAGCGTTGTCTCCGCGTCCGCGCGAACAGCTGCGGCGAGGCACAACGCAACGAAGTGCGCGGCGCGCAATGCGATGGTCATGATTTTTTCCTGGAGGTTAGACGCCACCTCAGCCCGCGGGGCCGAGCAGCAACGTTTCCACGCGCTCGCCGGTGCGTTCCTCCACTTGGGGGTTCGGCACCGGCACAAAGGCCGGGTCATGCGTTCGCCGCGACCCCGGCGGCAGCAGTTCGCGCGTGAGCGTAGCGGGATACTCGATCCGGATCAGCGGGATCTCGCGCCGCTTTCGCAGCGCCTCGATTGTCGCCTCGCGAATCCTCCGCCGGGATACCTCGGCCGGAAGTGGCTCCGCACTTTGCGGCCCCGTGCCCCGCTTCGTCTCGCAAACCACCACACCCGGGATCCACGCCCGGGCTTCCGCGCAGGTTTTGTCGTCGCCCGTCACCAGCACGACCGGCACGCCGTACTCCGCCGCGATCGCGGCGTCCACTCCAATCTCCCCCACCTCCCGCCCGTTGAGCCGCATGCGCTGAATTCCTTTCGACGAGTACGTGTGCGCGAGCACCGCGCCGGGCGTCAGCGACATCGCGTGATAACCTAGCAGAATCACCGCCTCGCTACCCGCCAGCTCCGGATAACGTTCACGCCGAGTAGGCCCCTGAATCAACCGGGCGCGACCGTCCACCCGCGACGGTGTCACATTGCTGCCCCCGCCATGCCCGTCGCGTACGATCACCACCGTCGCCCCCGCCTCGAAACACGCGGCCACACATGCATTGATGTCCCCCTCCATCGCGGCCACACCTTCCCCGGCGCGCGCGCCGTGGATGAACTCGCTGCCGGTCACGCCGGTGCATCCCTCCATGTCGGCAAACACATACACTTGGAACGCACCGCAGGGTTCGACCACACACGCGGCCGCCATCAGCAGCGTCCACACCCGGATGTCGACAGCTGACATCCCCGAAGACTCCTTTCGCCCTTTATTCGACGATCCTCGGATTCGAAGAATACCCCTCTCGTCCACCACCCACCAGCGAACACCAGGTCCATAGATGCGGCTCCGAGGGCTCTGAGACTTCCCATGGGGGGCGCGCTCCTTCTCGAGGCCCCAGTCGCCAAGCGCCGCGGCTGGTCCGCACCGCGGCAACGATCGATTGCACTCTCGGCGGCACGAGGCCACGGGAGTTCCTCCCTCTCGAGCGGCCGGCATGCCGGAGCGCGATCCGAGGCCGACACGGCCTACCCGCAATGCCCTGTGCCGATCGCCCGGCCGCTGGAGTTCTCCGGCCGCACACCCGATGGCGCCGGCGCCTCACCGGGTACAAAGGACATCAGCAGACCCTGCCGATGGAGCAACGTGATCAGCCGCACGTCCAGCGCATGGCCAGCGCGATAGGACACCACCTGACCCACGAACCGCCCCCCTTCGACCAAGCCGAGCGCCGCGGCCAGATCCAGCGCCGCCCGGTGCCAGACCGCTTCGAGCGACCGCCCGTTGTGGATCAGGCGCGGCCGGTTCAGATACGCACGGCGACCCGCGATCAGCAGGTTCCGCCGGTTGTAGCCGAGCCGCCGCACATCCGCGAACAAACGGCCAATGGTCTGGCAGTAGAATTTTTTGGAAACCGTCGTGTTCGTCCGCGCGACCGACGCGGTCCGAAAAATCTCCCGGTCCATGAAAAACCGGATCCGTTGACGTCCAATCACATTCGGAAAATCGATCGCGACATCCATCAGCAGCGACCGGATCATCCCGCCCCGCGGCGGCGCGACGGCGAGAAACGCACCGTTCGGCGCAACGACCGCGACCGGCTCCCGCACCGTCACATGGTGCGCCGGCGCATCGGTCTCCACGATGCCCACCCGCTCGGCCGCCTCGACCAAGTCCAGACTGCCCCGCTCAAAAAGAGGGGGATCGCCGGAGTCCAACCGCACTCGGACCCGGTCAAGCACAAGGCCCACCTTCAGGGCCAGGATGTGCTCCACCATCCGGCAGTAGTTGTGGGGGTCGCCGCTGCGCAAGACGATGTTGCTGACGATGCGGCCGGTGGTCCACACATTGCGCACTGTCGCGAGCGTCGGGAGGTCGTCCGGCCGGTCAGTCCGCTCAAACCACCAGCCGGTTTCCGGCGACGGCGCCAGCGTCAGGCGTCGTGTTTCCCGCCCATCGAACGTTCCCGGCCCCCGGACTTCGACAGTACCACCCAGCGTCGTTTCTTTTGCCGGCCAGGAGGGCGGCGGCCGGTCGGTCAGATCGTGGTCCACCGGCTGATCGGCCCAGAGTTCGACGGACCGGCGGTACTGGCCGACGTCACCCCGAAGCACTTTCGCGGAGGCAACCCACTCGTTCACGGAGCCAAGCACTATTGCCCAGCCCCCGCCAACAGACAAGCCGACCGGCCGGCACCTCTCAGTCGTTCAACGCTCCGCTCTCTGGCACACCCGTGCGCCCCTTCGCAGACTCGTCCTTCACCGAGGAGAACGTCGCGGCAGGTGCAGCGTCACGGTTCGCCAGCTGGCGGATTTCTTCGGCGATCGCATTCCACTTGGCCACCATCGCTTCCAACCGCCGGGGATCGCGCGCCGCAAGGTTCCGGGTCTCTCCCCGGTCCTCCGCCAGGTTGTAGAGCTCCCATGGATCTCCCCTGGACGCGACGATCTTCCAATCGCCCATCCGCAGCGCCCGGTGTCCCTCGTGGCAGAACCATACGGCCTCATGCAGCGGCTCGCCGTCCCCCCGCAGCACCGGGACCAAACTCCGCCCCGCCGGATTCGGCACAGATCGCCCCTCCCATTCCTTTGGCCACGGGACCCCGGCCAGCTCCAGCACCGTGGGCGCGAAGTCAATCACGTGTGAGACGGTGTGCCGCAAGCCACCTCGTTCGCGTTCCGGGATGCCAGCCGGCCAGTGCACGATCAAGGGCGTCGCGATCCCGCCCTCGTGCACCCACACCTTGTGCCGCCGGAATGGCGTGTTCGCGACGCTCGACCACCCCGGTCCCAGGCACAGGAATGTCCCCGCCGAACCGTGAGGCGCGTTCGGGTCGTGTCCGTCACCCCGAATCATGATCTCCGCGCTGGCGCCGTTGTCGCTCGCGAACCAGATCATCGTATTGTCCATCGCACCCATCGCAGCCAGTTGATCGAGGATGCGCCCAATCTCCCGGTCCATCCGGTCCACCATCGCGGCGTGAATCGCCATCTTCATCGCCTGAAATCGCTGTTGCTCCTCCGTCAGGTCCGACCACCGCAGCGGACGGTCCACCTCGCCCGGCCCAAGTTTCTCCAACGCATCGGGGAACGAGTACGGCGGCCCCAGTTCCCGTTCCATTGGGGGCGGGTCGTGCCGCACGATGCCGAGTTCCCGCAAGCGGCGTCCCCGCGCCGCCTGCACCTCGTCCCAACCATTCGTATAACGGCCCGCGTACCGCGCGATGTCTTCTGGCGGCGCCTGCAGCGGAAAATGCGGCGCGGTGAAGCAGACGTAATGGAAAAACGGACGCCCCGAGTGTTCACGGGCATGCTCCCGCAGGCACGCGATGGCGTGCTCCGCGATCCACGTCGTCATGTAGAAGTTGCTGCCCCGCTCCACCGGCGGCCAGGGACGATCATTGAGCGTGTGCCGTCGGGGATCGAAGTAGCGGTCGTGGTCCTCGATGATGTAAGCCCGATCAAACCCCTGGGGGATTGCCTGGCCGTCAATGTGCCACTTGCCGGAGTGGTAGGAGCGGTAGCCGGCCGCTTTCAGCATCGCCGGGAGCAAGGGCGCCCAGCGCGGTCGAACATGCTCTCGGCGACCGCCACCCTGCACCCCCGGCATCGCGTCGCGCCGCACTTGTTGAGGATAGAAACCCGTCAGAAGCGCCGCACGCGTTGGCCAGCAGCGGGCGGTGTTGTAGAACTGGGTAAACCGGAGACCATTCGCGGCCAGGCGGTCGAGGTTCGGCGTTTCGATTTCGCCGCCGTAGCAGCCGAGATCCGAAAACCCGAGGTCGTCGGCGAGTATCAACATCACGTTCGGCCGGGGTGGCGCCGACATTGCTATGCCCGCGCTCGCGAACATCGCCGCGAGAAACTGGCACCACGGCGGTCTCATTGCCCTCTCCCCCGCGTTTAGCGAATCACGTCCACCGCTACCGTGCGCACAACGACCGGCCCCACCAGCCCCGACGGAGCCAGCAGCGCACCCGCCGAATAGATCCCGCCCCGCGTGAGGAACGCAATCCGGCCCGACGGCCGTGCACCGCCGCGCAATAGCCACTCCGGCCACTCGATCGGAACGCGCTCGCCCGCCCGCGATGGGACCCAGCGGACGTCGTCATCCGGAAACCGCGCGTCGCCAATCAGCCGGTTCACCCACAGGTTCGTCACCCGCACCTCGAGGCGATGGCGGCCGGGCGCCGGGGGCGGATCCAGCCGCAACCGAAACGGCGGTGCCCACACCGTGCCCAGCTCGCGACCATCCAACCGCACCGATGCGATCACGTGCACCGCCCCGAGGTCCAGCCAGAGCTCCTGATCGCCGCTCTCGGAAATCCCCGGCGGTAGCTCGAAGTCAATTGAGTAGGTCGCAGTCCCGGAAAAATGCCGCACACCCGGATCGGCATGCAGCGAAAGGTCCACCAACTCATCCAGCGCAACCGACGGCGGCGCGCCGCGACCGGCAGGAAACGTGATGGTCCAGCGTCCGCGGACCGCAAAATCGTGCACCACCTGCGATCGCGACAGCTCCGTCTCCCGTCCGTCGTTGAGGCGAACCCGCAGCGGATCGGACCGCCATCGCCGGACCCACAGCGATCCGTCCCTGGCTCGAACCAGCTCGGCCGCCGGCCCGGCCAACAGGTCGTCAGGTGCGGCGAGCGCGGCGATCTCGGCATCGGACAAGCGTCGCGAATACAGTGCCACGCGCTCGGCGCGACCGCGAAACGATTCCGCCGACCCTGCACGCGCGTGCACCCGCATCGTGGTGCCGGTTGCGCGCCGCATTTCGTGCCCGTTTACGTAGAGGGCCGGGACCCCACCGGCGACCGCTACCGCCACATGCGCGCCGCCACTGAGGTCGCCGGTCCAAGTGAGCACCGCCGGCGCGTGGTGCGCGCTGTGTTCAAACACCACCACACCATTGCGCCCCACCGCGACCCCCATTCCCGCATGCCCCCGCCCCCAGGCGCGCTCGCCGTGCGGCGGTGGCACCAGCCAGTTCTGCCCCTCAAAGGCAATCAGCGCCCGTCGCTCGGGCGGCAACGGTATGTCCCTCCCCGGCCATACCCACGCGCTGAGGGTGAAGTCGCTGTCCGCCTCGCGCACCGGCGCATCAGACGGCGGAAGCGCACGTGTTGCCCACCCCGCGCTTTCGACCTCTACCGCATATCGAGCCCGCCCGCTGGGACGAAAGACCACAAACACCGAACCCCGCGGGGGCAGCACAAGCGGCACCCGACAGCGTCCGTCACTCTCCCGGCGATACAGGCCCACCGCACGGACGGTTCCGTCCATCGGGTCCCACAACTCCGGTTCACCCGCTGCATCCCGAAACACCAACTCCGCCGACTCGCTCCGCTCGCGCGATTGACACACGAAATAGACATCCGCGTTCCAATCCTCCACCCGTCGGTGAATCCATCGGACCTCCGCGTCCGACGCCGCCCGCCCCAGCTGCACGTCCGGCGCCACGCCCAGCCGGCGAAATGCCTCTTCAAAGCTCATCCCCGACAGCAGTCGCCCCCGGCCCACCGGCCGATCCACCTCCCCCTCACTGTCCGCCCAAAGGTGACCCAGAGCGCGTTCGACACGCCGGTCTCCGTCGCCTCGCTCAGCGAGCGACGGCGAACGGACGGGCCGGACCGGCGCCAGCACCGTCGCACCATCCTCCAGAAGGCGACGCACCTGTTCGGCCACCGCCACTCGCATCGTTGGTATCGGCGGCAGCAGCAGCACGCGGTACCGCATGCCGGATGGCAACACGATCCGGCCGTCCCGCACACCGGCCTCCAGCACCGCTCGTCCGTCTGCGCCGTCGAAGTCGTAGCCCCACGGAAGCGGCGGCGACAACTCCTCGCGCCAGCCGATCCGATTCGGAACATCGTCCCCCACGAACGCGAGCACGTCGGCAACGAAGCGTCCCTGGCGCAGCATCCACTGACAGCGGGTGATGTACTCGATCCACGGTCTTCCGTCCTCCCACCACGTGTTATGGCGGTTGAAATTGAGACCCCAGTGGAAAAATGTGAATCCCGGCCCGACGACGTCCCACGGCTGATGAGCGAAGGTGTGAAACACGAACTGATTTACTCCCGCACAGAACGCCTGATCGCCGAGTTCCTTCAGCGTGTACGGATGATTCTGCCACTTCTCCGCCTCCGGTCCGGCAGTGTATGCCTCCGCCGCGATCACCGAGCGCCCGGTGATGTGCGCGAGCGACGCAGCGACTTTGTTGTCCACCCGCAACCACCCCCCGGGTGAACGGTCCAACCAAAACTCCCCCATCGGCACATGGCTGCGCCGATGCCACCCAACGTTGTAGAGGTACTGCTGACGGCCCGTGCTCTCCGCCACGAACGTCAACCGGTGGTCCGCCGCAAACTGCGATGCGACCGCGAAAAAGTTGCGGTCCAGTTCGTCAGCAAGGAAGCGCCGCCAGTCCCAGAGCATGCGATCAGACTCGTCCGCGGAGCCGACGATCCACCCCTCCAGCAGCGCCGGCCAAAACGGCGTCAGTTCGTAGCCCACCCTCTCGCGGAACCTCCGCTCGAGCCCATCCGTCCAGTTCTGGATCCCGCACTCCCAACTGTCAATCTCCATCGCGGCAAATGTCCGGCCAGCCGCGGGGCCGGCCAATTTCAGGAGCCGGCCGACGTACTGCTCGAGATGAAACCGCACGACCCGCGCATCGAGCTTGTCACACTCCAGACCTCGACCTTCCGCAGTGGCCGGCCCGACGTAGTGCCCGTTGCTGGTGAAGCCGATCCGAAGCACTCGCCAGCGGCGCGCGTCGGGCACGCGCCACCGGAGGCGTCCCTCTGCCGACATCGCTCGGGTCAGGTCCAGCACTTCCGCCGGTCGCACCACGTGAGTGGCGGGCAGCTCTCGGTCCAACGCGGGGCCAGGATAGGCGCGGTGGTGGCGCCACTCCGCGCCATGCCCGCGGCTGCGCAACCGGCCGGCCTTCGCCTCAGCGAAGTGCACCCGCGCGGCATCACTCAGCCGAAGCTCACCAATTCGCATCGCCACGGAGTTCGTGAATGCGATCCGGATGACGACCGCGGTCGCCGTCTCCAACGCAACCGTGGCCCAGTCGTCCGACCTCTGGAAGTCCCAGTTGAGCGTGAAGACGCCGACCGGCCGGAAGCCCACCCCGTCGGTGGAGGCCTCCAGCACCATCGGCGTGTCGGACTCCCACACGTGCGGCGCACAGTTCGCGGCGCGCAGCGAGCGCACCACGCGAGGTGCCTCAAACCGCCACTCGATCGCATGCCCTTCCGGCCGGCGTGGAAACACAACCTGCGTGGCAGGTTGCCCGTCCTGGAGCGCGCGCAGTTCGGCCGCCGGCACTGTCCCGGCCAGCTCGGCGCTCAGGTGCTGGCCCTCCGGAACCGGAAACGCCACCACGGCGATCTCGCGGTAAAAGCTCTCGCGCGCCGGTGGCTGCGCCAGCTCAAGCTCCCTCTCACCCGGGCCGGTGACCTCGGCAGCGCTCCACACGAGGATCTTCATCGACGTTGCCGGTGTGATCCACGGACCGCCCGCTTCGGAGAACCCGTCGCAGTTGTGCACCCCGAACTTCAGTCCCAATCGCTCTGCCTCGGTCAGAGTGTGCCGGACCATGTCGAGCCAGGCCGGCTGCAGAAATCTCACCTGGCCGGTGGGCCACTGTCCGCCGCAATTGAACATGTAGCAGCCCCCGAGACCAATCCGGGCCATCGCCTCGAGGTCTTTCGTAACGCCCTCGCGAGTGATGTTGCCGTTGAGCCAGTGCCACCACGTGAGCGGCCGCGCATCCGCCGGCGGTGAGCGGAACACCATGTCCGGCCTCATCCGTGCGCCCGCGCCGAGCACCGCTTGACTCGCCAGCAACCCCATCAGCAAAACCGCTTGCCACCACCCTTTCATCGTTCGGGCACTCCTGACTGGGGATCCGTCGTTCGGGCTACCGAACAGGCTTCCTGCCCCGACTGCGCTGCGTCGGAAGCTGCACTGCCCACTCGGACGGCCCCGCACCCGCCACCAGCAGCATCGTCGCTCAACGCCGCGCCCGTTCGGGTGTCACCGTTTCGGGAGTCGCCGCGGTCGCCCCCTTCGGCAACCATTCGATCGTCGCACGTGACTCGAACGTTTTGCCGCCCCAAAGATACGCAAAGCCGAATCCTTCGGCGGGTTTGGTGCCTCCGTACTGCCAGAAGCGGAACAAGGCGTCCCGCCGGTCCATCGAACCCCGCACCACCCAGTTCGTCCAGATGCCCCGAACCGTCCACGTCGTGCAGTTCAGATGATTGGTCACGTCCTCCCAGAAGCGGATCGTCCGCGCATTTCCGTCATCCAGCACCAGCTCCACGGCCATGTCCCGACACAGCTCGGGGAGGTTCGGTATGCTTGAGATCGGCCGTGAGGGCACTCCTGGCGCCCGGCTGAAAAAAACCGAAGTACGGACCGAGCCCGAGGGGTCCCGAGCGGACTGGCGATAGCTTGTCTCCAGCACCACCGAATTCGATGCGAAGCGTGTGTCCAACACCACGCGGGACCTGCGCTCGTCTTCCACGCGGATCCGCAGGCGGAACTCCGCGGAGGCCGCCCGCGCCGGCGCCTTCGACGTCTCGATCACCGCGCTCTGCAGCGACCGCTGCACTGCGAATCCCGCATCGCGCGCCCAAAAACCGACGTGGAAGATCCGGAAGGGCGGGCCGTCGCGCACGCCGTCGCTGAACAACTGCAGCCAAAGACCGTCGCGGCCCCAGCTCACCTCGTAGTCCGTCGTGCGGTGCACGACCGCACGCCGGCTCACCGGCTCGCTCGACGTCACCCCCCCCACTGGCGCTTCCGCCGCCAGCCCGAGGGTTGCCAGCATCACGAGGACGAACGGATGTGCTCGCTTCATCCCCTCCACTCTTGGACCGTTTCGATCATCGCCAGCACGTTCTCGATCGGCGTACCGGGCTGCACGTTGTGACAGGAACACACGATGTAGCCTTCGCCGCCCGCACCGAGCGTTGAAAGGCAGTAGCGAGTCTCCGCGCGGACATCGTCCGGGGTTCCAAACGGCAACACCCGCTGATTGTCCACCCCCCCATGAAAAATCACTCGCTCACCAAACTCGCGCTTCAGTTCCTCGCAATCCATGCCGGGACACGCATGCTGGATCGGATTCAGCACGTCCACACCACAGTCGAGGATCGGTCCCAGCAGCGGGCGCGCCGCGCCGTCGGTGTGGTAGAACACGCGCAGGCCGTGCTCGTGGATGAGGCGGCACCATCGATGCAGCCGGGGACGCAGGTGCCGCGCCCACATTTCGGGCGACATGATCAAGGAGGTCTGCCCGGCGACATCGTCGCTCACGAACACTAGGTCGAGCACGTCGCCGGTCCGCGCGAACATTCGACGCATCATCTCGGTCTGAATCCACTCGATCCGGTCGAGCACCGCATCGACGTAGTCCGGATCCAGCGCCAGATCCAGCATCGCCTGTTCCAGCCCACGCATTTGACAGTAGATCTCGAACAGCGACACCCACGGCCCGATCACGCAGAACTCCCGCGCGGCCTCCCGCGCGGCCGCATCCGCAGCGTCATAGTCAAAACGGTCCGGATCCGGCCACCACGGATAGTCATCGAGCGCCGCTGGCGACGAATACCCCGCCAATGGCGGATCGCCGAACTCCGCATAGTGCGCTGGACCCGCCTGCACCTCCCGCAGCGGCACCCCCCACATCGTTCGCGACCCGCCCGACTCCGCCCCCGCGCCGGACTGGGCGCCGGCCCGTTCCCCCTCCGCGGAACGGTAGTCCATGAACACCCACACGATTTTGTCGAGCCCGAGCGCCCGGAACATGTCCAGGTCGCGGTCCACACCGCAGCGCGAACGCAGCGCGGCACCGATCTCCGGCGTGAACCAGAGATCTACCGGCAGCCGATCCACCGGCCGGCGCTCCAGCACCGCGCGAATCCGTTCCTTCGCCGTCATTCGACCGTTCGCGGCGACCGCCCCCCACATGCCGGGCGCTCGAGCTCCTGTAGGGCACCCCCAACCGGTGCGCCGGCATTGCAACCGCGCCGAGCATAGGGCGGCAGCGTCCGAAAATCATTGCACAAAATGATCTTTTTTTTGCACAAAATGACACAGTTTCCAATCATCGCGATGGCGCGGTCAGCCGCAGTTCATACCAAAGCGTCGCCGCGCCAGAAGCCGACACCGCGCCGCCGCGCAGTTCCCGTGCAGTGCCGGTGGGCCGGCCGCGGTCGTCGAGCGGCTGCAGCGCACCCTCCGCACCCGGTAGCACCAACTCGAACTCCACCGGCTCAATGCGGCTGGGCGCGCTCCCCCACTGCCGGCCAACGGACATCATTTCCGGCGACACCCACCGCATCCCGGTGTTCTCCGTGTACGCGGTCGCCGCCACGATCGCGCGCAGCGGTGCGCGCACGAGCGAGCCGCCCTCGAGCGCGCAGATCGCGAAGGTGGCCGCCCGAAGACGCGTCGGCCCGATTCGGACCCGCAGGCCTTCGCCAAGATCGAGCTCCGCCCCGGCGATGCGACCGAGGGCCGCGCGGAACCGCTCCGAGCGCACCAGCAACCGGCCGCCTCCGGACTCCATCAGGCGCCACTCGATCTGGCCGGTGTCGGCCAACCACTCATGACGCCTTCGCTCAGGCGCGGCCGGCATCGGGATCGGTTCCCCTGCCTCGAGATCCAACGCCACACGGTGCTCGAGCGCCACATCGAGCGGCAGCCCCGCGCGCGCCAGCCCCACGACGTCCCACGCGTACCCGTGCCGCGCAATCGCATCGAGCTCGCGATCCAACGACCAAGGCGCGGTCACCTCGGTCCGTGCCGCGGCCACGTCGCCGCGGCGAAACGCGAGCGCAGCCGGACGCACGTTCGCCAGAATCGTCGGATGCTGGCCGATATCGAAATACCCTGGGATACGTCCCGCCTTCAGTGAATCGTCCCCGTGCGCCCAAGTGTATAGGAAGATCGCGTCCCAGTCCTGCAGCGAGCCAAACGTCGCGAGCATCAATGGCCCCTCGCCCGCGTGAGGATTCGGGGCCGGATGGTTGTATTCGCTGACCATGTGCGGCCGCCCCTTCACGCGCTGCCACGCAAGCATCCTCACCGTCGACTCGCTGGGGGCGTCCACCATCGAGCGCGGCTCGACGATCCAGTTCTCCGGATCCCAAGGGCGGCCCGTCCACCGCGGATGCTGCCAGTACGCGTGCGTGTCCACCAGTTCAAACTCCCCCATCAGCCGCGGCGTGGACGTCATCACCACCGTGCCGACCACCGGCGCCGCCACCCCGATCTCCTGTTGGAGACACTTCCGCATCGCGGTCCAGTGCGCGCGTTCGGTGTCCCACAAAAACTCGATCCAGTCGCGCCGCATCCGGTCCGTGAGCGGAGAACGCCCGTGGCGCCTGGGCCAGCGCACCGTGCCACGCTCCGGCCGCTCGTCCTCCGCCGGTCCAATCCGACCGCCCGGTCGCACCGAGAGATCTGCGAACCGGAACACCGCGCCAGCTTGCGCCAGGTCGCTGAAGCCGAACCGCACGCGTGGATCGTCGCGCTCGGCTTCGAACGTGAACTCGTACGCGGTCCACTCCGGCTTCACTTCGATCCGCACGTCCCATCCGACCGACTGCCACGGCTCGTGCGCCTGCATCACGTTCGCCAAAATCCATCGCGGGCGGTCCGCCGCGACGCGGAAGCGAACCGTGTAGAGCCCCCCTCGCCGCACCGCGAAACCGGGCTGGTTGAACTGCACCGCCCAGCCACCGTCGGCCGGGTTCTCCACCCGCACCACCGCGAGGCCGTTGGAGGTCTGCAGTTTCGCGCGCGCCCCCCGGTGCAGCTCAAGCACCCAGCCGGTCGCGCCGGCGGAGAAGTCCGCGTTCGTCAGCAGCTCGGGCCCGGGCGGTTCGCACCGCGCCCCCCAGGCCGACATCATCGCCTCTGCCGAGCTGTATCGCGCCGCAAGCCACCGGTTCCACTGGGCCTGCAGGTCCGAGGCGAACGGCTCCGGCAGTCCGTCGAGGTCGCCGCTCAGCCAGGTGTGGATCAGGCCGTTCTCGTTGTTGATCTCCACCATCGCCAGCGCCGGATCATCCGCGACGCGCTGGCCGGTGAGCGGGTTGACACGGTCCAAGAGGCGCCGGGCATAGGCCTTCTGCGCTTCCAGATGCGGCGCGTGAAAGAATCCCACCGCGTGCGCCGCCTTCCAGTCGAGGCGCTGGATCGCGGGATCCACTCCGTCACCCACGCCGAACCGCCGGCCGACCAGCAGATTGATGTTCCAATAGATGCCCTGCCGCTTCAGCTCGTGCAGGAACACGTCCAGTCGGCGGAGAGCGTCCGGGTTCCAGTTCGTCCAGGAGCCGCTCTCGTAGCGGATGAGCCGCGGCTCGCCCCACGTCGAGTCCAAGAAATGGAATCGAACCGCGTTGATGCCGAAGCTCGCCATTCGAGCGGCGATTTTCGGCGCGTCCGCCTCCGCCGGGAAACACGCACTGGCCGTCACGTTCACCCCAAAGAGGCGCACGCGCCGGTCGCCGGCGACCAGCCGCCCGTTGCGCACACGGACCGGACGGATCGAGGCCGCCGACTGAGCCAGCACCGGCCGCAAATCCAGCACGCCCCCCTCCGTATCATCCCACGGCGGCGCAAAGGGTACCGGTTCCGACGCACCCACCCTTATCGTCAGGCTCGCCGCCACTCCCAACGCTCGCAGTGGTGTCGTTCTCATCGTCGCCCCCAGATCGCTCCGCTCAGTCCCCCATCAGCAGCGAGCGGGCAATCAGAAAATAAATGAATACCCCCGACATGTCCGCGATGGACGTGATCAGCGGCACGCTCGCCGCCGCCGGATCCAGCCGCGCGCGCGCCAGTCCGAACGGCAGCAGCACGCCGATCAGACAGTTCAGCACGACCACCGCAAACATCGCCGCCGCGACCACCGTCGCGACCCCGATGCCGCTTCGCCAGAGCCCCAGCGCGAATACGCCGGCCGCCATCGTCAGCCCCAGCCACGACGAAAGCACCAGCTCCCGACCGGCCATCCGCAGCCAGTCGCGCAGACGGATGTCGCCGATCGCCAGCGCGCGGATCACCAGCGTCGCGCTCTGCGACGCCGCATTCCCTCCGCTGTCGATCAACAGCGGCAGGAAAAACACCAGCGCAACGTTCGCCGCGATCACATCCTCAAACGCCACAATGCCAGCCCCGGACACGACGTTGATGCCCAGCAGTGCCATCAGCCATCCCACGCGCCGCCGCACCAACAGCCCCACTCCCGCATCCACGAAACTCGTCTCCAGCGGCCGCACGGTCGCGATCCGGTGAAAGTCGCCCGTCGACTCCCGCTCCTCGACGTCCAGGATGTCGTCCATCGTAACGATGCCCAGCAGCATCCCCTCGCCATCCACCACCGGCATCGCAAAGAGATCGTACTTTCGGAAGAGCTGGACCGCCTGCGCCCGGCCCTGATGTGCCGTGAGCGCCGCGAACTGATGGTCCATCATGTCGGCCACGCGGGTGCCCGGGTCCGCCAGAATAACGCGACGCAACGGGATATCGTCGAGCAGGCGGCCGCGATCGTCGGTCACATACAACATCGCGAGCGTCTCGCTGTCCCGCCCCCACTGGCGGATGTGCTCGAGCACCTGCTCGCGTGTCCAGTCCGGCCTCACCCGCACGTACGCGGTGGTCATCAGCCGGCCAACGCTGCCCTCGGGGTAGTTCAGCAGCTCCATTGCCGCCCGGCGGTCGGACTCCGGCAGCAGCGCGAGCAACCGACGCGTCACGCGCGCGGGCATGTCTTCGAACAGCGCGGTGCGGTCGTCCGGCGACAGGCGCAGCAGCACCCCCCGAACCTCGTCGCTGGCCATGTGCTCGAGCAGCGCGGTCTGCAGCTCGGAAGGCAGGTTCGCGAATACATCGTCCGCGAGGCGCTGCGGCAGCAGACGGAACAGAATCAACCGGTGCTTCGGGTCGTCCACCGCGGCCAGCAGATCTGCAATTTCCGGTGCCGGCTGCCGCGCCAGGAAGTCGCGCAGGTCGTTCCATTGCCCCGCCTCGATCAGATCGAGGATGTCGGGTTTCAGAGAGGGAACCACCGGCGTCAAGGGGTCAACCTCCCCCCAGCACCGCTCGGGCGATCGAGAAATAAATCAGGATGCCGCCGATGTCGGCCAGCGACGTGATCAGTGGCGCGCCGGCCGCGGCCGGATCGAACCCGAGCCGTCGCAGCCCGAGCGGCAGCAACAGCCCCACCGAACTTCCAAACACGACGACCGTGAACATGCTCGCCGCGACCACCTCCGCGACCCGCGGCGTCCCGCGCGTGAGCGCCAGCGCAAACACCCCCGCCGCCATCACCAGCCCAATCGCCGAGCTCACGCGCAGCTCGCGCCACACCAGCCACGGTACCGCGCCGGGCCGAATCTCGCCCAGCGCCAGCGAACGGACCGCCAGCGTCGCGGTCTGCGAGCCAGCGTTTCCACCGCTGCCGATCAGCAGCGGCAAAAACGACACCAGCACCACCAGTACCGGCTTCAGGCGCTCGCTTTCAAAATCGGGTTGAAAATGCGCCAGCGCAGCGGTGGAAAACATGTTCACGCCGATCAACGTCACGAGCCAGCCGATCCGGCTCCGAAACAGATCCACCAGGCGCGCACGCCGCAAACTGCCCTCGATCGGCGAAATCTTCGCAATCTTGTGGAAGTCCTCCGTCGTCGCCGCCTGCGCGACGTCGAGGATGTCGTCCGACGTGACAATCCCGAGCAGCACCCCCTGGTCGTCCACCACCGGCAGCGCGTACGCGTCATATTTTTTGAACAGCGCGACCGCCTCCTCCTCCGACTGCATCGATCGCAGTACCGGGCCGGTGCCGGGATCCATCAGTTCCCGCAACCGCGTCTCCGGCGGCGCGAGCACCACCCGCCGCAGAGGGATCGAGGCGGTGAGGCGCCCCTCCTCGTCGGTCACGTACAGCACCGCCATCGTCTCGCTGTCCCGCCCGTGCGAACGCAGATGCTCGATCGTCTGCGCTGCGGTCCACTCCGGCCGCACCCGCACCCAGGCGGTGGTCATCCGCCGGCCGACGCTCCCCTCCGGATAGCTCAACAGCGTCAGCGACTCCCGCCGTTGAGACTCCGGCAGCAGATCGAGCAACCGGTGCAACACTTGGGCGGGCAGCTCCTCGAACAACGCGGTGCGGTCATCCGGAGTCAGCCGTGTCAACAGCTCGCGCGCGTCCTCGGAAGCGAGATTCTGTAGCAACCGGTTCTGTACGTCCGCGTCGAGCAGCGAGAAGACCTCCGCCGCCAGCGAGCGCGGCAGCAGCCGGAACACGACCAGCGTGGTGCGGCGGTCCAGCAGGCCGATGAGCTCCGCGATCTCCGGTGCCGGCTGGCGCGCAAGAAAGTTGCGGAGCTCGTTCCACTGCCCCGCCTCGACCATCTCAACGATGTCGACCTTCAGCAGTTCTGAGAGCAGCATCGCGACTTGCGTGCGCGCGGTATCGGAGCGCCGGACCGCCTCGCGCGCGGAGTATACGCTTCGCGCTCGGCCACCGCACGCCGTCGCGGTGCGACCCCCGCCGTCCCTCCCCCGCGGCGCTCACACCACCCGATGGCGCCGCCGCGGGCCGCCGCGGTCACTTGCGCAGCTTCGCGGCGATCTTCTCGCGGATCGCCTGCGCCAGAATGTCGGCGCCATCCGCGTTGAAGTGAATCCCGTCCGAGGCCCGCACCTGCACCACCTTACCGCCAGGACGGATCAGGTAGGGGCTGAAGGTTCCCGGCTTCGGGCTGAACAGCGGCACCACATCAAAAAACTCTGAGACCGCAACCCGCCCGCATTCCGTCCGAATGATGCGGTTGATTCGCTGGCAGTCCTGCTGCAGTTTCGGATCCCGCATGTCGGGCAGGCCAACCCAAAGGATGTAGCCCACCCCGGCCGATTGCAGGGTCCGCAATACCGCCGCCACCCGTGCCGCGTACTCGCGCTCCCACTCCGTGGTTCCGTTGACCACCACCTGCCCCGCGTCCGTTCTCAAGTTCTGCCCGTCATTCGCGCCGAGCAGTAGCACCGCCGCAGACGGCCGGCCCGCCGCCGCCTCGCGCAACTTTGCGGGCCAGTCAAACACATCCGGCCGGGCCAACCCCGTTCCAATCGAGACCACCGTCGTGACCTTCACCGAGGGCGTCGACGCAAACTGCCGCACCACCGACCGCGACACCGCCTGCATCAACGAATCGCCGCAGACCAGCACCTCCTCCGCCCCCCCCCGCGCCGCCACCACTACCCATCCCAGCACCACCGCCGCACATCCGCACCATCGTCGCATCTTCTCGAACCTCCGGGTCGCGGCGGAGTCTGCCGAAGACCCTCGCGCCCCGCAAGTCGTCACGACGAGGCGCGTCCCTTTCCGCACCGCACCGCCGCACCCTCCGCATCAGACGCCGGTGGCACCGCGATCCGCTCCCTTGCACTCAGCGGGAAGCGTCAGCGGCGAGCGGCTCCGCGTACCAGCGCTCCGCAAACCGTTCCAGCGCGTCGCGAAAGCGGTCGATCCGCAGCGTCGTCGACGCCGCCGCCAGCGGACGCACCGCCGCGAGCCAAAGCCGCTGCGCGGCGCCGCCGTGCTCCATCCGCTCGGCGGTCCGAAGCACCGCCCTGCCGTTCAGCAGCGCCGCCGCAAGGTAGAACGCCAGAACCAATCGAACGACGTCGCGACGAGACCGACCTGTGCCGTTGGCGCCGTCCGCCGATGTTCCCGTGCTCATGTGCCGCCTCAGAACTGGAAATAAATGAACGGCGCGACGCCCCGCGGTCCCAGCGCAAAAATCATCGTGATCAGCAGCGCGGCGATCACGCCCGCCACCGCCGGCGCGAGTGTGGCGGCGCGCCGTGCGAGGCCGTCGGCCCGCCGACCGTCGAGCCACTGCATCGCAAACCCCACCGCCATCGTCACCGCGATCGGAACGGTGACGCGCAGCGGCTCACCGCCGCGCGCGAACGCGCCGAGCAGCGCGACCGCATCGTCCAGGCTCCGCGCGCGGAAGAACACGTACGTGACACCGACGAGGTGGAACGTCAGCACCGTCAGCGCCAGCCGCGCCCCGAGGGGCAGCCTCGCGACCGCCTTGGCGGCGCCGCCGCGCCGCGCCCACACCGCCCGCTCCACGATCAGGTACGCACCGTGCAGGGCGCCCCACAGCACGAAGTTCCAGCCCGCACCGTGCCAGAGCCCCCCCAGCAGGAAGGTCGCCATCAGACTGAGCGCGGTACGGCCAAAGCCCCGGCGGGACCCCCCGAGGGGCACGTAAAGATAGTCGCGCAACCACGTCGAGAGCGAAATGTGCCAGCGCCGCCAGAATTCCTGCACCGAGCTCGACAGGTACGGCGCATCGAAGTTCCCCGGAAACTCAAACCCAAGCAGCTTCGCAACCCCGATCGCGATGTCCGAATAGGCCGAAAAATCGCAGTAGAGCTGCACCGCATAGCCGTACACCGCCGCGAGCGCGTCCCACCGCCCGAACATCTCCGGGTGGTCATACACCGGATCCACCAGCAACACGCCGAGCCAGTTGGCAATCACCACCTTCTTGAACAGACCGCCCACGATCAGCACCACGGCCCGGCCCACGTCCAGCCGCTCGGCGGTCGGCGGCGACTCGATCTGCGGCAGAAGGTCCCGCGCACGCACGATCGGCCCCGCGACCAGTTGCGGAAAGAACGCAAGGTAAAGCGCAAAATCCAGCAACGATGCGGCCGGGGGGATTCGGCCCGCCGCGACGTCGAACACATAGCTCATCGCCTGGAACGTGAAGAACGAGATGCCGACCGGCAGCACCACGTCCAGCAGCGGCAGCGAGCACGGCCATCCCAGCCGCGCGCACAGCGCATAGGCATTGACGACGAAAAAACCGTAGTACTTGAAAAAGCCGAGCGCCAACAGGTTGGCCGCTGTCGCGAGCGCGACCCAGGCGCGGCGGCGGCCCGGGGAGGGGCTGCGCGCCAGCGCCCGCGCAATCGCATGGTTCACCACCGAGGAGCCGGCGATCAGCCCCAGAAACCGCCAGTCCCACCACCCGTAGAACACGTAGCTGGCCGCCAGCAGAAACCACTTGCGCGCGGTCGGCCGACCGATCAGCCACCAGTGGCCGGCGAACACGATCGCGAAGAACACTGCGAAGGTGAGCGTCGGGAACAGCATCGCGGGCTGGTCGCGGCCTCAGAACTTGTACCGCACGCCGCCGAGCAGCGAGATCTCGTTGTAGTTCGGGTTCCGGTTGTACGAAAACTCCCCGTTCAGCACCCAGTGCTCGCCGATGGGCTTGCGGAACGAAATCGCCAGCCCCAACACCGGTTCCCAGTCCTCCTCCGGCGGAGGGCCCGGATCAAAGCGCAGCAACCGCGCACGCGCGACCGTCGCCCGGTACCGCTCCTCCTCTTCCGGCCGCACGTCTTCACGCCCGATGCCCAGCCGCAACCGTACGTTGTAGTACATTCGCAGATAGTTCCCGCGCACACCCGTCTCGATCGCATATCGCTGCAGATGGTACGGCGTCCAGTACGCGCGACTCTCATGCTCGGCGCTGTCCCACGAGGCCCGCAGTCCGACGCGGAAGCCGGTGCGCTCGTGCAGCGTCCACGACGTCGAGGCGGCGAAATGATCGCGAACATTGTCGTCGGTGAAGTCATACCGGATCGCGGAAAGCAGCAGCGACCAGGGGTCTTGCAGCCGCACGTTCGCCACACCCATCAGCATGTGGTAGCGGATGTCCTCGACGATCGCGAGCGCGGACGGGTGAACATCGTGCTCATAGCGCAGCAGCAGATCCACCGGCGGAACCGGCCGCAACTGGCTCTCGAGCGAACCCGCGAGGACCTGTTGGTGTGCATCGCCCGCGTACATGCGCTCCAGCAGCTCCCCCGCGAGGTACACGCCGTTCGGAAAGGTGAACATCGCCCGGCCGCCGACGGTTCGCTCGTCCACATCGTAGCGGCGTCCGATCGGGGAGACCTCAATCGTTGGAATTCGACGACGGCCGAAGCGCCGGACCACGGCATTCGTAAGCAGATCGGTCACGTCCTGCCGGAAGTGGCCGATGCCGGCGCGCCCTTCCAGCTGCAGGTTCGGCGTCACGTTCAGACCCGCCAGCCCGTACAGCCGCCAATGCTGCCGGTCCTGGTTGTCGCGAAAGTATTCCGCGTCCGCGCCGACGTACGGTTTGCGCAGCTCGAGCGTCCAGGGGGATTTTTTGATCGTGCCGGGCCGCTCCGCCGGCGCCCGGAACGTGCCGGCGAGCCGCTCCTCGACGTATTTGCGCACGCGCGCGAGCGGGCGCTCGGGATAGCCGGCCTCCTCCAACGACCGCAGCGCGTCACGCGCCGCGTACAGCTTGCCCTCCAGCGCGCAGTACTCCGCGCGCAGCCGCCGGGCCAGGAACACGGGGTGATGCTCGTACAGATAGTCCACCACGTCCTCGCCGCTCATCCATCGATCTGGCTCGTGGCGCTGGTAGAGCAGCGGGTCGTCGCCGGCCACCGCATAGCCGAACACGCTTTGAATGAACCCCACCTGGAAGTGCCGGCGCGCGTGCGTGAGAATCCGCCCGACGGGATCGTCCACGTTGGTCTCGTCCTCTTGGCCAATGTCCCCGAACGGGTACGCGACAAAGTTCACCGGCCCGCCGAGCTCGCGCTGAAGGATCGCCCGGCTTTCGCGGAACTCTCGCGCGAGCCGCTGGTCATATTCGGCCGGCGTTTCCATGCGGCCGAGGTCCGCGCGCCAGATGAGATTCGGCAGCGCGTGCCAGAGCCGGCCGCTCGCATCCACCGGCGTCAGAATCGCGCCCTCGAGCATGTGGCCACCGAACTCCCAACATCCCGCCTTCGCATATTCGCGCAACATGTCCCACGTGCAGATAAAGGGATGGTTCTGCAGGATGTAGCCGACCGGCACGTGCATCGAGAACACCAGCCCCAGCTCCGTCCCCACCTGCGTGCCGTACCGCATCGAATCGCGCCGGGCATCGTCGAAGCTCACGGCGACCATCAGCGGCACGGCGCCGCCCGCGGGCCGCGCGAATCCCGGCCCGCGCAGCACCGGCCGCACCGCGATCGCCTCATTCGTCGCCGCCCGCTGGCCGAGCACCGTGGGCAGCTCGCTGCAACGCACAAACCGGACCCGCGCCTTCTGCAGCGCGACCATGTGCTCGCGAAACCGGTCCACCGACAGCGCATCCGTGAAGTACCGGCTGGGCAGCAACCCGTGGTAGAGCAGCACGGCCACCGCCCCCTGCAGGCCGAGCTGCTCGAGCTGCCGCAGCGCCTCGTGGGCCTTATAGAAATCGCCCCGGGCCGACTCGATCCGGGCCAGGTGATAGAGCAGATAAGGGTCCTGCGGATTGAACCGGCTCAGCGCCACCAGCTGCTCGCGGGCGGCGTCGTACTGCTTCGCCGCCAGATACACCTCCAACAGCCCCTTGCGCGCCCGGATGTTGTAGGGGTTGCGGTCGCGCAGCACCGCGATGAACTCTCGTTCCGCGTCCGGCAGCATCATGTCCATCAGCAGCAGCTCGCCGAGCAGCAAACGCGCATCGACCGAGGTGGGGTTCTCCGCGAGTCGCTCCCGGCTCAGATCAATCGCTTCCCGCAGCCCGTACACGCGCGGCTCGGCCTTGTGCAACCGCACCAGCAGCCGGATCAGGCGCGCACGGTAGCGCTCCTTTTCCAGTTGAGTCTTCGCAGTCGCCATCATTCGGCGCAAGTGCGGCACCGCTTCCGCGGGCTTGTCGCCAAACTCCGCGAGCGAGGCCATCACATCCAGCGCGGTCGCGTCGTCCGGCACCACGTCGAGCACCCGCCTGGCCAGCTCCCGCGCCCCCTCCGCGTCGTTGGTGTGCAGCCGGCAGAGCGCCTCGAAGCCCATGTAGGACGGTTCGTCCGGTGCCACCTCGCGCAGGCGCTGCCACAGCGGCAACGCGCGCTCAAACTGCCACGCATAGGTCAGCGCCTTCGCGTATTCCATCAGCACATCGAGCCGGTTCGGATCCGCCGACAGCAACGACTCCAGCATCGGAATCGCCTCATCGCTCGATCCCTTCCAGAGCAGCACCCGGGCCAGATCAAAGCGTGTGCCCGGATTGTCCGGCGCCAGCTCCAAGCTCTTCCGGTTGTACTCGATCGCACGCTCCAGGTCGTTCTCCGCCGCCGCCGCGCGCGCCAACCAGCTCCACGCCGCTGCGTTCCGGGGATCCAGCGCCAGCAGCCGGCGCCACAGCGCGATCGCGTCCTCCTTGCGCCCCAGCGCCCAGTAACTCCAGCCCAACTGCTCCCAGGCGGCCGTGACGCCCGGATCCTCCCGAATGATCTCCTCCAGCAGCGGCACCGCCTGCTCGTGCCGTTGCTCCCGCGTTAACGCAATCGCCTCCTCCAACCGCTGCACGACCGCCCGCGCAGTGGGCTCCTGCGCCACCGGCGCAAGCTGACGCGAGGCCGGCGGCGCCGAAGTCACCACCGCGGCCCCCGCCCCCGGTGCTGCGCCCGACGGCCCGCGGAACAGCTCAAAAAACAATCCTACCGGGCCACCGGCAGGGGCGGCGGGAGCAACCGGCGGCGCAGAGGTCGCCACCGCCACCGGAGCCTCGCCAGTCGAAACCGGCGCCGGCGTCGGTGCCGCCGGGGGCGCAGAGGTGAGCACCGCCACCGGCGGCGCCGGTACTGCGGGCACCACCAGGTTGGTTGCCGCCGCGCGTTGCGGGGGAACAGCTTCCGAAACCCGACGAATCTCCAGCGCCGGCGACGCCGACGGCCGTGCCCGATCGCGACGGATGGTCAGTTCCTCATTCGTGGAGGCCCCCACCACCCCCACCACGAGCATCCCTAACTCCGCGCAACGCCAAGCCCACCGCTCAGGCGCCAGACCGATCCACCGGCACCGCGCGGCCGCTCCGCGCCGCGCTGTCCCCGTTTCACG
The DNA here is from genome assembly GCA_026417735.1 of Kiritimatiellia bacterium. Classification (NCBI taxonomy): domain Bacteria; kingdom Pseudomonadati; phylum Kiritimatiellota; class Kiritimatiellia; species Kiritimatiellia bacterium. Next base: position 35,226 of record JAOACR010000020.1, read on the forward strand.
GGGCCCTCCTCGCCGACCGCCCACTTCCCGTCCCATGGTCATGGTCCCACAATACGCCATCTCTTGCCGTGTTGTCACGGCCCAAACAACCGCTAACCTAGCGCCACATGTCCTCGCGCTTCGCAGCTGGTCGTCGGCGCCCCGACTGGACCGACCCGCTCACCGGCGCATGGAACCGCCGATGGCTGCGGGCCCGCCCGCGCCTGCGCACGCCCCGAGACGACCAGCGGCTGCTGGCGGTAATGCTGTTCGATGCCGATTCGCTCGGACGCGTGAACGACCGCGAGGGCTTTGGCGCCGGCGACGTCTGCCTCGTCGCCGTCTACCGTGCGCTCGTCCGCGCGCTCGGTCCCGTCACTCCCATCGTCCGCATCGGCGGCGACGAGTTCCTGGCATCGACCCGCGTTCCGACGCGCGCGGACGCCGTTCGGACTGCCCGCGCCGCGCTTCGAGAAATCAGCACCGACCGCGAGCTGCGGCGGCGCAGACTTGGCGTATCCGCCGGCATCGCGCTCACGCGAGGCGGGATGTGTCGGGACTGGCTCACATTGACCGATGCCGCCTACCGAGCGCTCTCTCGCGCAAAGCGCGCCGGCGGCCGGCGCGTGCGCACGACATGGGTCTGATCCGCATCACGGGCGGGCAGTGGGGGGGACGCCGCATCCGGGTGCCCCCGCGCGGCGTTCGTCCAACGTCCGATCGCGTCCGCCAGGGGGTCTTCTCCTCGCTGGCCGCCGCGATGCCCGGCGCCCGAGTACTGGACCTGTTCGCCGGCAGCGGCGCCTACGGCATTGAAGCGCTCAGCCGGGGCGCCGCGGCCGCATGCTGGGTGGAGAGAGATCGGGCCGCGTGCGCGAAACTCACCGAGAATCTTCGCGCGCTGATGCCGGCCGGCCCGCTGCCTGCCGACTGGCGCGTCATTTGTGCCGATGCGACCCGACCGGACAGCTACCAGGCGTTCGGCCCCTTCGATCTGATCTTCGCCGATCCGCCATATCGCTTCGCGACCGAGCCGTCGCGGTTGTTGGCGCTGCTGCGGGCGCTCGCGGCCGCACCGATTCTGCGGCCGGGCGGTGCGCTGGTGCTCGAACTGTCTCGCCGCACCCCGCTGCCGCCAACCGCAGACTGGACGGTCGAGCGGGCGCACACGGTCGGAGAGTCGCAGTGGATTGTGCTGCGGCGAACGAGCGCTCCGGCTTGTGCGGATGCAAATCCGCCGCTATGCTGAGCGATCTGTTCCGCTTGCCCGTGACCGCGGCGCGGGTGGCGCGGAGCCGAATCCCGGGAGCGTGTGGATGAAAGATATACCGGTCGACAAGGTTCGCAACGTCGCATTGCTCGGACACACCGGTAGCGGCAAAACCACGTTGCTGGATGCGCTGTTGTTCCGGCTCGGGCTCAACGACCGCAAGGGGCAGCCCGACAACGGCACCAGCGCCGCCGACTGGACCGACGAAGAAAAGGACCGAAAAATGACGGTGTGGTCCAAACCGTTCGAGCTTCGGCGCGCGGGTGCGGGCGGTGTCGAGCGGTTCGTGGTGCTGGACACGCCGGGCTATGCGGATTTCGTGGGCCAGATGATCTGCGCGGCGTCCGTCGCGGACGCGGCACTGGTGGTGGTGGACGCGGTCGCGGGCGTGCAGGTCGGGACGGTGCGCGCCTGGAGGTTGTGCGAACAGCTCGGCCTGCCGCGCGGGATCGTGATCACCGGCCTCGACCGGGACAACGCGAATGCTGGCGCGGTGCTCGCGGCGATTCAGTCCGCCTGGGGTTCCCGCTGTCTGCCCGTGACGCTGCCGACGGCCGACCTCTCCACCGTGGTGCGCGCGGATGACCCCGGCGCACAGGGCGAAGCGGAAGCGGCCCGGGCGCGGTTGATGGAGGCGGCCGCGGAAGCCGACGACGCGCTGCTCGAAAAGTACCTCGGCGGCGAGCCACTCAGCGAGCAGGACGTTGCGGTGGGTCTGCGCCGCGCGGTGGCGGCCGGCTCGTTCGTGCCCGTCTTCGCGGTGTGCGCGCGCACCGATGCCGGTCTCGCGGAGCTGCTCGACGGTCTTGCCCGCTACTTTCCCTCGCCACTCGACCGCCCCCGCCCCGCCTCGGACGGTTCGCCGGTGGATCCCTCACCTGACGCGCCGTTCGTCGGGCAGGTCTGGCGGACCATCGCGGATCCGTTCGCCGGGCAGCTGTCGCTCTGCCGCGTGTTCGGCGGCACCTTGCGGGCGGATAGCGAAGTGGTGAACCTCGCGCAGGGCTCGCGAGAGCGCATCGGCTCACTGCTGCTGCTCAACGGTCGCAAGCAGGAGATGGTGCCTGAGGCCCATGCGGGAGACGTGATCGCACTTGCGAAGCTGAAATCCACCCGTTTCAACGACACCCTCGCCGCAGTCCCCTCCCAGCCCGCGCTTCGGCCGATCTCCGTCCCCAACCCCGTGATGGCCTACGCGGTGGCGCCGAAAACGCAGGGGGACGATGACAAGCTGATGGCCGGCCTGCAGCGCGTCGCGGAGGAAGACCCGACACTGCGGCTCGAACGCAATCCGGACACACACCAGCTGATCCTCTCCGGCATGGGCGACACGCAGATCAACGTCGCGGTGGAGAAAATGCGCCGCCACAACCGTCTCGAGGTGGTGCTCTCCCCGCCGAAAATCGCGTACCGCGAGACCGTCACCGGGCGCGGCGAGGGTCACTACAAACACAAGAAACAAACCGGCGGGCGCGGCCAGTACGCGGAGGTCTACCTGCGTTTGCAGCCGCTGCCCCCGGGAGACAACGAGTGGTTCGTGGACGCCATCGTGGGGGGGGCGATCCCCGGCAACTTTCTACCCGCGGTGCAGAAGGGGTTGCTGGAGGCGATGAGCGCCGGTCCGCTCGCCGGCGCGCCCGTTGTGAACGTGAAAGTGACCGTCTACGATGGCTCCTACCACGAGGTCGACTCCTCGGAGATCGCGTTCAAAATCGCCGCCGCCCGAGCCTTCAAGGACGGGATGCTCAACAGCAAGCCAGTGCTGCTGGAGCCGATCATGAAGCTGCGTGTGATTGTGCCCGAACAGTGCATGGGCGACGTCACCGGTGACCTCAACCACCGTCGCGGCCGCATTCTCGGCATGGACACCGAGGATGGTATGCAGGTGGTCACCGCGGAGGTGCCGCAGGCGGAGCTCTTTCAGTACTCTTCCCAGCTTCGCAGCATGACCGGTGGGCGCGGCACGTTTGAAATGGAGTTCTCCCGGCTCGAAATCGTGCCGTCGAACATCGCGCAGCGTGTGATCGCGGAGGCGCAAAAGGCGCGCCAGCCCGAGGAGGAATGATCGCGCCCGCCGCGCAAACCAAGGAGCCCCGACATGAGTGGTCACAGCAAGTGGGCGACGATCAAACACAAGAAAGCCGCCACCGACGCGAAGCGCGGGAAGATTTTCAGCAAACTCGCGCGAGAAATCATGGTCGCCGCGCGCCAGGGTGGAGGCGATCCGGCCACCAACATCACGCTGCGCTCGCTCGTCCAAAAGGCGAAAAGTGTGAACATGCCGGCGGAGAACGTCGAGCGGGCGATCAAGAAAGGAACCGGCGAGCTGGATGCGGGTCAGCAGTACGAGGAAGTCATCTACGAAGCGTTCGGTCCCGGCGGCGTCGGCATCATCGTGCAGGTACTCACCGACAACCGCAACCGCTCCGCCGCGGAAGTCCGCCATGTCTTTTCGCGCCACAACATCAGCCTTGGTGCACAGGGTAGCGTCGCGCGCGGCTTTCGCCGGCGGGGCGTGATCCGCGTGCCGGCGGACAAGGTCGCGGAGGACCGGCTGCTCGAAATCGCGCTGGAGGCCGGCGCCGACGATATGGAGCGCGATGATGGCCAGTTCGTCATCACAACCGAACCCGCTGCGTTCCAGCGCGTCACGGAAGCCATCGTCGCCGCCGGTATTCCGGTGGAGCAGTCGGAGGTGACCCTGCTGCCGGACCTCTGGGTCACGGTGTCGGATCCCGCCGTCGCGCGGGAAATCGTCAAGCTGGTGGACGCGCTCGAGGACCTGGACGACGTGCAGAACGTTTACACCAACCTCGATGTAGACGAGGCGGTGCTGAGGGAGGTCACCTGAGAGACGCCGTGGCTGGCCGCGCCGATTCGGCGGGTATCCTCGGACTCGACACCGCGCTGCGCTGCAGCGGCTACGCGGTGATCCGCCGCGCGGGCGCGGGGTGGGAGGCGGTGGAGCTGGGGCGAATCCATAACCCCGCCGGCCGCCCTGTCGCCATTGCGCTGCTCCACCTGCACGCAGAACTCAGCGACCTGCTCCGCCGGCACGCCCCCGCCGCGGTTGCCATCGAAGGCGTCTTTCACGCCCGGAACGCCCGCACGCTTTTGGCGCTCGGCCAAGCCCGCGGCGCCGTCCTCGTCGCTTGCGCGGCGGCCGGCATACCGGTTTTCGAATATTCACCGCGCGAAGTGAAGCGTGGCGTGACCGGCCACGGCCAGGCCGACAAATCGCAAGTTGCCCGCATGGTGCAGGCGATGCTCGGGTTGCCCGCCCCGCCCCCGCCGGACGAGGCGGACGCCGCCGCGATCGCGCTCTGTCACGCCCACGCCACCGGCGCTCGCGCGCTGGGCCTCGTGCGGCGGCTCGATGCGGCTCACAACGGAGACCCCCCGCCATGACCGCCCGCCTCCTCGACGGGCGCGCGGTGGCCGCCCAGATTCGGGACGAACTGCGCCCCCGTATCGCCGCGCTGGCCGCCGCCGCGGGCCGACCGCCCGGCCTGGCGGTGGTCCGGGTCGGCGACGATCCCGCCTCTCAGTCCTACGTCGCCGCAAAACGCCGCGCCTGCTCGGAGCTCGGCCTGGTCTCCATCGAATGCCACCTGCCCGCAACCGCGAGCCGCGCGGACATCCTCGCCGCGGTGGAGCGCTTCAACGAGGACCCCACCGTCGATGGCATCCTGGTCCAGTTGCCGCTGCCCGACCCTTCCATCGAGGCGGATGTGATTGAGGCGATCCGGCCAGACAAGGACGTGGACGGGTTCCACCCTCTCAACGTCGGCCGGATGCTGCTGGGGCTGCGCGCGTTCCTGCCCTGCACCCCGCACGGCATCGTGCAGCTGCTGCGCAGGTCCGGCATTGCAACGCCCGGTGCCCACGTGGTCGTGATCGGCCGAAGCCACATCGTGGGCCGGCCGCTGGCGCACCTGCTCAGCCGCAAGGGGCCCGACGCAGACGCCACGGTGACGCTCTGCCACACCCGTACGAGGGACCTCGCCGCACACACCCGCCAGGCCGACATCGTCGTGGCCGCCGCAGGCCGCCCCGGCACGGTCCGCGGTGACATGATCCGCGAGGGGGCCGTCGTCGTGGACGTCGGCGTCAACCGCTTGCCCGATCCAACGCGGGCCTCCGGCTACCGTCTCGTCGGCGACGTGGACTTTGAGTCTGTCGCCCCACGCGCCGCCGCAATCACCCCCGTGCCCGGCGGCGTGGGTCCGATGACGATCGCGATGCTGCTGGCCAACACCGTCGCCGCTGCGGAATGGCGTGGCGCCGCGCGATGAGTATCCTGAACCGCTACGTCGGGATCGGCTACCTCGTCCATCTGGTCGGCGCACTGGTGGTGTTCTCGGTGGTGATGGCGATCGGCTCGGTGGTGCAGGCGATCGATTTGGTCGCGCGCGGCGCCTCCGCGCCCGTGCTCGCCCGCTACATGGCGCTGAACGTGCCCTACATCCTCCAGTACACGCTGCCAATGAGCGTGATGACCGCGACGCTGCTGCAGTTCACGCGGCTCTCCCTCGACGGCGAAATCACCGCGATGAAGGCCTGTGGGCTCAGCCTCTGGCAGATCGCCTCGCCGGTGCTGCTGGTGGCGACGCTGGTCGCCGCTCTCGCGATGGTCGTCACGCAGTGGGTCTCCCCCCGCAGTCGGCTCGCGCAGCGGGTGCTGCTGACGCAGCTGGCCGGGGAGGATCCGCTGCAGCTCATCGAGTCCGGCCGCTGGATCCGCGACTTCCCCGGTCTGCTCGTCTATGTCGGCGGGCGCAACGGGACGCACCTCACGGACATTGTGATCCATCAACTCGACGCGGCGAATGCGGTGCGGCTCTCCATCCGCGCCCGCAAAGGCGTCGTGGAGCTGTCGCCGGAACCGCCGGCGCGCCTGATCCTGGACCTCTACCAGGTCCGGATGGAGGAACCCGACCGCCGCGACCCTCTCAACCCCCTCCGCGCACGGGTAATGTTCGCGGAGCACAACCGTCAGACCGTGGACATCGCACAGCTCACGCGGCGATCCGGCGTGAAGCGGAAAATCTCCGACTTCACCGGCCCGGAACTCCTCGCGATGATCGCCGGCGCCGACGCAGAGCCGCCCCTCCCCGAGGTCGTGCGCCGGGACCAGCAGGCGCGTGTGCTGATCGAGATGAACGGTCGTCTCGCGATGTCCTTCTCGTGCCTCGCGATGGCGCTGGTCGGCATACCACTGGGGCTGAGATCGCGCCGCCGAGAATCCTCCGTGGGCGTGATCGTGAGCCTCGCGGTGGTCTTTACGTTCTATTTTTTTCTGATGATGGGGCGCTCGATGGCCGGCCGACCGCAGCTCTACCCCGAACTGTGGGCGTGGATCCCTGTGGTCGTCGCCGAAGCTGCCGGCCTATGGCTGATCGAGCGGTCAAACTGATGAGCGACGGCCGCCCCCGGATCCTGGTCACGAACGACGACGGCATTCACGCGCCGGGCATCCGCGAGCTCGCGCGGGCGCTGCGGCCGCTGGGTCGAGTCACCATCGTTGCGCCCGACACCGAACGCAGCGCGGTGGGCCATGCAATCACGCTCTCCGACCCGATCAAAATGCGCGCGGTGCGTGACGATGGTCGCCTGGTCGGCTACGCGGTGGGCGGAACACCCGCCGACTCGGTGAAACTGGCGGTTTGCGCGCTGTTGCGCCGGCGGCCGGATCTGGTCGTCAGTGGGATCAATCTGGGCCCGAACGCCGGCATCGCGGTGCTCTACTCCGGTACCGTCTCCGCCGCCACCGAAGGCACCCTCCTCCACATCCCCAGCCTCGCGATCTCGCTGAACACGTTCGACCAGCCGCAGTGGGCGACCGCCGCCCGCGCGGCGGCCGAGCTCGCCAACGGCCTGCTGCGCCATCCGCTGCCGCGGGGCGTGCTGCTCAACGTGAACGTGCCGAACCTGCCGTGGGAGCAGATCCGCGGCTACGCACCGGCCCGCATGGCTCGCTCACGCTTCGTCGAGGTTTTTCACCGGCGCCGGGACCCGCGCGGCAACCTCTACTTCTGGATGGACGGCTATCTCGAAACCGACGGGCCGCGCGAGGGCACTGACCTGAAGCTGCTGGCGGACGGTTGGATCACGCTCACACCGGTGCACTTCGACCTCACCCACCACCGGGCGCTCACCCACCTCCGGCGCTGGTGCGGTCGGCTCAACCGGTCGCGCCACTGAGGCCGCGCTCAGCCGTACTTTTTCTGAAAGCGCGGCGGACGATCTTTCTCCTCATCGACTGGCGGCGGGGCCGTGGGTTCGGCGCCAGCCGGCGTCGGGGGGGTCGCGCCGGCCGTCACACTGGCCGCCGGCGCCGCCGGCGCGTCGGCCGGCGCACCGCCCCGCTGCGCCCGAACCGCAAGGTCAGAGACCCGCACGAAGCTCAGCTGCAAACCCGATATCGTCTCCGCGATCGCGGCGTCCTCCTCCGGCGTGCGCCGCCCCCGCGTCTTTTCATCCAGATCATGCAGGATCTCGATCAAATGCGATGCGAACTCGAGGTCCACATACACCTCGTTGCGCTCGTTAGGGCCGCCCGCCCCGAGCGCGGTCATCGCGTGCGTCGCCAGAATGCCCAGCAGGCTGATGAACGGCGTCGGTTCCGGCTCACGGTCGGGGCTCATCCGCGTTCCTCCGCAGTGTTGATCGGCTCCCGCGTCGCCGACGCGACGACGACCGCCTGGGTTCAACCGGCGGCAAAAACGGGAACCGGAATGCCTCGTCAAAATCGTACACCGCAACGAAGTCCTCGGGCTTGTCGTCGGGCGAGGCCAGCAGCACCTGTTCCCGAACCAAATGAAAGACTAATTCGCCGATGTCTTCCGTGGAGCGGATCCCCCAGTGGTCCAGCACCCGTTGCGCCATCGGCCCGAACCGCTCGAGCGCCAACGTGCGCACCGCGTGGCAGACCTCCCGGCCGTTCAGGTGGATCAGCGCCTGCCCGGACCTGGGCTGTCGCCGCTCGACCTCGCGGTCCAACGCCTCGCGCAGAAACTGATAGGCCTCCTCTCGATACCGCGAATCGCGCGCCCGGATCCGCGCAACAGCCTCGTCGAAATCCACCCCCGGCACCATCGTTTACCTCAAAGGTCGCACCGGAGCTGCACGCTCACAGCGCCGCCGCAATCTGGTCGCGGATCGTGCGCGCTTCCTCCGCAGTGGCGTAGGAGCGCGCCGCCCAGTTCCAACGGTGACCGTCCTCCCGGAACCGCGGGATCACGTGCACGTGCACATGCGGCACCACTTGGCCGGCCGCCGCCCCGTTCGCGACGAACACGTTCACGCCGTCCGCGGAAAGGCCCCGCAACATGGCGCGGGCGACTCGCTGCGCGCCCTCCACCAGGCGGTGAAGCATCCGCTCGGGCGCGTCGGTCAGCAGCTCCACGTGAGTGCGGGGCACCACGAGCGAGTGCCCCTTGATAATCGGCGCAATGTCCAAAAACGCGAGCGTCTCCTCGTCCTCAAACAAACGATTCGCGGGAAGTTCCCCCGCGATGATCCGGCAAAACACGCACGACTGAGAGCTGCCCGCCTGGCTCATCTCGCACCCTTCGCCCGGGACGCCGGCACCCCGCCGCGCGTGGGGTGGATGACGGGATTCGAACCCGCGACACCCAGGGCCACAACCTGGCGCTCTGCCAGCTGAGCTACATCCACCGTATCCCGGGCCGCACTATGATGCCCCCACCGCCACAAAAATCAAATCACCGCCGTCCCCCACAGTCCCCATCGTCGCCCGGATTGGCACGGCTGTGGAGCCCCGGCCTCCAATCGTTGGAACCGGCGCGGCCTCGGCGTTCCAACGCTGGGACGCCCCTACGAGGGCTCCGCGCTGGCCACTTCGACGGCGCATCGCCCCTCCGCACACCGTATCGCTCTGCTCATTTCCACTCGCGCTGCAACCGGCTTCGCAGAAACGTTGACGTTGTCCCCATATCGCGCCATCATGCCGCCGTGCAACCGACTGCCGGAAGAGGTCGCACAGGTCGGAGAGCGTGGCAATGATGAGTGACGGGGGCGAAATCGGAATCGGGATCGTCGGTCTCGGCTTCATGGGGGTCACTCATCTCCGTCACTGGATGACGATTCCCGGGGTGCGGGTGAGTGCGCTGTGCGATGCGAAACGGCTGCCTGCGGATGGCGACTTTTCCACGGTCGCCGGCAACATCGGGAGCGGCGCCCCATTGAAGGTCGACCCCTCGCGCGTGCGGATGACGGCCAGGTTCGAGGAGCTGCTCGCGGATCCGGAGGTCCAGCTGGTAGACATCTGCGTACCGACGGTCGCGCACAAGCCGTTGGCGCTTGCGGCGCTGCGGGCTGGCAAGCACGTGGTCTGCGAGAAGCCTTTGGCGCGCACGGCGGCGGACGCGTACGAGATCGCTCAGTCTGCTGAGTCCTCGCAGCGGATTCTGTTGCCCGCGATGGTGATCCGATTCTGGCCGGAGTATCGCTGGCTGAAACACGCGATCGCGGACCGCCGCTACGGCGAGGTGATCGCCGCTCGATTCACCCGCCTCGCAGAGCCCCCCACCTGGAGCCCGGACTTCATGGATGGGGCGCGCTCGGGCGGCGCGCTGCTCGACTTGCACATCCATGACGTGGACTTCATCCAGCACTGCTTCGGCCCGCCGCTGGCGGTCTGCGCGGTCGGACGCGTCGTACGCAGCGGAGCGGTGGATCACGTGGCTGCGGTCTACCGCTTGCGCGGCGGGGCCGCAGTGTCGGCGGAGGGCGGCTGGGTAATGACCCCGGGGTCCGGTTTTGTCATGTCGTGGCAGGTCGTCTGGGAACGCGCCAGCGCGGAGTATGACTGCCGGCGGGGCGCGGAATCACTACGGCTGATCGAGGCGGGCCGGCCGCCCCGAACAATCGTCGCTCCCGGGCCGGACGGCTACCGCGCAGAGCTCGAGTACGCGGTGGAATGTATCCGCACCGGTCGGCGGCCCGCCACAGTCACCGCGCGCGAGGCCGCCCACGCGGTGGCGATCTGTGAGGCGGAGGAAGCGTCGATCCGCCGCGGCGGCGAAGTCGTTCCGGCTCTCCGAACCGCCTGAAACCGCACGAGGAGAACTCCAATGCTCAGCCGACGTGTTGTGCTGCAGACTGGCGTGGCGCTTGCGGCGGGCCTCACCCGTTCACTCACCGCGGCCGAGCGCGCCCGATCGATCGGCGCGAACGACCGGATCCGGATCGGACTGATCGGATGCGGAGGCCGCGGCGTCGGCGCCCACATGAAGGCGATCCGAGACCACGCACAGGCCGCCAACGCGGCGGTGGTCGCGGTCAGCGACCCCTGGCGGGTCGCGGCGGAGAAAGCCGCCGCCCAAGCGGGGGAATGGTTCGGCTCGCCGGCACGAGTGTACCGCACGTGGCAGGAACTGCTGGGCGCGGAGGACCTCGACGCGGTTATGATCGCATCGCCGGATCACGCGCACGCCGCCCAGCTGGAAGCCGCCGCCCGAGCGCGCAAACACGCCTACGTCGAGAAGCCACTCGCGAACCGGATGCCCGAGCTATTGCGCGCGGTCGACGCGGTGCGCGAGTCCGGCATCATCGTGCAGTGCGGCACGCAGCTGCGCAGCATGCCCGGCGCAGTGGGCGCCCGAGAGCTGATGCGCAGCGGAAAGCTCGGCCGCGCCTCGCGCGCAGAACAAATTCGCAATGCGGAGCGCCCCTACTGGTATGGCTACCTGAAAAAGGACGTGCGCCGGGAGGATGTCGACTGGGAGCAGTTCCTCATGGGGATCACCGGCGTCGAGTTCGACGCGGTCGTCTACTCCGCATGGTACGGGATCTGGCGGTTCAGTCAGGGGCCGGTGCCGCAATGGGGCGTTCATTTTCTGGATACGATCCACTACATCCTCGGCCTCGGTCTTCCCGAGACCTGCGTATGCCTCGGTGGGCGGTACACGTGGCGCGACGTGCCCCAGTTCGATGTGCCCGACCAGGTGCACGCGCTCTGGCACTACCCCGAGGGGGTGATGGTCAGCTACACGACGAACTTCGGAAACGGATTCGGGAACACCACCCGCATCCTCACCGACCGGGGCGTGCTGAAGCTCGACAAGGGCAATGCCCCCATCTACACCGCCGAAGGCGGAATCCATCGCGACGGTTCGATCCGGGGCGAAAATGTCGTCGAGCCGGTCGAACGACCGGATCATTTTCTGGACTGGCTGCAGTGCCTGCGGTCGGGTTGCACGCCGCACGCGCCGATCGAAGCCCGCTACCAGCACGCGGTGGCCAGCATTATGGCGACCGAATCCTACGAAACCGGCCGCCGGATGCGCTACGACGCGCAACGCCGGGCGATCGTTCCTGACGGGTGACCGTCCCCGGCCGCGCCGGCGCGGGCCTCAGCATGCCGCATCGCGCAGCAGCCGCGTGCGCAGCACGTACGGCAGAATCCCGCCGTGCCGCAAATATTCGATCTCCGCGCGGCTGCTCAGACGTGCGATTGCCTCGAACACGAGCCGGCTGCCGTCCGGCCGTTCCGCGATCACCTGCACCGTTGCGCCGGGACACAGGTCCGCCAGGCCGCGGATCGTCACCCGCTCATGCCCCGTCAGTCCGTGCGCAGCGGCCGTGTGTCCCTCGGAGAACTGCAGCGGCAGCACACCCATCTCCACTAGATTGCTGCGGTGGATCCGCTCGAAGCTTTCCGCGATCACCGCGCGCACTCCGAGCAAAGCGGGCCCCTTCGCCGCCCAATCGCGCGAGGAGCCCGCCCCATACATGCGCCCCGCAATCACCACCAGCGGGACGCCGGCGGCACGATACCGTTCCGCTGCCTCGAACACGGTCACCACTTCGCCGGAGGGAACGTGCAGCGTCCATCCCCCTTCGCGTTCGACCATCCGATTGCGCAGCCGGACGTTCGCGAAGGTGCCGCGGATCATCACCTCGTGATTGCCCCGCCGCGCCCCATAGCTGTTGAACTCTGCCGGCCGCACGCCGCGCTCCTGCAGATACCGACCCGCCGGGCTGTCCACCGGAATGTTGCCGGCCGGGGAGATGTGGTCGGTGGTCACGAAATCGCCGAGCACGACCAGCACCGCGGCGCGCTCAATGTCGGCCAGCGGCGCCGGTTCGTCAGGCACCCCGCGCACAAAAGGCGGTTCGCGCAGATATGTGGAGTCGGGCCGCCACGCGAACACCTCCCCGCCTGCGCCGCTGATCGCGGCCCACGCGGGCACACGAGCGGCCGGGTCTGCATACGCAGCGACGAAATCCTCCGGCTGCACACACCGCTCGACCAGCTCCGCCACTTCCGCAGCCGACGGCCAGAGCTCCTCCCATCCCACCGGCCGCCCCGCCGCATCCACCCCCACCGGCTCGCGCCGCCAATCTCCGCGCACCGTCCCACGCAGCGCCGCAATCACCACCATCGGCGGCGAGGCCAGATAGTTCGCGCGCGTCAGCGGATGCACCCGCCCTTCGAAGTTCCGGTTCCCGCTCAGCACCGCCGCCACCACCAGCTGCCGGCGGCGAATCTCCTCCTCCACCTCCGGCCGCAGCGGACCGCTGTTGCCGATGCAGGTCGCGCAACCGTACGCCGCGATGTGGAATCCCAGCGCCTCAAGGTGCTCCAGCAGCCCAGCGCGCCGCAGAAACGCGGCCGCCGCCAGTGATCCCGGCGCGAACGAGGTCTTCACCCACCACGGCACACGCAATCCGCGCTCCACCGCCCGCCGCGCGACAAGTCCCGCCGCGATCAACAACGACGGGTTCGAGGTGTTGGTGCACGAGGTGATCGCGGCGACCACCACCGCGCCGTGATCGAGCGAACCGCGCCCCTCCCGGACCGCCGGCACTGGCGCGGCGCCAGCCGCGCACAATTGCTCGAAACTGCGCCCCACCTCACTGAGCGTCAGCCGCTCGTGCGGACGACGCGGGCCGGCCAGCGTGGGCTCGACCGAGCCGAGGTCGAACTCGACCACCGATTCGTAGTCCAACCCCTCGTCCGTCGAGGGGTCCCACCACAGCCCCAGCGCCCGCGCCCCCTGCTCCACCCGCGCCACCAGCGAGGCCGGCCGACCGGTCCGCCGCAGGTAGACCAACGTCGACGCATCTACAGGGAACCAGCCCGTCGTCGCGCCGTACTCCGGCGCCATGTTCGCTAGCGGTGCCCGGTCTTCCACCGACAGACCCGCTAACCCCGGCCCGAAAAACTCGACCATGCGGTCCACCACCCCGTGCGCGCGCAGACGCTGCGTCAGCATCAGCGCCGCATCCGTCGCCGTCGCGCCCGACGGCAGCCGGCCGGTCAGCCGAACACCGACGACCCGTGGCGGCGCCAACGGAATCGGCTGGCCGAGCATCGCGGCCTCCGCCTCAATGCCGCCGACGCCCCACCCCAGAACGCCAAGACTGTTGATCATCGTGGTGTGCGAGTCGGTGCCGACGACCGTGTCCGGCACCCACGCGCGGCGGCCGTCGGCCAACGTCTCTATACGGATCACCTCCGCGAGGTGCTCCATGTTCACCTGATGACATATGCCGAGTCCCGGCGGAAACACGCGTAGCCGGCCGAATACCGCCTGCCCCCATCGGAGGAACTCGTACCGTTCCCGATTCCGCTCGAACTCCAGACGGGCGTTCTCCGCCAATGCTTGCGGCGAGCCCGCCACATCAATCTGCACAGAATGGTCAATCACCAGATCCACGGGGATGAGCGGCTCGACGCGCCGCGCCTGACCGCCCCGCCGCGCGATCTCCGATCGCAGCGCAGCCAGGTCCGCCACACACGGCACACCCGTGAAGTCCTGCAGCAGCACGCGGGTCGGCCAGAACGGCACTTCGATGTCGGAGCCCGGTGCGGCCACTCCCGCGAGTGCGCGCAGCACATCCGGCGCGCGCTCCACCTCGTCCCACCGGCGCAACACCGCCTCGATCAGCGGCCGCACACAGCGGGGCAGCCGCGCGAGGGGTACCCCCGTGAAACGCTCAAACGCCACGAGGTCTACGCACACCACCGGACCTTCGTGGTCGGAGGTCAGCGTCCGCCATGAAATACCTGCGCTCATTCGCACAACTCCACGAAACCCCCTCCTCGCCGGCCGCGCCCGACCGGCCGGGTGACGCCAGGCCGGCCACCGCCCCTTCGCCTCTCGTCAGCCAGCCGACGGTGGCGCTGGCGCAGCCGGCGCGCCCTCGCCGGCGGCCGGCGGGGTTCGCAGCCGCACCACCAGCCGCTTCATGCCGTTTACCGCCGGCTCCAGCGACACCGTCTCAATGTCCGGATCGTCCACCAGCGCACGATGGATCGCACGCCGGTCCGCCGCGCTCAGCGGGGGAAATGTGAACGGGCGACCGGTGCGTCGCACCCGCTCCGCAATATCTCGCGCCTCGCATGCCATCGCGTGCTGCCGCTGCTCCCGGAAGCCGCCCGCATCCACGATGCAGAACCACGGGTCACCCAGCCGGCGCCGCACCATCCGGTTCATCAAGTACTGAAGCGCATCGAGCGTCTGGCCGTGCGGTCCCACCAGCGCACCGACCTCGTCGGCGCGGACCGTCAAATGCACCCCGCACTCGCCCTGCGGCCGCGCTTCGACGCTCGCCGGGATGCCCATCGCCGCCAACAAGCCGGCCAGCAGCTGCCGCACCTGTTCGATCTCTGAGGCTCCGCCCGGACTCATCACGACGCACCTCCCGCCGCGGATGCGCTTTGCACCCGACGGCGCACCAGTTGGCCGATCATCAGCGCCTGATTTACCGTCCAGTACAGCACCAGCCCCGACGGAAAGGAGTAGAAGAAAAACAGCATCAGCACCGGCATGAATAAGAACATCTTCTGCTGTGCGGGATCCCCCGCCGACGGCGTCAGTTTCGTCTGCCAAACCTGCAGCGCGGTCATCACGATCGGCAGCGGATTCAGCGAAAGTCCGAACGGCAGCATGCCCTGCAGAAGGTTCTCCGGCTCGCTCAGATCCCGAATCCACAAAAACGAAGCGAACCGTAGCTCGATTGCACCCCGCAAAACCACGAACAGCGCGAACAACACCGGCAACTGGACCAGAATCGGCAGACAGCCGCTCAACGGATTCACTTTGTGCCGGCGGTAGAGCTCGAGCGTCTCACGGTTCAGCCGCTGCGGATTGTCCCGGTACTTCGCCTGCAGTTCCTTGATTTGAGGCGCGAGCGCCTGCATCCGCTTCATGCTTTCGGTGCTCTTGTGCGTGAGCGGCCAGAACAACACGCGAATCAACAGCGTGAGCAGCAGAATCGCAACGCCGTAGTTCGGAATCACACCGTAGAAAGCGTTCAGAGCCCGCAGCAGCAGCTTCGCGATGCCGCCAAACCGGCCGAACTCGAGCACGTCCACCCGCTTCGCGTCGAGCTCCCGAAGCACATCATATTTCTTTGGCCCCACAAACAGCTCGTATGTCTGCGACCAGGCCTCGCCAGGCTCCAGCGTGCGCGAGGGGGATTTCGCCGCAGCGCCGACCGACGCCAGCCGAACCTTGGGCTTGCGACCTTCCCCCGGCGCCACCTCGCGCCGAAGGCGGGCCTGGAGCTTCTCAAACCGATCCTCCGGTTTCAGGATCTGCACAAAATACTTGTTCTTGACGGCCACCCACTCCGCCGGCCGGTTCTCCGCCAGCAACGGCGCGGCGACCGTCGCCGGCACAGTCTCGCCCTGCGTCGCGTGGAAGAACCCCGGCAATCGACGCCCCCAATACGTCACCGGCTCACCGGGCGACAACGAGTCCACCCCGAGGAACTCCATCCCCGCGGTTCGCGATTCCCCCGGCAGGTAGCCCATCTCGCCTAAACGGATCCACGCCTCCGCGATCGCCACGGCCGAAGTGCCGTCGTTGCGGAATGTGTCGACAATGCGGAGCTGATAGCCGGTGGCCGGCAGCTCCACCGTGCGCCGCAGTCGCAGCCCCTGCGCGGTGCCGCGCTCGAACACCAACCGCGCCGAGGTGCTGTTGGTCTCCCCGCGCACCGTCATCAGCGCGGACTCCCCCAGCCCGCGCAGACCCTCGTAGACCAGGGCCGGCGAGGCACGAAAGTCCAGGCGCACCGGCCCGCTGGTCGGATCGGGCGTCATCGGGTAGCGCAGCACCACCGCCTCCAGCAACCCACCACCCCGGTTGTGAAAGGTGAGCGCCAGCACATCATTCGAGATCGTGACCTCCATCGGCGGCACCGCCGGTGTCTCCTCCACCGTTGCGGCGCCGAGCTCGGGTGTCTCGCTCGTGCCCACGCCGGCCGGCCGCGTCGCCGGGTTGGGCTCACCCGCCGCTCGGAGCGGCTCCGCCGGCGCGACCGGCTTCCGGAACAACGGCGCGATGTAGCGACGGTCAATCGCCGGCAGCAACAGGATCAGCGCCAACAACACAAAGAAGATCGGCAGGTCGCGCTTCGTCATTGCTGCTCGCCCCCGCCGCTCCACGTCCCGGGCACCGGATCCCACCCTCCGGCATGCCACGGATGACATCGCAACAGCCGGCGCAGCGCCAGCGCCACACCGCGGAGCACGCCGTGGCGTTCGATCGCTTCAATCGCATAGCGGGAACAAGAGGGTTCAAACCGGCAGGCAGGCCCCAACCACGGAGACACGCACCACTGGTAGCAACGGATCGCCACAATCAGCGCGGTTCTCATCCAGTGCCCTCCGGCCTCCACAGCCCGGCGCGACACGCGAGCTCGAGAAAGTCCTCCCGCAGACTCTCGAACGAGGGCTCGGGTACGCTCGCGCGAGCAACGAGCACCAGATCGACGCCCCCCTGCAGGCGGTGGCGTTCCTGGCGAAACACCTCGCGGAGCCGTCGGCGCCATCGATTGCGCTGTACCGCCCCGCCGATCCGCCGCCCCGTCACCACGCCAATGCGCAGCGCCGCGTCCGGCGCCTCGCGCACAAACATCACCATGTGTCGCCCCACCAGTTTGCGCCCGCGATAGGCTTCCTCAAATTCACGCGCGCGCCGCAACCGGCGCTCCCGCGGGAGCCCGCGATCCGGCGGCAAAGGCTGCCCCGCGCGGACGCTCGCGGCCATCCCGCGTCCCCCGCCATGTCAGATCGCCAGCCGCACCCGCCCGGCCGCGCGTCGACGCGCGAGCACCTTACGACCATTCCGCGTGGCCATCCGCTTCCGGAACCCGTGCTTTCGTTGGCGCTTCTTCCGATGTGGCTGGTATGTCCGTTTCATCGCACTCGGGTCTCCATCTCAACGTGAATCGAACAGCCTATCGGCCCCGCGGTGGTCGGTCAAACCGGCGCTGCCCGGCCGGCTTCCGCGCCGGCGCACCGCTTTCCGGACCCGGCGCGAAGCGAACGCGCAACGACGACTCCTCGCGCATCCCAGCTGCCCCTCTGCCGGCGATCGGACACGCACACGCCGTCCTTTTCAACTCGCACACGGCGCAGTGCCATTGTCTCCGACGAGGCGCGCCGCGCCAGCTCATCTGCCCACCGCCAGACGTCGGGCGCGCGCCATCCCACCCACCAGGTCGCCGATACTCAACAGCAGCGCCACCGCGGCGAGAAACCGGCCCACCACCGGACCGCGCCGCAATAGCCAGGTTTTTCCGCCACTCGATGAGTATGGAACGGTCACCACCAGAAATCCCTCCAGCGGGCGCCCCTCTGGCCCCGTGACCGGCAACGTACCGGCCGATTCGCCGGCCGTTCCTCCGATCCGTCCCAGCGGATCCACCCAACCGGTCACTCCCGAGTTCGCACAGCGCACCACCGGCACACGCGTTTCGACCGCCCGGAAGACGCTCTGGATCATGTGCTGACGGGGCCCGCTGGTGCCGTCGAACCAGGCATCATTCGTCTGCACGAACAGCATTTGTGCACCCCGGCGGACAAATTCCAGCGCCAGACGCGAGATGGTGTCCTCGAAGCAAATCAGCGTTGAAAAGCGCACGGGCGGATTCGAAAGCGCAAACACCACGGGCAGCCGACCGGGGTGCAGGTCGTAGTCCATCGGCACCAGGCGTCCCAGCCAGGGGAAGTGGCGACGGAACGGCACGTACTCGCCGAACAGCACCAGATGCTGTTTGCGATACACACGCGGCGGGCGACCGTCCGGCGTCACCAGGAAGGTTGCGTTGTAGTGGCGCTGGTCGCCGCGGGGACCGGTGTCGCTATCGAGCGCGCCCAGCAGCAGTGGCGTTCCGTTCGCAATGAGCCCGGCGACCAATCGCTGCGCCGCACCGGAAACGCGATACGTCTCCGGCAGTGCCGTCTCCGGCCAGACCACCAGGTCCGGGCGAGCGGCGAGCGCCGCACGCGTGAGCTCAGCCAGCCGGACATACATTCGCTCGTAGCTCTCCGCCGTCCACTTTTCGTTCTGCGGCACCGCCGGCTGAATCAGTGCGACGCGGAGCGCCCGATCTGCAGCCGGCGCGCTCCCCACCAGCGCGATCCCCTGAAGGAGAGCGCCGACCAGCACCATCGCCGCCAGCATCCACTCCATGCGGGCGGTCGGCGCACGCCGCCTCCGTGCCAGCGAGAGCACGATCGCCAGCCACAGTCCATTCCCCCACACCACCAGGAAGGAAACGGCGGGCACACCCCCCCAGGCCGCATGCTGGATCAACGCCGTCCGGGAAAACTGACTCACACCGATGAAGTTCCACGGAAACCCCGTCCAGAGTTCCCCGCGCAGTACCTCCCAGCCTGCCCACGACGCCGCCAGTCCGCCGCAGAGCGCCAACGTCCCCAACGGCCGCTCCAGACACCGCGCGGAGGCCAACCATGCGCTCACAACGGCCGGCGGCACCAGGTACAGCGAACAATACCCTGCGAGCGCAATCCAGCCGGCTGCCGTCACACATCGGATCCAGTGCAGCGACGGGATCCAGAACACCACCCCCGCCAGCAGCCCCAGCACGGCCGCCAAAGAACGCGATCGGTCCGCAACTGCAGCGCCGAGCACCGCGGGCGCTAACCAGGCCGCCCAACTCCACTCAAGGGGCGGAAATGCGCTCCACAGCAACACTCCCGCCAACGCGGCTACAACGACTCGCCCCGCAACTTCCCGGCGACCCCCCCGGACCGCCCGCGCGGCCTCCGACCCGCTCATCGGCCCGCTCCGTAGACGGCGTTAGGCCATTTCGCCGCCCGCGCCCGTCGGAGCCCGTGCCGCACCGCAGCACTTTTTGTACTTCTTGCCGCTACCACACGGGCAGGGATCGTTCCGCCCGATCTTCGGCCCCGCCACAACCGGCACCGGCGCCGACTTCACCGCTTCGATCACTTCGTCCACCACCCCGCCCGGCCGCCCCTCCGCCGTCGGCGCCGTCGTCCCGTTCAGCCCGCTCAGTTCGGGATGCACAAACGTCTGCGGAATCGCGCGCATCATTCGCTCGAACGCCTCCAGCGAAGTCGCCGATCGGAACATCCGCGAGAGCACGTCGCCCTTGATCTTGTCCATTAGGTCGGAAAACAGGTCGTACGCCTCCCGCTTGTACTCCACGAGCGGGTCCCGCTGACCATACGCGCGCAGGCCGACCCCCTGTCGCAGCGCGTCCAGGTTTCGCAGGTATTCCTGCCAGTGTTCGTCGATCGCAAACAGGATCATCTGCCGCTCGAGCTCGGCGAGCGCACTCGGATCTTCCATCCGCGCCTTCACGTCGTAGGCGGCCTCCACCCGCCCCACCACCGCCCGCGCCAGCGCTTCCGCATCTGCCTCCGCGGGAAGATCCTCCACCTTCAGACCGATCGGGAACGTCAGATTCGCCCACTGCACGAACTCCCGCCGCCCCTCCTCGCCGTTGTCGAGCGCCACCTCCGCACGCGCCAGCGCCACGTCCTCCACGATGCTCATCAGGTACTCGCGGACGTCCGTCGCATGCAGCACCTCGTTGCGGAACCCGTAAATGATGTTCCGCTGCGTGTTCATCACGTCGTCGTACTCGAGCGTCCGCTTGCGGATCGCAAAGTTGTGCTGCTCGACCCGGCGCTGCGCCGTCTCAATCGATCGATTCAGCCACGGATGCTCCAGCACCTCGCCCTCCTCGATGCCGAGCCGCTCCATGATCCGCGAGATCCGGTCCGAACCGAAGAGCCGCATCAGATCGTCTTCCAGCGAGACATAGAACGTCGAGGAGCCGGGATCGCCCTGCCGCGCACAGCGACCGCGCAGCTGGCGATCGATCCGTCGCGCCTCGTGACGCTCCGAACCGATCACGTGCAAGCCGCACGGGCGCTCCTCCAGGTGCTGACGGAGCGTCTTGCCCTCGTACAGGTCCTCGAGCCTCAGCGGCGATTCGATCACCTCGCGCGGCAGCCAGACCACACCCTCGCCCAGTTTGATGTCGGTGCCGCGACCGGCCATGTTCGTCGCGATCGTCACCGCGCCCTTCTGCCCCGCCAACGCCACAATCTCCGCCTCGCGCTCGTGGTTCTTTGCGTTCAGCACGTTGTGCGGTATTCCGCGCCGCCGCAACATGCGGCTGATGATCTCGGAGTGCTCGACCGTCGTCGTGCCCACCAACACCGGCTGCCCACGCTCGTGGCAGGCAACGATCTCCTCGATCACCGCGTTGTACTTTTCCCGCTGCGTCTTGTAGACGCGGTCGTTGCGGTCCACCCGCCGCACCGGCCGGTTCGTCGGGATCACCACCACGTCGAGCTTGTAGATCTGGTGAAACTCGTCCGCCTCGGTCTCCGCCGTACCGGTCATTCCGGCGAGCTTCTTGTACATCCGGAAATAGTTCTGGATCGTGATTGTCGCCAGCGTTTGGGTCTCGCGTTCGACCCGCACCCCCTCCTTGGCCTCGATCGCCTGGTGCAGCCCATCGCTCCACCGGCGGCCCGGCATCAGACGGCCGGTGAATTCGTCCACGATGATCACCTGTCCGTCCTGCACCACATACTGCACGTCCCGCTCGTACACTGCGTAGGCGCGGATGAGCTGGTCCACCGCATGGATCCGTTCGTTTCGCTCCGCGAACAGATCCTGCAACTGCTGCCGACGCGCGATCTTTTGCTCCGGCGTCAGCGACGTGTCCCCCTCCAGCAGCGACAGCTCCGTCGCCAGATCCGGCAACACGTACATCTCCGGATCGTCCGGATTCAGCGCGGCACAGCCCTTCTCGGTCAAACTCGCATCGTTGCCCTTCTCGTCGATCGTGAAAAACAGCTCTTCGCGCAGCTCGCGCGCTTCCTCCTTGTACATGTCGGTGAGCATCATCGAGTCCACTTTCTCGAAAATGCGCCGCACCGACGGGTCTTCGAGCAGATGGAGCAGCTGCTTGTGCTTCGGCATGCCCTGGCTGACCTGGTAGAGGCGGCGACCCGCCCGCTCCTCGTCCGCCTTCGTCCGATCCGGCTTTTCCAGCAGCGCCTTCGCCTCCGCGACGAACTCGTTGCACAGCTCCCGCTGTCGTCGAACCAGCTTCTCCACTGCGGGGCGTAGCCGCACGTACTGCTCCGTTGAATACGGTGCGGGGCCCGAAATGATCAGGGGCGTCCGAGCCTCGTCGATCAAGATGCTGTCAATCTCGTCCACGATCGCGTACGCATGGCCCCGCTGCACCTGGTCCTCCGCCCGCAGGGCCATGTTGTCGCGCAAATAATCGAAACCGAACTCCGCGTTCGTGCCGTAGGTGATATCGCACTGGTACATCCGCCGCCGCTCCGACGGTCCCATCGCGTTCTGGATGCACCCCACCGTCAGACCAAGAAACCGATACACCGCGCCCATCCACTGCGAGTCGCGCCGCGCCAGATAGTCGTTCACGGTCACGATGTGAACCCCCTGACCGGTCAGTGCGTTCAGGTAGGCGGGCATCGTCGCGACCAGCGTCTTGCCCTCCCCGGTCGCCATCTCCGCGATCTTGCCCTGGTGCAGCACAATGCCCCCAATCAGCTGCACGTCGAACGGCACCATATCCCAGCGAATCGGATGGCCGCAGACCTCGATCGTCTGCCCGCACAGGCGGCGGCAGGTGTTCTTCACCGCGGCAAACGCCTCGCACAAGAGATCGTCCAGCGTCTCTCCCTTCGCGAGGCGTGCGCGAAACTCATCGGTCTTCGCGCGAAGCTGCTCGTCGCTGAGCGATTGATAGCCGCGTTCAATCTCGTTGATCCGGTCGACGAGCGGCCGGATGCGTCGCAGATCCCGCTCGTTCTTCGTGCCGAGAATCTTCTTCAAAATCCAGTTCATCGGTGCACCTCCGCCGCCGCGGCGGAACGTTCCTGTATAGACCCTTTCGGCGGTGAAGTCACGCGGACCGCGAGTCCGACTGGCCGGGGTCTGCGCCGTCGATCGCCGGCGCGCAACGCGACCAGGCGCGGTCGCCGCCCAGCCGCCCGATCGCCACCAAACACGCGGTCTCCGTTCTCAGCAGCCGCGGCCCCAGATGCGCGCCCCGAAACCCCGCCGAGCCCAACTGCAACAGCTCTTCAGGCGCCCAGCCCCGCTCGGGGCCGACCGCGATCACGGCCGGCCGTCCCCCAACGCCGCGCAGCGGTTCAGAAAAGCTGGGATCCACCACCCACCGCTCTTCCTCGACCTCCGCCGCCGCCGTCACCTCCCGCAACGCGTCCTCCAGCCGCGCGCACACCTGCACCACCGGCGCGACGGTCTGGCCGCTCTGCGCCAGACCGTCCAGCAGCCGCCGGCGGATCACCGCAGCAGTCACCGCGTGACTCTGCAGGTATGCCGGCTCCACACCCGCCGAACCCGTCACCCACACCCGCTCAACTCCGAGCTCGGCCAGTTGTGCCCACAGTCGCTTCGCCGCTTTCGGGCGCGGCATCGCCAGCAACACCGAGACGCCCGTGCGGGGCAACGGAGGCTCACCAAACTGACAGCAAACGACCACCTCCCGCTCGTCCACCGTCTCCACTCTCGCCCACCCACGCCCGCCACCGAGCATCGCCGCGCGAAACACCGCCGACGGCCGGCTCCGCAACAGGCGCCGCACATGCACCGCACGCTCGTCTGTCAGTCGAGCACGGCCATCCGCGTCCACCTCAGCTGGCTCAATGATCAACCAGTTCATCCTTCCGTCCAACGCCGGCCCCACCCCCGGTGAATACTGATCGGATCGTTGCGTCAGTTCCAACCGGATGGCCCACCAACCAGGGCTGAGTCGGAAAGGAGCGCGTGATGAACCGCACACTTCGGTACGTCGCCATATCGACCGCGGCGGTACTCACCGCGGGGTGTGTCACCACCCGGACGGACCCCGCCGTCCAGGCCACCGCGCTGGGCGCCGGCATTGGCGCAGGCCTCGGAGCGATCCTCGGGCACAATCTTGGTGGCAGCCGCAACGACCGGGCGCTCGGCGCGGCCGCGGGCGCGCTGCTCGGCGGCGCACTCGCCCACCACCATGCCCAACAGGCAGCTCTCCAACAGCGCATCGATCATCTCCAGCAGCAGCAGCTGTACACCACCGTGTGGGTGCAGAATTCGAACGGCTCCCGCACGCCCGTGTTGCTGCGGATCACCGAGGGCGGCCAGTACATCGGACCTCGGGGCGAGTACTATCCTTCGATGCCCTCGGAGGAGCAGCTCCGAACCGTCTACGGAATCTGACCTCGGCCGCCCGGCGGCCGGGCTCCACCACCTCTGGCAGGGCGGGCTCGACGGCAGACGCCGGCGGGCCCGCCCGGTTCACACCTCTCTGTGGTGCGCGACTGCGGCGGCCCGATGAGAGCCGTCGCTGCCCCCATCCGCGCGACGCTCCGCCAGATCCTCGCGCCCTCGTATATTGAAGTCGGGCGGATGAATTCCTAGGATACCTTCTTCAAGTGAAATCATCCGGACACGCAGTCCACGTGCTGATTGGCGTCACCGGCGGCATTGCGGCGTACAAAACGCCGGAAGTGGTCCGGGCGCTCCTTCGCGCGGGTGTGGAGGTCACCGTGGCGATGACCCCCGCAGCGACGCGATTTGTTTCGCCGCTGACGTTCGCTGCGCTGACGGGACGCCGCGTCCGGCTCGAGCTGCTGCCGGACGGCACCACGGCGGATGGCGCCGACCTGTACCCTCATCTCGAACCCGCGACCCGTACCCACGTGTTTCTGGTCTGCCCCGCCTCGGCGAACGCGATCGCCCGTCTGGCCGCCGGATTTGCGGACGATGCGGTAACCGCCGCCGCTCTCGCGCTGCCCGCCGGTTGTCGCCGTTGGTTCGCACCCGCAATGCATCCCGCAATGTGGGCAAACCCGCTCGTGCAGGCGAACGTGCGCAAACTCGAGGCGGAGGGATGGCGCAGGATCGGCCCCGGCACAGGGCCAATGGCGTGCGGCGCGGAAGGCGAGGGCCGGATGGCGGAGCCGAACGACATCGTGGCCGCGGTGCTGGAGGAGACGCGGGACCTGGCAGGGCGCCGCATTCTTGTGCTCTCCGGCCCCACGCGCGAGCCGGTGGACGCGGTGCGATTCCTCAGCAATGCCAGCAGCGGCCGGATGGGACGCGAGATTGCGCTGGCCGCGGCCTCCCGCGGCGCAGCGGTCGTATTCATCAGCGGGCCGGTCGAGTCCGCGATGCTGCCCCAGCATCCCTCCGTTGAGGTGCGGCGCGTCCAGACCGCCAGGGAAATGCTCGCGGCCGCGCTCGCCGCGCCGCCGACCGATGCGGTGATCTTCGCCGCCGCAGTCGCGGATGCCGCACCCGCCCGGCCCGCCCGCGGCAAGCTGCCGCGCGAACGCCTGGGCCGCGCCATCACGCTGGTGCGCACGCCAGACATTGCCGCCTCGTTGCCGCGACGCCCCGGACAGTACCGCGTCGGCTTCGCACTCGAAACCCGGCCGGACCGGCGCCGCGCCGAGCGCAAGCTGCACACCAAACACTTTGATCTGATCGTATTGAACGGGCCGGAAAGCATCGGCGCGGACGTCGCGCGGTTCGCCTGCGCCGAGGCCGGCCCGCCAGTGCGCTGGACGGAATGGGGGCAACTCGACAAGCGCGAGTGTGCCCGGCGCATTGTGGAGTGGCTGGCACGCCGTCTCGGCGAAGGCCCAACCGCGACGGAGTTGCAATGACGATGCAGGTCCGCTACGTCCCATCGACGCAGAGGGCGATCCAGCTGGTTGGCCCCGATGAGCTGGTGCTGAACGAGTCGAAACCCGTTCCCGCGCCGGGACCGCACCAGTTTCTTGCCGAAGTCGTCGCCGTGGGCCTTTGCTACTCCGACCAGAAACTTCTCAAGCAGTTCTCCGCGCACGTGCGCAAAGGACCGGTCATCTCGGGGATTGACCCCGCCGTGCTCGCCGGATTTCCCGGTTATGTGCCGGGCGAGCAGCCGACTGTCCCCGGGCATGAACCGGTCGTCCGCATCGTCGCCGTCGGCCCGGGCGTGCACCGCTACAAGGTGGGTGAACGATATTTCATCCAGGCGGACTGGCGCTGGCTTCGCACCGAGGCCTCCAACGGTGCGTTCGGATACAACTTCGAGGGTGCGCTGCAGGAATACGTGCTGCTGGACGAGCGGCTGATCACCTCGCCCGAAGGCGAAAGCATGTTGCTGCGGGCGCCGGAGGGCGCGCGCTCCGCCTCCGCCTACGCGCTGGTGGAGCCGTGGGCCTGTGTCGAGCAGTCGTACCGCACCCGCGAGCGCCGCACGTTGCGGGAAGGCGGTCGGCTGCTGGTGATTGCGGACTCAACGCCGGACATCGAAAAACTGCGGCGGCTGCTCTCGTCCGGCCCGCGCCCCGCCCGGATGACCTGGGTCTCCTCGCGGCTGTCCGTGCCGGCCCGTTGGCCGGTGCCGGCCGAGCGGGCGAACAGCTTGTCCGAAACTCAGGGTGACCCCTACGACGACGTGATCTACTTCGGCCACGACCCAGACATGGTCGAGCGAATCTTCGCGCGGATGGCGAATGGCGCGCTGCTGGTGCTGGTGCTCGGCGGCTCGCGCTTCGGGCGCCCCGTCAATGTCGCGCTGGGCGCCATTCACTACCGCGGGCTTCGCATCGCCGGCACACGTTCGCACGACCCGGCCGACGCGATGCAGGCGATCCCGGACAGCGGCGAAGTGCGTCCCAATAGCCGCGTCCACGTCATCGGCGCAGGAGGCCCCATGGGCGTGATGCACGTGGTCCGGGACATCTGCGAGGGCATCGTGGGGTTGACGATGGTCGCCTGCGACCTGAGCGCACCGCGGCTGGCGGCGCTCGATCGCATCGCGCGGCCGCGCGCCAAACTCCACGGCGTCGTGTACGAATCCTACAACTCCAGTCGTGGACTGCGCAGCGGCCCGTTCGACTACTCCGTCGTGATGGTACCCTCCCCCGCACTCGTCGCCGCAGCGGTCGCCGCCTCCGCCCCCCGCGCGATCGTGAACATCTTCGCCGGCATTCCGGCGGACCACACCGGCCCACTGGACCTCGACGCTCTCGTCGAACGGCAGGTCTACCTGCTGGGCACCAGCGGTTCGGTGATGGACGACATGCGCGCGGTGCTCGCGAAGGTCGAATCGGGTTCGCTGGACACCAACGTCTCCGTCGCCGCAGTCGCGGGTCTCGACGGCGCGATCGACGGCATCCGCGCCGTGGAAACGCAGAGCATCGCGGGAAAAATCATCGTCTATCCCCACTGCCGGGGCCTCCCGTTGACCCGCCTGGAGGAACTTTCCGAACGATGCCCCGCCGCCGCCCAGCGCCTGGCCGACGGTGTGTGGACCCGCGAAGCGGAGGAGGCGCTTCTGGCCGCGTTCGCGAGCGCGCGTTGACCGTCGCGGCCCCCGGAGGATGTTCACATGAGCGAGCCGGTGCTGAGCGGGCAGATCGCAGTGGTGACCGGCGGCGCACAGGGCCTCGGCGAGGCGATTTGCCGCCGACTCGCTCGCGAAGGTTGCGACGTTGTCATCGCCGACGTGCAGGCCCGAGCCGCGGAAGCCACCGCGCACGCCATCGCCGCGGAGACCGGCCGCCGCACGCTCGCGATGCGCACGGACGTCACCTGCGAGACCGATGTCGCCGCGCTCTTCGAACGCACGCTCGCCGAGTTCGGCCGTGTGGACATCGCCGTCGCCAACGCAGCAATTCTCATTGCCGAACCGCTCGCGGAGGCCGACGCGGAGCGCTGGCGGGCGGTGATGACGGTGAACCTCTTCGGCAATTTCCTCACGTTCAAACACGCCGCCCGCGCAATGCTGCCCCGCCGGCGTGGCTGCATTCTGCAAATCAATTCCAAGTCCGGCAAAAAGGGCAGCGCCGCCAACTCCGCGTATGCGGCCAGCAAATTCGGCGGGATCGGCCTGGTGCAAAGCGCCGCACTCGAACTGGCCCCGCATGGCATCCGAGTGAATGCAATCTGCCCCGGCAACCTGTTGGACTCCCCCCTGTGGACCGACCCGGAACGCGGTCTCTTCGTGCAATATCTCCGCGCGGGCAAGGTTCCCGGCGCCCGAACTGTCGAGGATGTTCGACGGGCCTACATCGCGCAGGTGCCGCTGGGACGGGGTTGCACCTACGACGACGTCTGCAATGTGCTGGTGTTTCTCGCTTCCGATGCCGCCGCCTATATGACCGGCCAAGCGATCAATGTGACGGGCGGACAGGAAATGCGCTGATGCCGACTCCGACCCCGGCGCTCGAATATTTCACATTCTCCTACCCCTGGCGTTCGTCGGACTACTGCCTCATCGTGCGGCGCGGCTCGCGGGCACTCTACGGCGTTGCCGACATGATCGGCCATCCGCAGCGCCTCCGATGGCGCAACTACATGCGCGTGCTCAACCGTTACGTCGCCCAGTGTCTCGACGTGCCGCCGGATCACACTCTCGCCACCCTCGAGAGTCAGCTTCGGGACCACCTTCTGTGGCATGACCGACAGATCTTTAAGTTCCGGACCTCCCATGACCAGGGCGCGTTCGGGTTCTGCATTGCCGCCGCGCTGATGGATGGCCTCGGCGGCCGCCTGGTCTGGCTCGGCGACTGCCGCGCCTATCGAGTCCGGCGCGGCCCCCGTGGCGCGGACGGCCGCCGCACCTTCGAGGTTGCCTGCCTGACCAGCGACCACAATGGCCTCGGGGATCTCATCCGGACTCGCGGCGAAGTCACGCTCTTCCAGGCCGAGTTCCTGGAGGAAACCAAACGACTTGACGCGTTTCTGGGCCTCGGCGCAGAGGAGCACGTGCGAGAGCTGCTGAGCCGCTCCGTCCCGATCACCACGTTGCAGCCCGACGAATGCGTGATGCTGTTCACCGATGGCGTCTACGTCCCGCACCTCCGCGCCCAGCTCGATGCCGCAAACTTCCGGTTGGACCGCCAGATCGCCTATCTAGAGCCGTGGTTTGAGGCCTTCTTCGCCGACGCGGACCGTCGAATCCCGGATGATGAGTTCAACTACTGGCCGGAGTTGGCCACCATCCTCGTGGAAAGAACCCTCGAACTCATTCGGCGTCGCCGTCACTATCGTGACGACATGGCAATCGTCGGCATCTACCGAACCGACGAAGCCATTGCTCGTGCTCGGCCGGAGCTGACGCGGACCTAGCCAATCGAAATAGTTCGCCGAGAAAGGAACGTCGCGGTGGCCCTCCTTGACCAGACAGCGGACGCCAGCGAGAACCACCGACGGCCGGATTCACCCTCCACCGGCGCGACGACGTCCGTCCAAGCTGTGCCTGAGCTGCTCCGGCGGCTTGCGGAAGCGGCCAGCCTCGGTCTGGTGGTCTGCGATGCGGACGGCCGCATCCTCGAGTGCAACGGGGTGTTTGCGACCATGCTCGGCCGCGCGAGCAACGACATTCAAGGTCATTCCTTCCTCGACTTCACCGTTCCCGACGAGCGCGAGGCGGAAGCGGAGGCGTTCCGTCGCTTTGTGGCGTCCGGCCGTGACGCCGGACGCGTGGTCAAACGCTACGCGCTGCCCGATGGCAGCTGCGCATGGGCCGAGGTGTTCAGCGTCCCCGTCCGTGCGGCCGAGGGGCGACCCTTTCGACTGGTCGCCCTTACGCGCGACATTACCGAATCTCAACGCGTCGCAAACTCGTTGCGGGCGTCCGAGCTGGCGTACCTGCACCTCTTCCGCGAAACGACCGACGGCGTCGCGGTGTTCGACGTGGTCCGCGATGCCGGCGGCCGTGCCGCGGACCTCCGCTGCGTCGATGTGAACCCTGCTTTGGAGCGCATCACCGGCCGCCCGGCAACCCTTTGCATCGGACGACTTGCGGGCGAAGCGTGGCCGGCCCCCGCGACCGGATGGGTTCAGCGCCTCCTGACCGCTTTGCAGAGCGGAGGTCCCGCCCACTTCGAGGATCCGTTGTTCACCACCGACCGATGGTTCGACGTGCGGCTGGTCAGCCTTTCGCCGGACCGCTGCGCAATGTTTGTAACGGACATCACGCGCCGGATCCGCGAGGAGCAGGAGCGCCGGCAGATGATGGACCGGGCTCAGCAACTGCAGAAGCTCGAGAGCCTCGGACGGCTGGCCGGCGGCATTGCACACGATTTCAACAACATCCTGATGACCGTGCTCGGCGCCGCAGACCTCGCGCGCGCAGAACTCCCCCCGCACCATCCCGGCCGCGAACACCTCGACAACATCATTCACGCGGCCCGCCGCGCATCGAATCTCTGCCGCCAGCTCCTCGACTATGCGGGTCGCGGGCGCCTCACCACCGCAGACTTTTCGCTCAACGACCTCATTGAAGACATGGCGCATCTGCTCGCCATATCGCTCCCGCGCAACGTCCGTCTCGACTGCGAATTGGATCCAGCGCTGCCCATGGTTCGGGGCGATCCCTCCCGCGTGATGCAGGCGATCCTCAACCTCGTTACCAACGCCGCCGAGGCGATCGGCGAATCATCGGGCGTGATCCGGATCGCGACCTCCACGGAGCGCGTCATCACCGCGCTGGACGCCGGCCCCGGGACGCCGGACCCCCTGCCACCCGGCGACTACGTTGTGTTCGAAGTCACCGACACCGGAAGCGGCATCCCACCAGAAATGCTCAACCAGATCTTCGATCCGTTTTTCTCCACCCGGATGGAGGGCCGTGGGCTCGGCCTTCCCGCAGTGCTCGGCATCGTCCGCAGCCACGGCGGCGGGATCCGCGTCCGAAGCCGGGTGGGCGAGGGGAGTACCTTCCAGCTGCTGTTGCCCGCGGTGCGGCCGGTCGCCGCCGCCCACAGCGCGCCGTCGGGGGAGCCCGCCGCCACCAATCTCGATCTGCCGGTCTGGATCCTCGAACCGAACGAGCGGTCCCGTGATTCGATTGTCCGAATCGTGCAAACCTGCGGTCGTCGCCCGCGCGCCTTCGCCGCCAGGGAGGAGCTATTGAACGCGATCGTGGACGGCGTGAATATCGGATGTTTCATCGTATCGGCCGCAACGCTCTCGCCGAATGCCACCGAGCTTTTGCAGATGCTTCGTCGGCACGCCCCGATCGTGCTGCTGGGTGATCCCCCCACCCCGCTCGATGGCGGCGAAGCGGACGTCCGGCTGCCCTGGCCGTTCGTGCGCGCGGACCTCGCAAACGCACTGAACGCTGTGCTCGGAGCTCCCCGAACCGCCCGCTCGGCGCCACAGGCAGAGGGGAGCAGCTGAACAGTCGGAAAAAAACGCCCGCGCCGCCAAAAGGCGACGCGGGCGCGCGGGTCGGAGGAACGTGATCTTGGATCAGTTCGCCCCACCAGCCGCCGGCGGCTGCGCACCGCCCTTCTTCGGCTGCGGACGATTCTTCACCCACTCCGCAAACTCTTCTTTCGTCACCTTGCCGTCGCTGTTGGCGTCCATCTTCTTGAACACCGCCTCGGCCTTTTTCTTCGCCTCGTCGTCGGCCGGCGCGCGCGCCTTCACATACTCCTCGCAGGTAATCGCACCATCACCGTCGGCGTCCAGCTTCGAGAACGCCGGTCCGCCCCCCGGCCCACCTTTCCGCCCTTCGGGTGCCGCCGACGCGCTCAGCGCCCACCCTACCCCCACAGCTGCCGCGACCACCCACACACACCACTTCATCGCCACTATCTCCTTATTGCCCGACGGGCGCCGCGCTCTGGCTCCGGCCCGCCCGGTCGAGAGACCACGCACGCCCTGTCGGTGCCACTACTTCAGCAGACGGATCGCGGGCGCTTTTATTGTGTGAGGCCTGTTACGCCGAGACGGGGCGGATCGACGGCTGCTCGTGCGTCAAACAGTGCACGGAGCCCAGCCCCAGCAAAAGGTCCACCGCGTGAATCCCAACCACTGTCCGGTCCGGAAATAGGTCCGCGAGAATCCCCAGCGCGAGCCGGTCGCGCGGGTCGTTGAACGTCGGCACCAGCACCACCTCGTTCGCGATGTAAAAGTTCAAGTAGCTGGCCGGCAGACGACGCCCCTGATAGGTCAGCGGTTCGGGCATCGGCAGCGGCACCACCAGCGGACGCTGTCCATCCTGTAAGCGCGCCTCCTGCAACCGCTCCGCGTTCTCGCGAAGCGGGAGGTAGTTTTCGTCCCGCTCGTTCTGCTCGGTGGCCAGCACCAGGGTGGTCGGATTCACGAAGCGGCAGACGTCATCCACGTGGCCATGCGTGTCGTCGTCGCCCGCAATGCCGCGACTGAGCCAAATCGTTGTCGTCGCCCCCAACCAGCGCGCAAAGACGGCCTCATAGTCTGCCCGGGTGAAACCAGGATTTCGTACCTGCACGACCGGATCGAGCAGACACTGCTCGGTGGTGATCACCGTGCCGCAACCGTTCACATCGAACGCACCACCTTCGAGCACGACCCGGCGGCCGCCGTACATCGGTTCGAACCGCGGAAGCCCCAGCGCATCCGCCGCCCGTTGCGGAATCGCCGCATCTCGCTGCCAGTCGTCATAACGCGCCCAGCCTGTAAACGCGAAGTGCGCGATCGCCAGACCTCGCTCCGTCTCCACAAAAATCGGCCCAGCGTCGCGCGCCCAGCTCCGATCGCTCGGAATCCGGTGAAACGCCACCCGGTCCGCCGGCACCCCCTCCGCCTCCAAGACCGGCCGCACCCAACGCTCATGCTGCGCAGATCCCACCATGATGCACACCAGCTCCGAGGGAACCAGCCGGCGGACGATCTCCCCGAAGTCCCACTGCACCGCGGCAAGCTTGCCGGGCCAGTCCTTTCGACTGTGGGGCCAACATAGCCAGGTCGCCGCGTGCGGTTCCCATTCCGCGGGATGACGGCACCACCGCGGCCAATCGTTCAGCTCTGCGCCGGCGGCCGCGTCGCCGCGGGCGGTGGCACCGGCACCGGCGCCGCGCGGCGCTGCCGGACCGCCCGCGTCGCCAACCCCAAGAGCATCAGCGCCAGAATCACACACAACCATCGGATCTCCGCCGTACTCAATGTGAACCACGGCCGTAGTTTGTCCAACCCGGCCGCCCTCGACGACCACGGTCTGCGTGCCACCACCGCCCGGGCACCTCAGCGGGTCGAAATGCTGACGAGTCGTCCCGGCACTACGACGACCCGGCGGACCTCCGCGCCCTCGATCCACTTCGCCACCTGCGGATGCGCGAGCGCCTCGGCCTCGATCGCTTTCGCGTCCGCACCCGCGCTGACGCGGATCCGTCCTCGCACCCGCCCGTTCACCTGCAGCGCGATCTCCACCTCCTCGCGCCGCATCGCGGATGGATCCGCCTCGGGCCAGCGCGCCCGCAGCACGCTCTCCCCGTGTCCGAGCTCCCGCCAAAGCTCCTCGGCGATGTGCGGTGCAAAGGGCGAAAGCATCAGCACCAGCGCCTCCATCGCCTCCCGGTACACCGCCCGCCGCGACGCGGAGGTGTTCGGATCCACCCCAAACCGCTCCACCGCGTTGAACAGCTCCATCAGCGCCGCAATCGCGGTGTTGAACCGGAACGCGCCGTCCATGTCCCGCGTAATCTTCGCGATCGTCTCGTGCAGCTTCCGGCGCAGCTCCCGCTCCTCCTCGTCAAGCTCATCCGTTGCGACCTCCAGCCCCGCCGCCGCGGCCAGCGTCGCACGCGTCTCATACACGCGCCGCCACAACCGGTTGAGAAAGCGAAACGCCCCCTCGACCGCATCATCGTTCCACTCTGCATCTTTTTCGGGTGGACCGATGAACAGCGTGTACAGCCGCAGCGTGTCCGCCCCGTACTCCCGAATCAGCTCGTCCGGGCTGACCACATTTCCCTTCGACTTCGACATCTTGTGCAGCTGGCCGTCCGTCTCGCTGCGCTTGCAGATCATTCCCTGCGTGAACAGCGCCCGGAACGGCTCGACAAAGGAGAGATACCCAGCGTCGTGCAGCACCTTCACGATGAAGCGAGAATAGAGCAGGTGCAACACTGCATGCTCGACACCGCCGATGTACTGGTCGACCGGCAGCCACCGATCCACATCCGCCCGGTCGAACGGCCGGTCCCGCAGTCGAGGGTTGATGTACCGCAAAAAGTACCAGCACGAACACAGCCACTGCGCCAGCGTGTCTGTCTCGCGACGGCCGGGTCCGCCGCACCGCGGGCACACGGTGCGCACAAAACCCTCGTGCGCGGCGAGCGGATTGCCCTGCTCGATCCGGAAGTCGACGTCGTCGGGCAGCCGCACCGGCAGCTCCGACTCCGGCACCGGCACCGTGCCGCACGCCGAGCAGTGCACGATCGGAATCGGCGCCCCCCAGTAGCGCTGGCGGCTGATCAGCCAGTCCCGAATGCGGTAGGTCACCGCCGCAGCGCCGAACCCGCGCGCGGCCGCATATTCGATCACGTCCCGCATCGCTTCCCGGTTGCCGCGCCCGCTGAACGGCCCGGAATTCGTCATCACGCCGTCCTCGACATAGGCGGCGGTCATCGCGGCCGGATCCAGATCGCCGTCCGGCGGCCGAATCACCACCCGGATCGGCAGGCCATACCGCCGCGCGAACTCAAAGTCGCGTTGGTCATGGGCCGGCACGGCCATCACCACGCCGGTGCCGTAGTCCATCAGAACGTAGTTCGTCACCCACAGCGGCACTCGCTCGCCGGTGTACGGGTTCACCACGTGCCGGCCAGTGAACACACCCTCCTTCGGCGCGGTCTCAGCGGTCCGTTCGGCGGCGGGAATCGTCCGCTGCCGCTCCGCAAACCGCAGCACCTCCGCCTCGCACGAAGAACCTCGCACCACCTTCGCCAGCAGTGGATGCTCCGGCGCAATCGCGACGAACGTGACGCCGTAGATCGTGTCCGGACGCGTCGTGAACACCGGGCAGGCATCCCCCGTCTCCGCAATCCGAAACTCGATCCGCGCGCCCTCCGACCGGCCGATCCAGTGCGCCTGCATCGCGCGCACGCGCTCCGGCCATCGGTCCAGCAGCGCCAGGTCATCCAGCAGACGCTGCGCGTACTCGGTGATCTTGAAGAACCACTGCTCGAGCTCGCGCTTGCGCACCGGCCGCCCGCAGCGGTCGCAAGTGCCGTCTGGCCGAACCTCCTCGTTCGCGAGCGTCGTGCAAAAATCGCACCAGTTCACCGGCGCGAGCTTCCGATAGGCCAACCCGCGCTCGTACAGCTTCAGAAAAATCCATTGCGTCCACTTGTAGTATTCCGGATGACAGGTGGCGATCTCGCGCGACCAGTCGTAACCCACACCCCAGCTACGGATCTGTCGCTTCATCTGCGCGATGTTGGAGAGCGTCCAGTCCCGTGGATGCACGCCCCGGCTCTTTGCCGCGTTTTCCGCCGGCAGCCCGAACGCATCCCAGCCCATCGGTGTCAGCACCCTCCAGCCGCGCATCATCTGGTAGCGCGCAACCGCATCGCCGATGATGTAGTTGCGCCCGTGCCCGACATGCAGCGTCCCGGACGGATACGGGAACATCACCAAGCAATAGAACTTCCGCGTGCTGTCGGAGGTATCGACGCGGAACGCCCCCGTCTGCTCCCAGTACGCCTGCCAGCGCGCCTCGATCTCCGCAAAATTGTACTTTTCGTTCATACCACCCATGATTCCCGCGCGTCCGGTCCGTCGCCGGGCCGCCCGAATATACCGGAAAGGTGCGCTCGCCGCAGCCGCCGCAACGCCGACGGCGCTTTTCTTCTGCGCTGCCGCCGGCTACAACCTGCATGGGCCGACGCGGCGGCGGCGGTCCGCACCCGATGCACGCGAACCGGCTGCGTACAGCGGTACTGACCGCGCTCTGTCTGGCGGGTTGGGTCGCAGTCACCCGCGATCTCCATCCGGCCTCGCTCGCCGGCGCCGCGGCCATGGCGCTGGTCGCTGCACTCTTCGCCGCCCCGGTCTTTTATGAGGACAGCCCACTCGCCGGGCTCCGGCCCCGACCCGCGCTCGTCGCGCTCCCAGCACTGCTGCTGGTGCTGCTCTGGGAGGGCTACCGCGCGGGCATCGAGCTGATCGTGCGAATGTTGTCCGGCCGCTACCGGCCCGGCGTGGTCCGGCTCCGCACCCGTCTGCGCTCCCGACTCGGCCAAACCTTGCTCGCGAACTCGATCAACCTGGTGCCCGGTACCATCACCCTCTGGGCCCGCGACCGCCGGCTGTATGTGCACTGGTTCAACGTCGCCAGCCGCCACTCTATCCACGCGGGCCGCATCATCAAGGCACGCATCGAGCGGCTGCTTGAACGGACCGTCGGATGAACTGGACACTGCCCGTGCTGATGATCGGTACGCTGCTGAGCCTGGTGCGGATGTTCGCGGGCCCCACGCTGTGGGACCGCGTGATCTCGCTGCAGCTGGTCTCCGTGCACGTCGTGCTGGCCATGTGCCTGTTCGCGGTCGAGCATGGGCGCCCCTTCTATCTTGATGTCGCCGCGGTCTATGCGCTGCTGTCGTTCGCGGAAACTGTCGCGTTCGCCCGTCTCTGGGCGACGCCCGGGCAGGAGCCTCCCCGATGAGCACCGCGATCATCGCAGCGGGGCTCGCGCTGGTGCTGTTCGGCGCGCTGGGCACCGTGTTGCTGCCCGACCTCTACCTGCGGCTGCACGCCTCCACGAAATGCGGGGTCACCGGCGCGGCGACGGTGCTGCTGGGTCTTGCTGCGCGCGCGCCCAGCGTGGACGCCGCCGCGCGACTGGTGCTGATCGTCGTGCTGATCTTCGCAACTGCACCGATGATTCCGCACATCATCGCCGTCGCGCACGCTGCCGGGCGGCACGACGACGCCGAGGGGCCTTCGCCATGAGCCCCCGCGACATCGCGCTCACGCTGATGGCGCTGATGGCCGCGGTGGTGGTGTTCGCCCGCAAGCTGGTGCACGCGGTGATCGGCCTCAGCCTCTTCAGCACCATCCTCACGCTCCAGTACCTCTGGCTGCACGCGCCGGACGTCGCGATGACGGAGGCCGCGCTGGGCGCAGGCCTCTCGACGATCGTCTTTCTCGTTGCGCTCCAGCGCGCCGGAGGCAACTCCGATGGTTGAGTGGCGCGACTATCTGGTCCGCGCGCAAATCCTGCGGCTTCCACCCGCCGCGCGCGAAGTTCTCTTCGAACGCCTGATCGCGGCCGCCTGCGGACCAGGCGCGGCAACACCCCGCCCGCGCGCCGCGGAACTGCGCGAGCAGACGATCAGCCCCGGCGTCGTGCTCGTGCACGCCCGCCGCGATGACCTTGACCGTATCCGCCTCTCGATGGGCTTGCTGGTCCCGCCCGCCTCCCTCGGTCACGGCGCACCCGTCCACGCGCTGGTCTGCGCACTGATCCCCGAACCTCGCAGTCGCGAGTACCTCACGCTGCTCGCGCGCCTCAGCCGGTTGCTCGCCGCCCCCTCCGGCTCCGCCGCGTTTCGCTCCGGCGAGCCGGACCGCGTCGCCACCGAACTCGGTCTGGCCCCGTGAGCAGAGGTGTCCGATGCTGCTGCTGCTGATCCTCAAGGACGAACGGCGGATCGAAACCGTCGTCAACGCGCTGATCGAGCTCGGTTTGTTCGATGCCACCATTCTGGACGGCGAGGCGGTCGAAAACCTCGCGACGCAGACCCTTCCCCTCTTTGCGGATGTAGGCCGGTGGTTCGGACACAATCTCGCGTACCACCGCGCGCTGCTGATCGTGCTCCCCGAGCGCCGTGCGGCCGAGGAATTTGTCGACCTTTGCGCGCGCGACGGGTTGAACCTGCGGGACCCGCAGGTCGCGGTGATGGCGCTGATCCCCGCCGAACCTTTTCCTCCGCGCGGAGAACCATTGGGATGATTGACCTTCGCGACTCTCCGCCGCTGGACACGACGCTCCGGCTGCTGTTCCCCTTCGTGCTGGTGTTCAGTTTCCAGTTGTTTTCGTATGGCGCGAACTCGCCCGGCGGCGGTTTCCAGGCAGGTGTCGCATTCGGAACGATCGTCGTCGTGCTGGACCTCGTCTGGCGTCGCCGCGCCTATCCCGACCGTATCTTCGAGCGGATGGAGCTGGCGGGTCTGCTGCTGCTGGGCGGACTTCTCCTCGCCGGCTGGCTTCGCACCGGCCGCCCCTTCCCCGACCCGGCCGCCTGGACCGGGCCGGGACTGCTGTTCTCCAACATTCAGATGTGGTCGCTGAACCTCGCCATCTTCTTGGAGGTCGCCGGTTCGATCGTGCTGATTGTGCGCCGGTTGCGGGAGCCGGGGAAATGAACGGCGCTCGCACACGAACGATCACCGCCGCACTCGTGGTGGGGTTGGCCCTGTTGGCATGGCGGGCCGCTCCCCCCGATGTGGCCCCGCCCGCGCACGCGACCGCCGAGGTCGCCGCGCTCGCCCGCCGATGGAACATCCGCAACCTCGTCACCGCGATCTACCTCGGTCCGCGCGCGGCCGACACCTTTCTGGAAGTCATGGTGGTGACGCTGGCGGTCGTCGGCCTGCGGGCGCTCGGAGAACCGTGATGAGCGTGCTCATCATCGCACTGGCGCTCTATGGCTTCATCGCCTCGGACCATCTGGTCCGCAAGGTGATGTGCATCGCCCTGATCGAAAGCACGATCATCCTCGCCTTTCTCGATGCGGGCTACGCGGCGCGCGGTCGCGCACCGATTCTCGATCCCGCCGCCGAAATCGCGATGGTGGACCCGCTCCCGCAGGCGCTGATGCTCACCGCGATCGTGATCGGAGTTTGTTTCAATGCGCTCGCGCTGGCGCTGATCGTTCGCGTCGGGCGTCAGCGTGGCACCATGTCCGGCTCGCAGCTGCATGACTGACCCGCGCCTGCTGACCGCGTTCCCACTGGTACCCCTGTTTGGCGTGATCGCGGCGCTGGCGGCGTCGATGGGCGGCCGCGACATCACGCGGTGCGTCGTCCGCATCACCGCCGCGCTGCAGGGGGCCGTGGGCCTCGCGCTGGCCGTCGGCGCGTGGCGGCACGGCGAAATTCGCCTGGCCCTCGGTGACACGGTGCTGGCGATCGAATTCGCGTTTGGTGCCGACCGGATCCCGTTGCTGTCCGCCTATCTGCTGCCGCTGGGGGCGGCCGCCGCCCGCGCGGGGGACCTGGCCTCGCCCGCGATGCGGTTGCTGCTGCTGCTCTACCTCGGTGGCTGCAGCGGCCTGATCGTCACCGCGGACCTCTTCAATTTTTTCGTGTTCTACGAGCTGATGATGATGGCCGCCTACGTGCTGGTCGGCGCAAAAGGCAGCCTGTACGCGTCGGTGAAGTACATGCTCTTCGGCGCGCTGAGCTCGTCGCTGCTGCTCGGCGGCATCGTGCTGCTCTACGCGACCGGCGCCGGTTTCCGCGAGCCGCTCGACCCGGCGTTCCTCGCCGCGGAGCCGCTGCAGCAACGCTGGACCCTGCTGCTGCTGGCCAGCGCGTTCCTGATGAAGAGCGCGTTCGTCCCCGCCTGGACATGGGTCGCCACCTGTCACGCCGCCACCGTAACGCCCGTCTCCGCACTGCTCGGCTCCTACACCCTGATGGCCGGCCTCTACGGTCTGCAGACCCGTGTGCTCGCGCCCGCCGCCGCAGCGGTATTGCAGGATCTGTTTGGCTGGATCGAAGCACTGTCCATCGCGACGGTGTCGATCCCGAGTCTCTTCGTGCTCGTCGAGGCGGAGCCCAAGCGCTGCGTCGCGGCCTCGTCCGTCGTCGCGGCCGGCTTTGTCGGCTGGCTGATGGCACGTGGCCGCGCAACGGAGGCCATGCTGTTGATCGCGGTTCACGCAGCGGGGAAGACGCTGATGTTTTACGCGCTTGACGGAATGCAGCCGGAGGGGCGCGTGATCGCGCTGCGACGCCGCGCCGCGGTGGTGTTCGTCATCGGCACCATGCTGGCGGTCGGCCTGTTTCCCACGCCGGTCGGCGTCTGGAAAAGTGGGCTCGCCGACACGCTGCCGGCAACGATCATCGTCAGCACCGCAACGGTGCTGACGCTCGCTGGCCTGTTGAAGTTCGGTATTCGGCGGGGTGGCCAGCCACCGTCCGCCGGGCTGCTCGCCGCCGCGCTGGTCGCGCTCGCGGCCGCGACCGCCGCGGCGGCCGGCGCGGGCCTGCTCGCACGACCGCTGCCCAAACTGATCGCGGACGCGATCGCGATTGCGGCCGCACTGCCGCTCGCGCGCCAGCTGAATCGGCTTGACGCCGCCTGGAGCCCGCAGTGGCGCCGCCGCCCCTACCCCCACCTGAACGCCGAGCTGCTCGGCGCCGCGACGCTGCTGGCCACCGGCGCCATTTGGCTCATTCTGCCGTACGCCCGATGAATGCGCCGCACCATTGACACCGCGCAGCGCGGCCGTCATCCTGTTCCCGGGACCTGAGAGGCGGCTTCCAATGAACGTCGTGTGCGTGATCATGGGCGGCGGCGCAGGCACGCGGCTTCAGCCGCTCACCCGCGACCGCGCGAAGCCCGCGGTGCCGATCGGCGGCAAGTACCGACTGGTCGACATCCCAATCAGCAACTGCCTGAACAGCCGGCTGCGCCGGATCTATCTGCTGACGCAGTACAACAGCGTTTCGCTGCACGAGCACGTCGCCAACACCTACCAGTTCGACCAGTTCCACCGCGGCTTCGTCCGCATCATCGCCGCGCAGCAGACGCCCGACTCGGAATCCTGGTACGAGGGCACCGCTGACGCGGTGCGAAAGTCGTTCCGCTACTTCATGGACGAGTCGCCCGACCTTATCCTCGTGCTCTCCGGCGACCAGCTCTACCGAATGGACTTCCAAAAGGTGATCGAACAGCACGTCGCAAACCGGGCCGACGTGACGATCGCGACCAAACCCGTCCCCCGCTCGGAGGCGGGCGCGCTCGGGATCATGCAGGTCGGACCGCATAACCGTATCCTTCGCTTCGTCGAGAAACCCGGCGACACCCCGCTGCTCGACGAGTTGCGCGCCCCGATGTACAGCGAGGAGCGTTACCTCGCCAGCATGGGCATCTACGTGTTCAACCGACCGGTGCTGCAGGAGCTGCTCGCCGACCCCGAGCGCACCGACTTTGGCAAGCACATCATCCCGGCCGCGATCGACCGCTTCAACGTGCACAGCTTCATCTTCGAAGGGTACTGGCGCGACATCGGAACCATCGGTGCCTTCTGGGAGGCAAACCTCGAGCTCACCGAACCGCGGCCGCCCTTCTCCTTCTACGAGCCCCGCGCGCCGATTTACACTCATATGCGGTTCCTCCCCTCCTCAAAGATCAACTGCTGCGACCTCAACCGCACGTTGCTGGCGGAGGGCTGCATCATCAGCGGTCACCGTATCCTGCACTCGATCATCGGTGTGCGCGCGGTGATCGGCGAGGGTACCGTGATCGAACACTCGGTCATCATGGGCGCCGACTACTACGAGCACGAGCGCGATCCCGCCCCCGCCTCCCCCCGCCTCGGCATCGGACGCGACTGCTTCATCCGCAATGCGATCGTGGACAAAAACGCCCGAATCGGCGACGGCGCCTACATCTCCCCGGACGGCAAACCCGATGGCACCGTCACCCCACAGTACACCGTCCGCGACGGCGTGATCGTGATTCCGAAAAACACCGTGATTCCCCCCGGCACGCGGCTGTGACCGATCGGATTCTCATCCGCGACCTCGCGTTGCGGTGCGTCATCGGCGTCTACCCGGAAGAGCGCCGCGCGCCGCAGGACGTGCTGATCAACATCGCGCTCGAAACCGACGTTCGTGCCGCCGCGCGCAGCGACGCGCTGAACGACGCGGTGGACTACAAGGCCCTCAAAAAGGACATCGTCGCGCTCGTCGAGCAAAGCTCCTTCCGGCTGCTCGAAACGCTCGCGGACCGCATCGCCGCGCTGTGCACCTCGCGCCGCGGCGTGCGCCGCGCGACGGTGACGGTGGACAAGCCCGGCGCGCTGCGCTTCGCCCGCAGCGTCGCGGTCGAGGTCGTCCGCTCCCGCCGCCCCACGCGCCGAACTTCGCGCCCGGAGTGAGCCGTCGCGAGCGCGACGGGGCTACTCCAGCATCCGGTCGTAAAACTCCACGATCCGGTTCGCGCGGTCGCTCTCCATCCACGCCATGGACTCGCGCGGATGCCGGTTGAGCGCGCCGGAAATTGCGTGCGGGATGCTGTAGCCCCACGGGATCCGCTCGTGCAGCGGAAAGAGGTGCCGCTCCACACACTCCAGAATCGGCCGCACCCGGAACTTCGGGTTTTTCAGGAACATCAGCAGCAGCTCGGTCGGGCAGTTGCCGGCGCCGCGGCCGAGCCCGTGGATCGTCACATCGAGACGGTTCGCGCCCGCAATCAGCGCCTCAATCGTGTTCGCGTACGCCAGCTGCATGTTGTTGTGCGCATGGATGCCGACCTGCCGGTCGGGGCCCGCATAGCGCAGAAACAACCGCACATAGTCCCGGATCTGCTCCGAATAGAGCGCACCGAAACTGTCCACCACATACAGTACGTTCACCCGCGTGGACTCGACCACTTCCGCCAGCGCGGTGCGCAGCTCCGACTCCGGCACTGTGGACAGCGCCATCAGGTTCAACGTGGTCTCATACCCCTTGTCCGCGGCGTCCTTCAGCATGTCGATCGCGATCGGAATTTGATGGATGTAACAGGCCACGCGGATGCAGTCGAACACGCTCTTTTCCTTCGGCAGGATATCGCGACGGTAGTCGGTGCGGCCCGCGTCCGCCATCGCGCAGAGCTTCAGCGGCGGTGGTTCCTCGCCAATGATCCGCCGCACGTCGTCCTCGTCACAAAACCGCCAGGGGCCGTGCTCGTCGCGCGCGTAGAGCGCCTTGTCGGCCTTGTAACCGAACTCCATGTAATCCACACCGGCGGCGCAGTTGGCGCGATAGACCGCGCGCGCGAACTCGTCATCAAACCGATGATTGTTCATCAGCCCGCCGTCGCGCAGCGTACAGTCGAGCACCTTGATCGAGGGACGGTAAGTGACCCACGAGTCGCGGTGCATCCCATGGCGGGTTTCCGGAGGCATGCGAACTTCCGAAGCCGCGGCGGTTCAGGGCAGCGGCCGGATACGGAGATTGCGGTACCAGATCGTGCTCTTCGGGTCGTGTCCCTGCAGCGCGATCGTGCCCGCGGACAGCCGCCGTCCCGGCATGTTGGCGGGCGGCGTCCAGTCCGGCGGTTCCGTCCAGTCGGTCGTCACCCGACCGTTGATCGTGATCGTGATCCGCCGGCCCTCCACCCGGATCCCATACTCGAACCACTCCCCGTCCGGCACCGGCGAGGTGTTCATCACGTCCGCCACCGCATACAGCCCGCCTGTCTTCCGCGGGTCCTTGTGCGTGTTGTTGACCTGACACTCGTAGCCGACGTCTGGCCAGCCCCGCTCCTGAAACCGCGTGTGGATGTAAATGCCCGAGTTCGCGCCCGGCTCCGTCTTCACCTCGCAACGAAACTCGAAGTTCGTGAACGACGCCTGGCCGTCCGCGCCGACGTAGAACAGGTGCGCGCGCCCGCCGGAGACGCGCAGCGCGCCGTCCACCACCGTGAACACGTTCGACGTCTCCTCGTTCGACCGCCACCCGCTCAGCGTGCGGCCGTCAAACATCGAGATCCACCCCTCCGCGGCCCCGGCCACCGCCGCGCCCATCAGCCAGCCGACCATCATCGTCTTCATGCGACCGATCTACACGACTTGAAGCGTTCTGTCGAACCGCTTTCTCCGCCCCGGCTTGACCCCGCCGCGCCCAGCCGTATCGTGAGCGCCCGACGCTGATGGAGCCGGAACTATGAACAACATCGACCGCACCGCGATTTCACCGACCCGCGCAGAGGACTATCCCGAGTGGTACCAGGCGGTGGTCCGCGCGGCCGAACTCGCGGAGACCAGCCCGGTACGCGGCTGTATGGTGATCCGCCCCTGGGGTTACGCGATTTGGGAAAACATCCGCGCCCGGCTCGACGAACGCTTCAAGGCGACCGGCCACGTCAACGCGTACTTTCCGCTCTTCATCCCGCTCAGCTTCCTCCAGAAGGAGGCCGAGCACGTGGAGGGCTTCGCCAAGGAGTGCGCGGTCGTCACCCACCACCGGCTCGAGGCCGGACCCGACGGCCGCCTGGTGCCGGCCGCCCCGCTGGAGGAGCCGCTCGTCGTGCGGCCCACTTCGGAAACCATCATCGGCGCGATGTTCGCGAAGTGGGTCGAGAGCTGGCGCGACCTCCCCATCAAAATCAACCAGTGGGCGAACGTCGTTCGCTGGGAACTGCGCACCCGGCTGTTTCTGCGCACCGCCGAGTTCCTCTGGCAGGAGGGCCACACCGCCCACGAAACCCGCGACGAAGCGTGGGAGGAGACGTTGACGATCCTCGAGCTCTATCGCCGCTTCGCGGAAGAGGTGCTCGCGATCCCCGTCCTCACCGGCGAAAAAACCCCCGGCGAACGTTTCCCGGGCGCGGAGAACACCTTCTGCATCG
The DNA here is from genome assembly GCA_026417735.1 of Kiritimatiellia bacterium. Taxonomy (NCBI): domain Bacteria; kingdom Pseudomonadati; phylum Kiritimatiellota; class Kiritimatiellia; species Kiritimatiellia bacterium. Next base: position 79,132 of record JAOACR010000020.1, read on the forward strand.
AGGCGATGATGCAGGACCGCAAAGCGCTGCAGGCCGGCACCAGTCACTTCCTCGGTCAAAACTTCGCGCGCGCGTCGGAGATCATGTTCACCGCCCGCGACCGCTCCCGGCAGTACGCGTGGACGACCTCCTGGGGGGTCTCCACGCGCCTGATCGGCGGTCTGGTGATGACCCACGGCGATGACAACGGCATGGTCGTGCCGCCACGCGTCGCGCCCGCCCACGTCGCAATCCTCCCCATCGTTCGCCGCGATGACGATCGCGCCACCGTGCTGCCATGGTGCGAGCGCCTCGCCGCGGAGCTACGCGAGCAGCGCTTCGACGGCCGCCCCGTCGAGGTGATCGTGGACACGCGGGAAGATAACGCCGGGGAACGCGGCTGGGCCTGGATCAAACGCGGCATCCCTGTCCGCGCCGAAGTCGGTCCCCGCGACATCGCGAAGGACGCCGTCTTCGTCGGCCGCCGCGACCGCGCCCCGCGCGACCGTTGCGCGGTTCCGCGCGCCCAGTTCGTCCACACGATCGCCGCCACGCTCGAGGAAATCCAGCGCGGACTGCTCGAGCGCGCGCGCGAGTTTCGCGACACCCACACGCACGCGCTGGACGATTGGAACGAGTTCCGCGCATTCTTCACGCCCGCAAACCCCGAAAAGCCGGAAATTCACGGCGGGTTCGCCCGCGCACACTGGTGCGGTTCGTCCGACTGCGAGCGCGCGATCAACGAGGAGCTCTCCGTGACGATCCGCTGCCTGCCCACCGGCTACGGCCAGGGACCCGCCGGCGCCTGTATTCGCTGCGGTGCGCCGAGCCGGGACCGGGTCGTGTTCGCCAAAGCGTACTGAACATGTCCAGGGATCGGACGCTGCACCGCCAGGGCTATCCCATGCTGGGAAGGCGATCCCGCCGCGGAGTGCGGACCGCGATCGGGCTGCTCGCCGCAGCCGCCGCCTGCGCCACCGAACCGGAGGACGACGCCGCGCTCGCAACGCGCGCCCGCGAGGCGCTCCGCCGCGCGACCGCGTTCATCTCCTCGATCGCGACCGAAGGCGGTTACCTTTGGAGCTACTCGGTCGATTTGCAGCAGCGCTGGGGCGAGCGGCCCGCACGACCCACCGAAATCTGGGTGCAGCCACCGGGCACGCCCACCGTCGGCCTCGCGCTGCTGGAAGCCTGGCGGGCCACCGGTGACCGTCTCCACCTCGAAGCCGCCGAACGCGCGGGGGAGGCCCTCGCGCGCGGCCAACTCGCCAGCGGGGGCTGGGATTACTCCATCGACTTCGAACCCACCGCGTTCGCGCGGGCGTACCGGCGCACCGACATCGGCCGGATTTCCGTCGAGGAGGCCGCCCGAAGGCACAACCGCTCCACCCTCGACGACGACACGACCACCGCCGCGCTGCGGTTTCTGTGCGCGTTAAGCCATGAGCCGACCGTGGCCGACGCCGCACGCCGGGCCGCGATCCGGCAGGCCTTCGAGCATGGTCTGCGGGCGCTGCTCGCCGCACAGCATCCCAACGGCGGCTGGCCGCAGCGATTCGATGGGCCCGCGCCGGACACAAACGCCGCACCCGTCCGCAGAGCGCGTGTTCCGGACCCGGTGCCGCCGTACCGCCGGGAGCCCTACCACGGCCACTACACGCTGAACGATCACGTCCACGCGCAGGTGATGCACTCGCTCCTGGACATTCACGCCGCCACCGGCGATGCCCGCTGCCTCACCGCGGCGCGACGTGCCGGCGAATTTCTGATTTTGGCGCAGCTTCCGGAGCCGCAACCCGCGTGGGCGCAGCAGTACAATCGCGAGATGGAGCCCGCCTGGGCGCGAGCGTTCGAGCCGCCCGCCGTCTGCACCGCCGAAAGCGTCGGCGCGATCCGGGCGCTGATGCGTCTTCACCAGGTCACCGGCGACGACCGCTTTCTGGCTCCGATCCCCGCCGCGATCGAGTGGTTGGAACGGTCTGCGATCAGCTCGAACCGGTGGGCGCGCTTCTACGAGCTGCGAACCAACCGGCCCGTCTACGGCGACCGCGATGGCCGCATTCACTACACCCTTGCCGAGCTCAGCGAGGAACGCCGAACCGGCTACGCCTGGGAGGGAGACTTCGGCGTGCCCGAGCTGATCGCAGCCTGGCGCAGGCGCCGCGCGCCTTCGGAAACTCCGGACGCCCCCCGCGGTGCCGGCGCCCGTGAGCGCGCCGCTGCGATCGCCGCGATCGCGGCGCTCGATCCGCAGGGACGGTGGCTGCGCAACAACCGGATCGAGACCGCCGAATTCTGCCGTCGCGTGCACGCGATCGCCCGATGGCTGGCCGCGACGCAGCCGGCGCCCCCCCACGCCCGCTGAGCACCGCGCCCCCCGCGCGCCGCTCACAGCACCGGCGAAAGCAGTGCGGCCGCCCGCTCCAGCCACCGCTGCCCCGCCGGACGCTGCAGCCAGGCCGCGGTCGCGATCGGCTCGCCGCACGCAAACTCGGCCAGCGCCGCCGCTTTCAGCCGCCCGATCAAGTCCTGCCCCCACACCAGCAGATTCGTTTCATAGTTCAGACGCAGGCTGCGCGAGTCCAGGTTCGCGGAGCCCACCATCGCCACCTCGTCATCCACGATCAGCGCCTTCGCATGCAGAAAGGGCGGCGACCGCTCGACAATCTGCGCGCCCGCGGTCAGCAGCGGCTCGTAAAACGAGCGGCCCGCCCAACCGGCGTAGACGTGGTTGTTGTACTTAGGAAGCAGCAGCTTCACCTCGATGCCGCGCAGCGCGGCGACGCGCAGCGCCCGCAGGATGTCCATCGTCGGCACGAAATACGGCGTCACGATCACGACCTGCCGGCGCGCGGCGGCCAGCATCGCGAAGAGCACGTCCGGCAACGTGGCGCCCTCCTCCGAGGGCTCGCCATTCACCACACGTGCGAGCGTCCGCCCCGCGACCGGCTGCGGAGGAAAGTGCTCCGCGCACAACAATCGTTCCGCCGCCTCGCCGGTCATGAAGTGCCAGTCGTTCAGAAACGAATACTGCAGCTCCTGCACAACGGGGCCCCGCACTTCAAAATGAAAGTCGCGGTCGGCGGGACGCCCAGACCGCGTCACGTTCACATCGGATATGTTCATGCCGCCGGTAAACGCGACTCGGCCGTCGACCACCAGGATCTTGCGATGGTTGCGCAGATTAAGCTGGAACTGCCGGCGCCACGGCTTCGCGAGCGTCCAACCCGCCAACCGCAGCCGGGGATGGGCACGGCGCCAGCGGCGCACAAAGCCCGAGAGCACCGAGGGCGTCGACCCGAAACGGTCGAAGAGCACTCGCACCTCGACCCCTGCCCGTGCGCGCTCCAGCAGCAGGTCCATCAGCCGGCGGCCGCTATCATCGTGCGCGAGAATGAACGTCTGCAGGTGCACATGGGAGCGCGCCGACGCGATCGCATCGAAAATGCGGGGGTAGGCCTCGTCGCCGGTGATCAGCAGCTGCAGGTCGTTGCCATCCAGCAGCGGTTCATCCGGCAGCAGCACGTCCAGCGCGCGATGCAGCGCTCGCGCCCACTCACCCTCCGGCAGCGCACAGCGGCAGTCGCGCACACCGCGCCAGTCGGCCATCGGACGCTGCGCCGCCTCCTGCGCACGGCGCGACTCACCGAACGCCCGCCGCGCACGGGCGCGCAGCCGCGATTGCGCGGCGATCCGGTCCACGCCGAGCACCACGTAGGCGACCACGCCCACGACCGGGAAGGACCAGATAACCAACAGCCACAGCAGCGCGGAACTCGCCTCGCGCTTGATCCGCACCGCGTGCAACGAGGCGGCGAGCGCAGCGAGCAAATGCAACACATACGCGAGCTCGAGCCATAGCGTCGTGCTCATGCCGCAACCGCCAGGCGCGCCCGGATCACTCCGAGACCGCCGCCGCGATGTCCGCGAGCACCGCGCGCGAGGCCGCCGCCGGATCCGGCGCCTCCAAAATCGGTCGCCCCACCACCAGATGCGTGGCGCCCGCGCGGACCGCCTCCGCGGGCGTGCCGGTCCGGCGCTGATCGCCCGGCGCATCACCGGGCAGACGTATCCCCGGCGTCACCAGCAGCACCGCGGCTCCGAACCGCGCGCGCAGCTCTCCCGCCTCCCGCGGCGAGCACACCAGACCGTCCGCGCCGTGGTCCAGCGCCAGCCCGGCGAGCCGCCGGACCACGTCCGCCGGATCCCCACGCCAACCCATCCGCTCCACTTCGGCGGTGTCAAGACTGGTCAGCAGCGTCACCGCGACGATCCGCGGCCGGTCCGCACCGAATTCGCGCGCCGCCGCACACGCCGCCTCCACCATCGCGCCGCCCCCCGCCGCATGCACGGTGAGCAGGCGCACACCGTGCGCGGCGGCCGCACGCACCGCGCGCGCGACCGTCCGGGGAATGTCATGCAGCTTGAGATCGAGAAAAACCGACTTGCCCCGGTTCCGCAGCGGCTCGATCGCAGTCGGCCCGGCGGCCGCGAACAGCTCCAGCCCCACCTTGTACCAGCCCACCTCGGCCGGCAACGCATCCACGATCGACCCGATCCGATCCGCGCCGGGCACGTCCAGCGCCACCACAAGTTCCGGCCTCATCGCAGGCCGCCCGCGCACCGCCGTCATCGCCCCTCCGGCCGGATGACGCCCCACTCGACCAGCCGCCGCCGCGCATGCTCCGCCTCCGTGCCGCCCCCGCCCGCCTGAAGGAACTGCACGTAACGGCGGGCGGCCTCTTCGCGCCGATGCATGCGCTCCAGCGCAAGCCCGTCGAGGAAGGCAATCTCCGCATCGCCCGGAAGCCGCCGGTCGAAGTCCGTAAAGCACTGGTGCGCACGCTCCGGCTGGCCCAGCTGCAGCGAGACGGCGCCGAGGACCGCCATCGCCTGCGGCTCCTCTGGGTCCACTGCACGCGCGCGTTCCGCGAATTCCCGCGCCTCGCGATGACGCCGTTGCGCGGCCAGCAGCGTTGCCATTTTCAACAGCGCCTCGTAGTCCTCCGGCGCCGCGGCGAGCGCGCGCGCGTAGGCGGTCTCCGCGTCACGCCCGCGGTTGGCGCGCCGCGCCTCGTCGCCCTCCTGGATCGCGCGGATCGCCGGTGCCATCGCGCGCAGCGGCGCGGTCTCGTCCAGATAGCGTTCCCGACCCAACGGCAGGCCCGCGCCCGCCGCCCAAGTGGTGCGCGCGGCCTGCTCGGCCGTGTCGCGCCGCTCGCGGCTCATGGGATGCGTCGCGAACATCAGCTCGAGTGCGGAGGGCCGCTCGCGTTCCTGCCGCACCAGCAAGTCCATCAGCCCGACCATCCCCTGGGGGTTGTAGCCGGCCTTCACCATGTACTCCATACCGAGCCGGTCGGCCTCGCGCTCGTCCTCGCGGCTGTAACGCGCCAGCAGCGCACCTCCCGCCACCGTCCCCAATCCGGCGACCACCGTCGCGGTCCGCTCATGGCCCGCCTGCTCCACCGCGATCGCCGCACCCGCGACCGCCAGCTGCGTCAGAATCGCCGATGTCATCCGCCGCGCGGTGTGCCGCGCACACACATGGCCGATCTCATGCCCGAGCAGGCCGGCCAGTTGCGCCTCGTTCTCCAGATCCAACAGGATCCCGCGCGTCGCCGCAATGCTGCCCCCCGGAAACGCGTACGCGTTCACATAGGACGCGCGCACCGCCCGGAACGAATACGGCATCGTCGGCCGATGGCTCACCCGCGCCAGCTCCTCGCCCACCGAGCTGACATAGCGCTGCACCCGTGGCTCGCGCAGCAGACCAAAATCGCCCGAAAACTGCCGCGGCGCATTCTCCCGGTCCAGCCGGATTTCATCCTCCGGCGAGACCAGCGAAAACTCCGAACGCCCGGTCACGGGGTTCGTGACGCAGCCCATCACTCCCACCGCCACGGAGCCGACCGCGGCCGCGGCCAAAAACTGCCGCCGGCTCAGTTGCGGTGCACCGCCGCGCATCACTCCACCGACGGCAACCGCTTCAGACACAGAAACCAGTCCAGACAACGCACGTCCGACCCCGGCTGCTCCATGCGCTCCCTCGCCGCGCCGCAGGAACCCGGCGCCGGCAGGATCACGTCATCCCCCGGCTGCCAGTTCGCGGGCGTCGCGACCCTGTACCGATCCGAGGTCTGCAGCGCAATCAGCATCCGGAGAATTTCATCGACGTTCCGCCCCAACGTGAGCGGGTAATACAGGATTGCACGCACGATCGCGCCGGGGTCGATGAGGAACACTGCGCGCACCGCTTGCGTCGTGCTGGCGCCGGGCTGCAGCATGCCGTAGGCGCGGGCAATCTCCATCGTCAGATCGCTGATCACCGGGAAACGGACTTCGACGTTCTTCATCCCCCGGTATTCGATCCGCTCCTGAATCGTCCGCAGCCAAGCGATGTGGCTGTAGGTGCTGTCAATCGAAAGGCCGAGCAGGCGGCAATTCCGCCGTTCAAACTCCGGCTGCATCGTCGCGAAGGTGATGAACTCCGTCGTGCAAACGGGGGTAAAATCGGCCGGATGGGAAAAAAACACGACCCACTTGCCGGCGAAGTCCTGCGGGAAACTGATCCGCCCCTGCGTCGTCTCCGCCTCAAACGGCGGCGCCCTCTCGCCGATCAGGGGCAACCGACCCGTCGACTCGCTCATCGCACCTGCGCTCCTCCCGCTGGTGGCGCCGCGGCCGGGCGCACGGCCGTCAGCGTCCCTGCCGCGCGATCAGCAGCTCAAGATCCTCCTTCAGCGCCTGCAGATCCTCCTCGTGCTCGACCTCGTCGGAAAGGATTTGAACCGCCAGGTTGTAGGTGACCGGATCGGCGACCTGCGTCGCCTCGATGAGCTTTTTGTAGGTGACAATCGCGCACTGTTCTCCGCTGATGTTCTGGTCCAGCAGCTTGGAGACATAGGGATCCGCGGGCGCATCGTAGCCACAGCCGGAGAGCTTCAGCCAGTCGGCCGGCGTCAGCGCGGGCGTGCCGCCCAACTGGATGATGCGCAGCGCCAGCATGTCGGCATGGCGCAGCTCATCGGCGGCGTGCTGCGTCAGCTCCGCCATCACCGCGTCTTTCATCGGCCCCTTCGCCACCTTCGCTCCGAGCCAGTACTGGTAGTAGGCGAGCCACTCGTCCGCGTACGCGCGATTCAGCATGTCCAGCAGCGCACCGACGTCCATCCCGACAATCTCGCGACCTTTCGTGCCCATCGCTCTCTCCTTTCCACATCGCCGGCGGCGACCTTGGCACCAGAAGGCGCCGGCGGCAGTCGATTTACCACTCAGTCTACACCATCGCCCTGGCCACCGCGACCGGCCGCGAGGAACAGCCGTTCCACAGTCTCAGTACGCGTTCTGCCGTGCGGTGAGCGTTCGCACGAGAATCTTGAAATCCAGGGCCAGCGACCAGTTCTCGAGATACCACAGATCGTACCGGATCCGCTCCCGCAAATCCGTTTGGCCACGCAACCCGTGGATCTGCGCCCATCCGGTCATTCCCGGTTTGCCGGCGTGGCGCCACATGTACCGGCCGATTTCGTCGCGGAACTTTTCCACAAACTCCGGTCGTTCCGGTCTCGGCCCGACGAGGCTCATCTCCCCCTTCAGCACGTTCCACAACTGGGGCAGCTCATCGAGGTTCCATCGCCGGAGCCACGCGCCAAACGGAGTCCGCCGCGGATCGTCCGGTCGCGTCCACACCGGTCCGGTCGCCGCCTCGGCATCCGCCACCATCGTTCGCAGCTTGTACAGAGTGAACGGTCGCCCCCCCTCGCCGCAGCGGATCTGCCGATAGAACGCCGGCCCGGGGGACGTGCGTCGGATGATGATCGCCGCCACCAGCAGCAGCGGGGCCGCCAACAACAGGCCGATCACGGCGCCCACCACATCTTCGATTCGCTTCAGCACGCGGTTCCAGAAGCGGTCAAGCGGCCATGGCGCCATGCCCAACAGCGAAATGTCACCAATCTGACGGACGTCCACCCGGCTGGTCAGCAGACGGAACGTGTCCGGCACCATCGAGAAGCCCGCAAGGCGACGGCCCGCCTCGATCACGATCTCCTCAAGCTGATCCGCGGTGAGCACCGAGGGGCTCGCGACGATCACCTCGTCCACCTCCCGCGCGTCCATCACCCCCGCCAGGTCCGTGACCTCGCCGAGCACCTCCTCCGGCCGGATCGCCGGCGGCGGCGCAACGGGTTCCGCTCGCAGAAAACCGATCACCCGGGCGCGGTGCCGCGGATCGCGGTGCAGCTCGTCACGCAATTGCGCGGCCAGCGGCCCCGCGCCGATGATCAGTACCGAGCGGTGCCTCGCCTGATGCCGCGCCCAGTGCCGCTCGAGCTGAAACAGGATGTTGCGCTCCACCAGCACCAACAGCGTCACCGTCCCAAAGCCGAGGCCCGCCACGAGGCGCGAAAACGGTGGTTCGCTGCGGATCACAAACGCCAACGCCAGCGCCAGCAACGTCCCAATCCCGGACGCGCGGACCAGCCGCGGAATCTTGTCTGTGAAATGCCCGTCCTGCGGCCGTCGGTACAAACCGAGCGCCTGAAACAGCAGCGCGTAGATCAGCGCGATCACCCCCGCCGCATAGACGTACATCGCCCGCGGCGGATGCCCGCGCGGAACCGGGATCCAGCCGGAGTCGAAGCGAATCCAGACCGCCAGCAGAAATCCCGCAAACACCGCGACCACGTCGGCGGCGACCGCCACCGCGCTGCACATCGCATCGAAGGTGTCTCGCGCGCGTCCCCGCATGCGCGCATGGTAGCCGCGCCCGGCCGCTGTCTCAAGAAACGATGCCCCGAACGTCGTCGCGCCCGCCTCAGTCCGACGCGCCGGTGGCCGGCACCACCAGCACCCGGTAATCGTACGGCGGTAACACCACGGTGCAGCGCGCGGGCAACTCCACCCAGTTCGTCACGACGGACCCGTCGCTGCCCCGCAATGCGGCTGGACGTGTCGCCTCCAGCGGCGCAAACTCGGCCGTCTGCTCCCGGTCTGTCGGGTTCGCGAAAAACGTCGCCACCGCGCCGCCGGGTGCCCGAAAGCGTCCAACCGCGACATTCGGCACGCGGACCACGACGCGCCGCCCCCCCCCCAACGTCCCCGTTCCCCGAACGGTGTAGGACTCCTCTCGCCAGTCGCAAACAACTTCGGGCGGACGAAGCGTCTCGCCCAGCAGCAGAAACTCCGGATACGTGCCGAACGCGGGCGCAAACCCCAGAAACGCCTCGGTCATCGGAGGGCGTCGTCCCGCGGGTGCCTCCACCGGCACCAGCAGCGCAAAGGGGCACGGGATCAGTCCCCGCACGAGCGCGTTGGCCATCGCCTGCGCACGCAGTCCCGGACTCGGCACCGACCCCGCCGGCCCCTGACCCTGCACCATCGCCGCTGCAATGGCGGTCACGTACTCGTGATAGAGGTACGAGAAGAGCCCCACCGTCTCATCCCCCGGCGTCGCGTGGTCAGCAACGCCGAACTGGCGGCTCCAGAAAGTCGCCATCTGGGGAATGATCATCTCGCCGCAGTTTTCTGTGAGCAGCCCCACGGCACGGCCGGTTGCCGCGATCGCCCCCCGAATTCCCGCGCACAGGTTCGTAAAGTCCCGCCACATCCAGGCGCCCCACCCCGGAGGATGATCGTGCTGCGCCGAATAACACGCCGCCGCCTGGCGCCCGCCAATTTCTTGGTCGAAGCTGATCAGCGGCACGCCCAGCTCGGCCACGCGCAGAAAAATCTCCCGAATGGTTCCGCGCGCCGCCGCACAACCGTGGCATAGCGCGACCGACCAGCCTCGCCAGTCGCCCTGCGTGCCCACCTTGTGGTAGTTGTCCAGAAACCATGGCGAGCCGTCCGGCGCCGCAATCACCATCTCTCGGCGTCGCTCGAAGTCCGCAGTGTCGTCGAACGCCGGTCCGTTCCGCGTCGCCGCCCGCCGCACCACCCACCAGAACCCCGAGGTCAGAAACGCGACCGCGTCGCCCTGCTCGGAAAGCCGTCGGATTGCGGCCTCCCACGCCTCGTCCGAGGGCACCGTCGGAAAATAGTTGATTCCCGCCCACAGTCCTCGCCGCTCCCAACCATACGGCACGATCAGCATGTGGGGCACGCGAAGGCGTTCCCGCCATTCCCGCGCCAGCTCCGGAAGCTGCTCGAGATCCTCGCCAAAGACACCGTTGTAGCCCCGCTCACCGGCGATCGGATAAATCACCCCCGCCGAACCGCGCAGAAGAAACTTTGGTACGTCCTTGCGCTCGACCAGCGGCCGCGCACACCAAAACTGCCGCTTCGCCCACGTCTTGTACAGGTCCGCCGCATCCCGCCAGTCGCCCCGAAACGCACCCAACCAGAGGGGATAGGGCAACACCACATCCCCCCGCACCTGCGGTCGGTCGTGGGCCCAGCTCAACGTGAACTGACGGTTTGAGCGCGTGACCACCGACAGTTCCTTCATCTCACCGCCGGTGTCCCGCGCCGCGCTCAACAATCCGCCAGCGTGGTCATACACCGCCATCATCTGAACGGCAGCATCACCGGGATGTCGACCACCCAGCCGCCGGTCGCGAGCCGCCGGCGCCCGCACGACAATGCCGTCGGTGTGACTGTGCGGAATGAGCAGATGATCGTCGGCCCCCTCTTCCCCCAGCGCCGTCGCAAGCGGAAGAACCGGGCACTCCACCCGCGACACAATCACCGTCGGGCACTCCACCGCGAGGCGGATCAAAATCCCGTCCTCGGCCGCCTGGAAACGGACCCGTACCGCATGAATGCCGACAGGACCATCTCGAAACTCCGCCTCGATTTCTCCCGCGCCCGCCGTTCGCCATTCCACGCGGCGGAACTCCTCGGCAGTGATGTCTCGAGCCGGCCCTCCCGGCCATTCCACCCGCTGGAGCCGAAACAATGGCTCCCTGCGCGATGGATCGAGAAACTCAAGTCCGCTCTCCTGGTGAGTCAAGCGAAGCCACCGCCCCCGGCGGAGATCCAGCGCGCCGGCCAGACCGCCACCCAACACCACCACGCACGCCCCAGTCTCCGACACCAACGGACCGGCCGCCGTCGGCGGCCACGGTTTCACGACGGGAGACGGAACCAGCAGATCCAGGCCATCCGAGAGGGCGGGTTGCCGTATCCGCGCATTGTCCACCCACGCCGTCGCACGAGAGTTCCCCTCCGACGCCAGCCAGACGCCCACCGCCAGCCCCGTCACCGATACCGTCGCCACCGACGCATGCACCTGCCAGCCGCCGGGCTCTGGGCCCCCGTCCGGCCATGCCATCGCTGCGACAACCCCCGGCGCACACGCAAACCGCACCCGCGCCCAGCCGCTGGTCCAGTCCGGTGCGGGTACCCCCGCAGAGGAGACTGCCTCCGCCTTCGCCGGGCTCCATCGCCCCACCGCCAGCTCGGTCGGCGTCATCCGGGCATACACAAACCCGCCGGTCTGCATGCCGTAGAGGTACAACGCGGGGGGAGCGCCGCTGGATTCAGCCAGATGAACCCGGCATTCCACCACCGCACCCTCCGGAGAGGGCGGTGAACCGAGCGCGCGACGGGTGTGATGGGGCCGGGTCGCCACAATCTCGACCACCGGTGCGGGATCGGACTCGGCGGTCTCTCGCGTTCCATCGGGCGATTCCACCGCCGGTGTCACCCCGACGGCTCCGACGAGGAGTCCCACGACCATCATGCCCCTCATCGCCAGGCCTCCCCGCACCCCGCCCACTGCACCCCTCAGATGAAAAGCGCCCCACCCGAGCGCTCCGCCTCGGCCAGAAACGTCGCAACGCCGCCGAACTCCACGCCGTCGATGAGTTCCTCCGGCTTCAGCCCCATGACCTCCATCGACATTGTGCACGCGATCAGTCGCGCACCCCCCTTGCGCGCCGATTCCATCATCTCCGGCAAACTCGCCACGCGCCGCTGCCGCATCACATGCTTCATCAGCGCGGTGCCAAGCCCGCCCATGTGGAGCTTCGAAAGCTTCAATGAGGTCGCACCACACGGCATCATCCTCGCAAACATGCGGTCCAGCAGCGTCTTGCCGGCGGGCGTCCTCGCAGGGCGCCGCCGCAGTGCATTCAGTCCCCAAAACGTAAAAAACATCGTCACATTCCCACCCATCGCGAGCACGCCGTTGGCGATCACAAACGCCGCCAGCACACGGTCCAGATCACCCGAGAAGACGATAATGGTCTTGTCTCGAGTGGCGGGCGCGACCGCCGAAGAAGTGACCGGCGCCGCCACCGGCACCCCGCCCTTTCGAATCCGCGCCCTCACGGCTCCTGCCTCCCCCTCCCTCAGCTCCAACAGTGAATGGCCAGCATGCTCGCACCAGGCACGAATGTCCGACCGGAAACCCGGATCGGACACGCTCACCACCAGCTCCTCCCCCGACTTCATCTGCTCAATCGTCTCCCGCACCTTCAGAATCGGACCCGGACACTGCAGTCCTCTGCAGTCGAGTTCCCGCACCATGCCGACCGTCGTCGCGGGCGCCTCCATTTCTTCTTCCGCGTACGGGAGTGTTGCCACCGGCTCCGTTTCTGGTGTGGGCGTCAGCGCCCGGTGCACGCATCGGAAAGTCGTCAGGCCACCCGCCAGCGTCGCCACGTCGCGAAAACCGGATTGAACCAGCACGCGATAAGCGAGGTAACTGCGGAACCCGACCTTGCAATAGAGCCGCACCGGTTGATCACGGTCCAGCTCGCCCAGACGGCGCCGAAGCTCTCCAAGCGGCAGGTTGCGCGCTCCTGGGATGTGCCCGCTTTCAAACTCCGCCGGGCTCCGCACATCGAGAATCAACATCCCTTCCGTCCGCTCGGGAAACTCCTCCGCGTACCAGAAGCGGACGTCGCCCCGCAGCAGATTTGATGCGACAAAGCCCGCCATGTTCACAGGGTCCTTGGCCGACCCGTAGGGCGGCGCGTACCCCAGCTCCAGATGCTCCAGATCGTACACCGTCAGCCCGGCGCGCAGCGCGGTCGCCAGCACATCGAGCCGTTTGTCCACGCCATCGTAGCCCACCACTTGGGCGCCAAGGATCCGCCCCTCCTTCGGCGAGAAGAGCAGCTTCATGTGCATCGGCGCGGTTCCCGGGTAGTAGCCCGCGTGGCCGGAGGGGTGGAGATACACCTTGCGATATTCAATGCCTGCCGCGCGCAGATTTTTCTCGGTCGCGCCGGTCCCGCCGGCGGTCATGTTGAACACCTTCACGATCGCGGTGCCCTGCGTGGAGCGGTACGCGCTCGACCGGCCGGCAATGTGGTCGGCCGCAATGCGCCCCTGCCGGTTCGCAGGCCCCGCCAGCGGCACCGTCCACCGCCCCGGCAGCACCGCATGCGGCACCTCCACCGCGTCGCCCACCGCATAAATGTTTGGGTCGGACGTACGCATGTGTTCGTCCACCACGATCCCACCGCGGGGGCCGATCTCGAGCCCCGCGGCCGCCGCCAGGTCGCTCTCCGGCCTCACCCCCGCAGCCAGCACGATGAAATCAGCGGTGAGCACCTCCCCGTTCTTCAGCTCCGCCGAGATTCGACCGCCGGGCGACTCGCGGACCGCCGCCGCAGCGGTGCCCAGATGCAGCCGCACGCCCCGCGCGCGCAGATGGTCCTCCAGCGGCGCCACCATTTCGCGGTCCAACGGGGGCATGATCTGGTCCACCATCTCCACCACATCCACCTCGAGCCCCCGCTGCCGAAGATTTTCCGCCATCTCGACGCCGATATAGCCCCCTCCGATCACGATCGCCGAGCGCGCTCCGCCATCCACCCGACGCCGGATCGCGTCCATGTCCTCGACGTTCCGCAAGACGTGCACACGGGGATCGTCCATCCCCGGCAGATCGGGGCGCACCGGGCGCGCACCCGGCGCCAGCACCAGCACATCGTACGGCTCGTCGTACTCGGTGCGGTCGGCGAGCCGGCGGACCCGCACACGCCGAGCCGCCCGATCGATCGCCACCGCCTCCTCGCCCGTGCGCACCTCGATGTTCAGCGAACTGCGCAGGCTCTCGGGCGATTGAATCAGCAGCAGGTTGCGGTCTCGGATCACGTCGCCAATGTGGTAGGGCAGCCCGCAGTTCGCGTACGAAACATAGCGGGTCCGTTCGATCACCACGATCCGCGCCGACTCATCCAACCGTCGCAGCCTGGCCGCGACCGATGCGCCCCCTGCGACTCCGCCGACGATGACGACCTTGTTCACGCTCGTAGTCTCCGCGATCGTGCTGCCGTTCGGGACCCGCAACCTACCCCCTCCCGCCGCGCTCCGCAAGACGACGACACCGCCCAGTCCGCAGACCTCCGTCCGCGATACCGGCGGCCCGCATACCACCCCATCGTCTCCCTCGCTCAGAATCCGGCTGACGGGGAATCTCAGAGCTGTTCAGCTGCATGGTCCGCTCGGATCCCATCCGCACGATGCGGCCAGAATTCGTCGCGCTGCCCGCCGCAGGATTGCCGGTTGTGCGACCGATGGAACACGCGCGTTTGCTGCGTTGACAACGACACCCACGGCCAATCGCCCGGCGTGCGGACCATCGCCCGCACGGCGGGCGCCAGGAGGCCCTTGGCCAGAGGAGAAAGTCACCGCAAAAAGGCAGAGCCGCCCTCGAATCCCGGGCTGCCTCGTCTTGCGGGCAATCGATGGCTCTTCTACAGTCTGCTCGATGACGGCGTCAGACCACTCCTCGGAGACCGTCTGGTCGAGAATCGAGATCGCCCGGGGCGACATCACCCGCTTCTCGACCGACGCGATCGTCAACGCCGCAAATACCAGCCTGCTGGGCGGTGGCGGTGTCGATGGCGCCATCCACCGCGCCGCAGGTCCCGAACTGTTGGAGGAATGCCGGCAGCTCGGCGGCTGCCCCACCGGCGATGCCCGCATCACGCGGGGTTACCGGCTGCCCGCTCGCTACGTGATCCATACGGTTGGGCCCGTCTGGCGCGGCGGCGCCCACGGCGAAGCCGAGCTCCTCGCCTCCTGCTACCGCCGCTCGCTCGAGCTGGCCGCTGCGCACGGGCTGCACACCATCGCCTTCCCCTCCATCAGCACGGGCGCCTATCGGTACCCTCTGGAGGCGGCCGCTCGCATCGCGTTGCAGACCACCGCCGCAACGCTCCGGCACCTCCCCCAAATCGAACGCGCCATTTTCGTGTGTTTCACCGAGGAGGACGCCGAAGTGTATCGCCGCGTCCGTACCGATCTGATCCGATGCGAATCCGCACAAGGAGAGTCATCCCGATGAAACTGCAACTGCCCGCCCTCGTGCTGCTCGCCACGGCCGTGATCGCGCTGGCGGCGGACCCGAAGAAAAAGGACGAGAAGAAAAAAGCCCCTCCACCACCCCGAAACGCGGTCGCAGAACTCGCCGCGAAAGCGAACCGCCCGACCCTCGTCGGCATCGTCGAGGTGACCAAAAACGACAAAGGGTTCCTGCGCGCCACCTTCACCGCGGATGACGGCCAGAAATTCACGATCATCAATCCCGCGATCGTGGAGGAACTGAACGGCCAAAAGGTGAAAATCGTCTACGCGGATCTGAAAACCGACCCGAAGTCCAAAGCAAGATCGCTGCGCGTCGAAGAAGTGCAGAAGCTCCCCCGCTAGGCGCCGCACGTGGACGCCGCCCGCAACACCTGGGGTGCGAAACTTCGGCGGACGCTGACCTGCTGGCTGCCGGTCGCGCGCAACCGACGGGGGCAGTGCCGGTCGTGCGGTCTCTGTTGCGAACTGCCGAACGTCTGCCCCTTCCTGCGCTTCCGCCCAGATGGCCGCTCGATGTGTGCCATTTACCGATGGCGCCCACTGAACTGCCGCAAATATCCGAGGACCGCCGCCGAACATCTCACGCGGCCGGAGTGTGGCTTCGACTTTATCGTGACCTAACCGCCATACGGCCATCCGTCACGCGCGTCGCCACCAGCGTCACCAATGGCGAAACCAGCTGCAGCCGGGCGATCGCGTGTGGCGACTCCGCCTCCAGCCACACCACATAGCGGTTGCGCTCGAGCCGGCGACCTCCCCGCCAGACTTCCGGCTCAAACCGCCGACACCGTACAACGCCACTGGCCAGCGCCACGGGTTCCGGGCCTCGCTCCCCCGGTACGACCTCCACCACGTCCCGCCCAACTGCCACGCGCAAGCGCTCCGGCCGCCGCCCGAAGGACAGCTCGCGACGGAACCACCAAATCGCCCCGCCGACGTCCCACAAACCACCGCTGAGCGGCACGTCAGACAACGGGTCCCGGTCCGAGACCGCGCGCCGCAATACCCCTGCGCCGCGGTCAAATCTGAGCCACTCGGCGACAATCCGCCTTCGCTCCACGCAGCTCCACGTTGCGCGCAGCGGCTCAAAGGCTTCCGGGTCCATCACGGACTCATAGAACCCATCCAGCGAAAACACGGGCGAGAGAGCGCGGTTGGAGCGAACCCGCCCGCAAAGGACCAGGCCGCACTCCGGGCTCTGCGCCCCTTCCGGCGCCCACTCGGTCCAGATGTGCAGTTCACCCACCGGCAGCACGCCCCAGCGAATCACAAAAAGATCGTGCTCGCCCACCGGTGGTATCATCCCCGGTTTTTCTTTTCGCCGCTCCCGTACGACCGCCGGGCCGTCGCGCACGGGCGGCGCGAACGGGTAGTCCTCAGCGCCGAGAACCAGTGCCACGCCGAGCTTCGCGGCCACAACCTGCGCGATTACGCCGCGCGTCCGAGGACCGGCTCTCCTTGCCAGCCGCTTCCCCCGCACGCGTCCGAAGACATTCATTCCCGGATTTGGCCATTCCCGTGCACGACGTACTTGTAACTGGTCAGCTCCTCGAGCCCCATCGGACCGCGCGCATGGATCTTGTCGGTACTGATCCCGATCTCCGCGCCCATGCCGAACTCGCCGCCATCGGTGAACCGGGTGGAGGCGTTCACATACACCGCGGCGGAGTCCACCTCGTCGCAGAAGCGGCGGGCCGCCTCCTCGTCCGCGGTGACGATCGCGTCGGAATGGTGGGAGCCCCACGTTTCGATGTGCCGGATCGCCTCGCCAAGATCGGGCACGACGCGCACCGCAAGGATCAGGTCGTTGTATTCGGCTGCCCAGTCCTCGTCCGTGGCCGGCTTCATGTCCGGCACCAATTCGCGCGAACGCGCGCAGCCCCGGAGCTCCACGCCCCGCGCGCGCAGCATTGCCGCGCACCGCGGCAGAAACGCCGGCGCAATGGCCTCGTCAACCAACAGCGTCTCCATCGCGTTGCAGACCGACGGCATCTGACACTTCGCGTTCTCGACGATCCGCAGCGCCATCTCCAGATCGGCGTCCTTGTGGACGTACACGTGGCAGACGCCCTTGTAGTGCTTGATCACCGGCACGCGGGCCTGCTCGGTCACCGCGCGGATCAGTCCCTCTCCGCCGCGCGGGATCACCAAATCCACCCGGCCCTCGAGCTGCACGAGCTCGCGGATCGCATCCCGGTCGGGCGTTTCAATCAACTGGATCGCAAAGGGTGGCAGGCCCCGCCGCATCCCCCCCTCGATCATCGCATCGGCAATCGCACGGTTGCTGCGCATCGCCTCCTTGCCGCCCCGCAGAATCACCGCATTGGAGGTCTTCACGCACAGCACGGCGGTGTCGGCGGTCACATTGGGCCGCGACTCGTAGATGATCGCAATCACACCGATCGGTACCCGCACCTTCTGGATGATCAGCCCGTTCGGCCGGATCCATCGGCTCATGCGGGCACCGATCGGATCGCGCAGCCCCATCACAGTACGGATACCGCGCACCATCGCCGCCATGCGTTTTTCGGTCAGCTGCAGGCGGTCCACCATCGCCGGCGGCAGACCGGCCGCGCGCGCCGCTTCGACGTCCTGCCGGTTCGCCTCAAAAATCGCGTCCCGCCGCGCTTCGATCTCCGCGGCCATCTCCCCGAGGATCGCGTTCTTGCGGCGAGAGTGCAGCCGCGCCAGCTCGCGCGCCGCCTCGCGCGCCCGCTCTCCGATTTGGACGATGTCGTCGTGAAGGCTCATGGTCGGTTCGCTCCGGTGTCGCCCGCCAGCACGATCATGTGATCGCGATGGACGGCTTCCTCGTAGGGACAGGCGCCCAAAATTGCGGCGATCTCCCGCGTCGGTCGACCCTGAATCCGTCGCAGGTCGTCTGCGCTGTACGAGCACAGGCCGCGAGCGACGGTCTCGCCAGCGGTGTTCCGGATGTCAATCACCGCCCCGGGTTTGAACTGGCCGTGCACCGCGCGGATCCCGACCGGCAGCAGACTACGTTTGTGCTCCACCAGCGCACGACACGCGCCGTCGTCCACCACCACCGCGCCCGTGGGCCGATGGAAGAAGCCGATCCAGCGGTCCCGGGCGGTCCAGCGCCGCGCACGGTCCGGGCGGCCAATCAGCGTACCCACGTCCTCCCCGTGCGCGACCCTCACGATGTTGCCGGCCACACGGCCGTCCGCGATCACCACCGGAATCCCCGCCCGTGCCACGTTGTGGGCCGACTTCAATTTCGAGTCCATGCCGCCCGTGGAAATCTCGTTCGCAGATCCAAAAACCATTTTCAAGTGCGCCGGTGTCACCGACGGCAGCCAGGGCACCCGCTCACGGCTTCCGTCCGGGCGCGGCGCCTGCAGGCCGTCCACGGTGGTCAGCAACACCAGCAGATCGGCGTCGACCAGCAGCGCGACGAGCGCGGCCAGAAGGTCGTTGTCGCCAAACTTGATTTCCTCCACCGCGACAGTGTCGTTCTCGTTGATGATCGGGATGATCCGGTGCCGGAGCAGGTTCGCCAGAGTCCGACGGGCGTTGAGGTGCCGCTCGCGGGCCGCCAGCGCGTCGTGCGTGAGCAGAATCTGCGCAATCGTGCACCCGTGCCGCGCGAATGCGCGCTCGTAGAGCGCCATCAGCCGGAGCTGGCCGACCGCGGCGGCCGCTTGCAGGTCCGGCAGAAACCGTGGCCGCCGCTTCCACCCCAGCACCTCCATGCCCGACGCGATCGCACCGGAACTGACCACGACCATCTCCCGCCCTTCGGCGCGCAGGGCCGCGACATCGGCGGCGAGTGCGCGGAAGCGACGCGGGTCGGGCCGGCCATCGTCTCGCACAAGGACCCGGCTGCCGACCTTGACGACGATCCGCTTCGACTGCCGGAGCCGGGCGCGGTCGGGCGATAGAACTTCAGTTGGCATGAAGAGTATTATCGTATAACACGAGACACCCCCCTTCGAAAAGGCAGCGGGCTGCGGAGAGCGCGGTCTCAGCGCAGCGCCGTTGAAAACAGCCGCGTGCCCGCCCTCTCGCCCCGGGACGCCAGCCGCGCAACGAGCTCCAGACGGTGGACTCGCGCCTTGACGTCAGAGGGCCCCGGCCGTGCGCACCCCAGGTGTAGGAAGATGACGCAGTGGCCCTCCGCCGCCAGCCCGCTGCGCAGCCCCCCGCTCGCGCGCCTCCGCCATCGCGCGCTGCATCAGCCGCCGCACATCCGCGCGCCACGCCCACCAAGTCCGATCCGGCATAGGGACGCTGGTGAGCCGGCTCGAGGATGCCACCCAAACACACCTTCCGGTCCCGGTGTCGGGTGCTAGATGTGCTCGCACATCGCGCTCCCGACTGTCGACCAACGGCCCCCCGAACCATCGGTGGTCGCCCAAGGCGGGCACGCGGCGGTCGAGATCCTGGACCGTTAGAAACAGCCGCAACTGTTCGGCATGGCGATCAGGAACTGTCGGAACGTCCTGCGTCAGAACACACCGGCCCCTCACCTCGATTCCGAACCCCAACGCCGACGTCTCTCCCAACCGGGCGGGATTCGCCAGCGACTCCTGAACCAGCAGATGAGGCCACGGCTCTCCGGCTTCGCGCAGACGACCGCGATGCCGCGCCCACCCGTTCATCGCCAACACGAGCGCGCCGTTCCCCTCCACGACGGCGCAAGACGTTCCATTACAGGCGCGAAAACTCTGCCGCGACGTGCATCGGTGCGCGAGCGTCAACCGCAAGCGGCTGTTCCACTGCGCCACTTGCCCGCATCGGCTCCGCCTGCAGGCGTCCCGGCGGAACACCCCGCGCCACCTGCCGGCCCGGCCCCGGCGAAAGCAGCACGAAGCCCCGCTCGAACCGGAAATCCGCGAGCGACATCCCGCCATAGTGCCGCGGAACACCCATCACCACACCGGCCATACACGTGAACGCGCCAGCAAACGAACGCAGAAGCCGAGGCCCTCCTCCGCGGCCTGTGACCGAGCTCGGTGCTTCGACCGCGTGCGCGGTCTGCCTGCCATGGGGTTGACTGCCCTGGCCCTCGCCTACCGGAGTGCGCGTCGCAAAACGGACGCCCCGATCTCCGCCCCATCCACCGCCAGCAGCGCCGAGGCCGCCCATGGCTCTTCACCGACAAGTTCCCGCCGTTCCTCCTTCGCGAGATCTGCGCAGACCCTCAAAATCGTTTCCGCACCGCTCACCTCGACCCGCACATGGTCGCCAGCGGCCTCCACGCCGATGCGAGCGGATGCAAACGAGCGGCGAAAATCATCAAAGCCGCGGTCATCCAGCCCCTCGGCCACACGCGCGTAGACCGCGACCGCCTGCCGACCGGCTGGCGGCGAGGTCGAGTGCACCCACGTCAGGCGTCGAGCCCCCCATTGGCTTCCGTCATCCACAACCTCGACCGTTCCGCCGTCCGCCGCGGCAGTGCCCCATACAAACCGAATGCCCGCTGCCGCATCGCCTTCGCGCAGGAACACCGGCATCGTCGGCCGCGGCAGTTGCAACCGGCCTCCCACCGCCACCGGTCCGCCCTCCGCCCCAATGTAGAGAGGAAGGTCGGCCGGCAGTACCCAGTGAGAAAGCCAGCACATCAGATTGGTGCCAGAGCGGCGGAATGCGCGACTGCGATCACTGGCATTGGCACTGGCCAGCAACAGCGCCTCCGGTCCGCGTTGCACTGCCGCGACGAACGGATACACGTGGTGCGCCTTCATGTGACCCCCGCCCGTGCGATAGGGATGCTTGCCGTAGGGGTCACCGCGTGCATCCATCAGGAACGAAACACCAACGCGCTCCATCCCCGAAAACAGCACCACAAACACCTTGTCCATCGAGTCCTCGTAGGCCGCTCCGGACGTCCCCAGCGAAATCCGCCGCCCCACCCACTGGGCGACGCGAAAGGCCGGATCCGCGCGCCACCGCCCCCGCACCATCCGAGGAGCGCGAGCGACCAGGTCATTGGCCGCAGGCGGCGGCGCCACCCAGCACGCATCGTGAAACCACGGCGTGCGCGACGGCTCGCCGGCATCCGCCGATGGCCAGCCCGCCCGAGCCGCCCACCGGTTCAGTCCGCCGATGCCGCGCAACGCGTCATAGTCACGACTGTGCGGCCCCCCCAGCCGTCCGGCGGGTGGAAACCAGTGCGCCGCGGTTTCTAACCAGAGAAAGTCCATCCCCGCCCGGGCCGACATCCTTGCGACTTCCGACGTAGAGTGTCGCGCAATCAGACCCAGGTTCTCGAGGTTGACGGCGTAGTACGTCGGGCTCAGGTACTCCGTCACGCCATTCGTCAAGGTGTGCCGAATCCATCGATCCAACATTTGATAACCCTCGGCGGCCAGATCCGCGCGCCCGAGCACCTCCCCCAGCGCGATACAGTTCCATGTCTTTTTCAGAAAAATGTTCGAGTAGTCCGTGGACACTCGATGCCGTCGCACTCCCTCCGCCGCATGGTGGAAGGTCTCCTGCAGGATCGCAGAGGCGCGCGACGAGAGCCGCCCCCGGAAGTATTTCCACAGCAGAACCGCCCGCTGCATCGAGAACTCGACGCAGTTCAGGTCCTCCGGCCCCGGGTCCCCCCAGTACCACGCCAAATTGCCGTAGGTGCGCGACGCGGGATTGCGGTCCTGCTTCCGGGCGCCGTGTTCCACGGCTTGCTCGATCCACTCTGCCGGCGCACCCGCCGCCGCCGCTTCAAGCGCAAATGCATAGAAGTCGCGGGTGCCAAAGCGCACGGGCGGATTGGATACCGAACGCCACCACTGCTCCAGCGCCGGGGAGACCGCGCCGTTTGAACACAGCGCGAAGGTCATGACGATCCCCACCGCCAGCCCTGACGTACCCCCTCTGCGCATCGCTCTCCGCTCCTGCCCCCTCCGCTGTCCCACAACCGAGCGCCTCAGCGACCTGCCCGCCCCTCGTTCTCCGGTTCGAACGCGAGTGCCGCCGAGTTGATGCAGTATCGCAGACCCGTCGGCGGCGGTCCGTCCGCGAACACATGGCCAAGATGTGCGTCGCACAGCGCACAGCGGATCTCGGTGCGTACCATGCCGTGGCTGCGATCCTCCAACTCCCGCAGGTTCGCCCGGTGGACCGGCTTCACAAAGCTTGGCCAGCCGGTCCCAGATTCGAACTTATCGTCGGATCGAAACAGCGCAAGCCCGCAGCCGACACACCGGTAGAGTCCACGGCCCTTGTGCCGGTAAAACTCACCGGTGAACGCGCACTCCGTACCGCCCTGTCGCGTCACACGGTATTGCTCCGGCGTCAGACGACGCCGCCACTCCTCGTCGCTGCGTCGGACCACCGGCCGGCGCACCAGCGCATTGGACTCGACCAAAAAGACCTCGACCTCATCGCCCGAGCGCGTGCGCGACATTGCCGACCGCTCTCCGAATGCCAGCGGCACGAGCACGATTGCCGCCAGCAGCGCGCCGGCCGCACCGGCGGCCACTGTTGGCCCCCGGCCCCGACACGCGGCAGCATCGCATCGTTCGCTGAGCACCATGCCCGCACTATCGCCGACCTCGCGTCGTCGGTCAACGGGAACGCCCCACGGCACCGCGGCGCGGCCCGCCGTTCCGCCCGGTTGCACTTTCCGACCGTTCCGATATCGTGCGCGGCTGCAATGCGACCGCTCGGTTCCGTGTTCTGCGCCCTAACTGTGGGCACCGCCGTTTCCATCGTCACACCCGCGCGCGCCACCGCGACAGGTCCCCCAACCCGCCCCCCACCGGTCCGCGTGGTCTACTTCGTTCCTGCCGATCGCGAACCGCTCTCGAATCGAGCGGAACGCCTGACCCGCACCCTCGAGGACGTCCGCCGCTTCTACCGGGACGGTATGGCCGCCGCTGGGTTGGGGCCGCTCACGTTTGACCTTGAGCGGGATTCAGACGGCCGGGTGGTGCTGCACGAGGTCCGCGGGCGGCATCCGTCCGACGCCTATGGCCGGAACGACGCCGCCAAAGTCCGCGATGAGGTGCGAACGGCGCTGGCCGCGCGCGGCATTGATGCGGACCGCGAACTGCTGCTGATCGTGCAGGTGCTGCTCCGCTGGCAGGACGGACGCGCAATCGAGGTGGGGCCCTACGTCGGCGGCGGCGACGGCCGGTTTGGTGCCGCGCACGTCTACGACGATGAACGGCTCGACGCTAGCCGGCTCGCCTCGAGGGAGCCCGGCGGCTGGTACGGCGGTAAGCCCTGCTCGATCGGCCGGTTCAACACGCACTACATCGGCGGAATCGCCCACGAGCTCGGGCACGCGTTTGGGCTGCCGCATGACCGCGAGACCGCGGAGGACCGCGCGATGCGCGGCCGCTCGCTGATGGGCAGTGGTAACCACACGTACGGCGAGGAGCGCCGGGGAGAGGGGCCCGGCGCTTTCCTCAGCACGGTCAGCGCGATGCAGCTGCGGTACGCACGCGCGTTCGCCGGCGACCTGCCCGATGCGCATGTGCGACCGACGGCGGAGTTTCCCTCGTTCGAGGCGGACTACTCCAACGGCGCCGTCGTCCTCACCGGCGTGGTCACCGGCACGCCCCCCGTGTGGGCGGTCGCGGTGTGGAACGACCCGATGTGGATCGCGGGCGACTACGACGCGGTGGCGTGGGGCAGTCCAACGGATCCGCAGGGGCGTTTCCGGCTCGCCATTCGCGAGCTCGAGACCGGCCGTTACGAGCTCCGCCTCCGCGCCCTGCACACCAACGGTCGGACTTCCCTTCGCCGTTTCACGTACACCGTGGATGCCAACGGTGTGCCGGATGTGATCGCGCTGCGAACCGCGCTACCCCTCGCGTCAGCGGTGCAAGCGTGGCTGCAGCGCGACGAGGCGGCAGTGCGCCGGCTGGCGTCAACGGTCATGAGCATCGCGCCGGCCGGTCATGAGTCGTACCGCAAAGCAGCTCACCTGCTCGAGCGGCTGGCGCCAGCGCCCCCCGGACCACCACCCGCCGTCCGGCCACCGGACGTCACCCGCGTGGAACTTTCCCACGCAAAAATGACCGAGGCCTCCGTCGGCTGGGGGCGGGTCATGCGCGACGAGGCGCCGGAGGTCGTGTTCATCGAGCTGAATGGAGAATTTGTTCCGCGCGGTCTCTGGGCCCATGCGCCGGCCCGCCACGTGTTCGATCTCGGCGGGAGATGGCGCTGTTTTCGGTCCCGCTGCGGCGTCCACGATCACGGGCGCGGCACGGTGCGGTTCGTGGTGCGCGCGGACGGCCGTGAGCTGTACCGCTCTGCGACCATCCGGGCGGGCCAAGCGGTCGGGATCGAGCTCGACGTCAGTGGCGCGCAGCAGCTGGAGATGATTGTCGAGGACGCCGGCGATGGTCGCAATGGGGACTGGGGCGTCTGGGCGGACCCGGTGGTTGAGCGCTGATCCGGTGCGTCAACTGAGTTCCGCCGCCCGGCGCCACCGCCTCGCGGTTCGCTCCGCCCGCGTACTTGCCGCCGGAGGGGCACCGCGTTAGGTTGGCGAAGGTTCGACCGATGACGCCGACGGGTCAGCGTGCGGGCATCTGCAACGGCGGCGCGCCGTCACCGACCGCCGGCGATCTGCGGCTGCCCCGCTCGTTCCACTGGCTGAACGCGACACAGTTTCTTGGCGCGCTGAACGACAACCTCTTCAAGCTGCTGGTCACCTTCGCGGTGATCCGGCTGCTCGGCGAGTCCGCCAGCGAACTCGCGGCCGGTCTGGGTGGCCTGCTCTTTGCGCTTCCGTTCCTGCTCTTTACGCCGGCCGCCGGCGTGCTCGCGGACCGGATCAGCAAGCGCAACATCCTTGTCGGCGCTAAGGCACTGGAAGTCGCCGTGATGCTGGCGGGCGCATTTGCGCTGGCGCAGCAGAGCGCGCCGATGCTGTTCGGCGTGCTGTTCCTGATGTCCGCGCAAAGCGCGCTGTTTGGTCCCGCAAAGTACGGCATCATCCCGGAAATCGCCGGCCGCGAGCGGCTGTCACGCGCGAACAGCCAGATCGTGATGGCCACCTACCTAGCAATCATCATCGGCACGTTCGTGGCGCCTGGTTCGGTACGACTGCTCGGCAACCGCGTCGCGCCGGCCGGATGGATCTGCGTCGCGGTCGCAGTGGCGGGGCTGCTGACCTCGTTCGGGATCGAGCCCACACCGGCGGCCGGCGTGCGGCGCCGGCCCTCCTGGCTGTTCTGGTCCGATGTGATCCGGCCGCTGCGGTCGGTTCGTGAAGACCGCTATCTGCTGCTGGCGATCGCCGGTCTCGCCTACTTCTCCATGGTGGGCGCATACCTGCAACTGAACTTGATTCCCTACGGAATCCGCCACCTCGGATGGAGCGAGGTGGACAGCGGTTTTCTCTTCGTTGGTGCCGCGGTCGGTATCGGGCTTGGCGCGGGCCTCGCGGGATGGTGGTCGGGCCGGAACGTCGAGTTCGGTGTGGTACCGCTCGGCGCGGCGTTGTTGGCCGCCAGCGCGATCGCGATCGGTACCACGGCCCGTCCCGCCGTCGCGGCGGTGTCTGCGGTAACCGCCGGCATTGGCGCCGGACTGTTCGTGGTGCCGCTGGAGGCCTTCGTGCAGATGCGTTGCCCGCGGGACCGGCTCGGCGGCGTGCTCGCCGCGAACAACTTCCTCAGCTGGATCGGCGTGCTCGCGGGTTCGGGCCTTCTGCTCGCGATGCACCGGTGGGCCGGCCTGCCGGTCGCGCGCGGTTTCCAGGCGGTCGGCGCACTGACGCTGCTGCTGACCGCGGTGACGCTGGCCGTGCTTCCGGATTTTCTTGCAAGGTTCGCCGCGGTGGTGGTCACTCGCACGGTCTATCGCGTGCGCGCACTGGGTCTGGAAAATCTGCCGATCGAGGGTGGCGCGCTGCTGGTCGCAAATCACGTCAGTTATCTCGACGCGCTCCACATGCTGGCCTGTCAGCAGCGCCGCATCCGCTTTCTGATGCATCGTCCGATCTACGAGCAGCATCCGCTGCGGCCGATCTTCCGGCTGATGGGCTGCATTCCGATCGCGCCCGACGACCCGCCGCGCCGTCTCGTCGCCGCGTTGCGGGAAGCACGGGAGGCGCTGGACCGCGGTTTCCTTGTCTGCGTGTTCGCCGAAGGGGCACTGACGCGGTCCGGCTTCATGACCGCATTCCGTCCCGGCTTTGAACGCATCGTGCGAGGCAGTCAGCACCCGGTGATTCCAGTGTATCTCGGCGGCACGTGGGGTAGCGTGTTCAGCCGCTACCGACCGCGCGACCATGCGCGGGTGCCGGTGCGCTTCCCTCGCCAGGTCACCGTCGTGTTCGGTCGGCCGATGTCCCCCGACTCCACCGCCGCAGAAGTTCGCGCGGCGGTGCAGGAGCTGTCGGTCGTGTATTTCAACGACCTCAAACCGCGCCGCCGACCACTCGGTCACGCATGGGTTCGCGCGGCTCGGCGCAACTGGCGACGCATAGTGATGACGGACACGCTCGGCCGGCGATTGACCGGCGGCCGCGCGCTGATCGCCAGCATCGCGCTCGCGCGCCAGCTTGCTCCGCGGGTTCGCGGCCATCCGGCGGTCGGCGTGCTGCTGCCTCCCAGTGTCGGGGGCGCCCTCGCAAACTTGGCGCTGGCGCTGCTGCGAGTGCCGTCGGTCAACCTCAACTTCACGGTCTCGGCCGAGGCGTTCCGCTCCGCGATCCGTCAGGCCGGCGTGCGCACTGTGGTGACATCGCGCGCCTTTCTGGAAAAAATCCGGCTGCCGGCTGAGCTGCCCGGACCCGCGTACCTTGAGGATCTGCTGGCGGAGCTCACGCCACTGCGCCGGCTGGCAGCTGCCGCGCTCGCGCTGGCCGCCCCAGCCGTCTGGCTGGGCCGGGCGCGAAAGTTCGAGGCGGACACTCCGGCCACCATCATCTTTTCCTCCGGCACCACCGGCGAGCCGAAAGGCGTCGTGTTGAGCCACCACAACCTCCTGTCGAACGTGGAGGGCCTGATGCTCGCGTTCCGCGCGCGGCGCGACGAGGCGCTCGCCGCGACGCTGCCCCTGTTCCACTCGTTCGGGTATACCTGCGGCGTGTGGTTTCCGCTGCTGGCGGGCATCACCGCGCACTACCATCCCAACCCGCTCGACTCGGCGCGCATCGCGCAGATGATTCGCGAGGAACGCTGCACGGCGCTCTTCGCGACGCCCACGTTCCTGCTGGGGTACCTGCGCCGCGCCCAGCCGGAGGATCTGCGCACCCTCCGCTGGCTCATCACCGGCGCCGAAAAACTGCGGGCCCACGTCGCCGACGCCTTCGAACAGCGCTTCGGCATCCGGCCGCTCGAAGGCTACGGCACCACTGAGCTGTCGCCAGTCGTCGCACTGAGCGTCCCGCACGTGAGGGACGGGGATCTGGTGGAAACCGGTTGGAAGAGCGGCAGCGTCGGTCGGCCGATCCCCGGGGTCGCGCTGCGCATTGTCGACCCCACCACCGGTGCACCGCTGCCGCCGGGCGAGACCGGCCTGCTGCTGGTTCGCGGCCCGAACGTCATGACCGGCTACCTCGGCCGGCCCGATCTCACCGCGGAAGTATTGCGCGACGGCTGGTACGTGACCGGGGACATCGCCTCCCTCGACGAGGACGGATTCCTGTACATCGTGGACCGCCTTGCCCGCTTCAGCAAAATCGGCGGCGAGATGGTCCCGCACATGGTGGTCGAAGAAGCGCTCCAGCGCGCGTTAGGGGAACCGGCCGAGATCGCAGTGGCAGTGACCGCGGTGCCGGACGAACGCCGGGGGGAGCGCCTGGTGGTGCTCTACACCGATGCGGCCGGCGATCCAAGCCGGCTGCATGCCAGCCTCGAAGCCGCGAATCTTCCCAATCTCTGGAAGCCCGCATTGACCGACTACCTGCGGGTCGAGCGGATCCCGGTCACAGCGACCGGCAAGCTCGACGTCCGACAGCTGCGCCGGCTCGCGGAGAAGTTGGCGACGAGCGAGGCGTCACGCCCTATCAGCGGTCTTGGCGCCTGAGCGGCGACCGAGTTGGCCACCAACGCTGCACTGGCTACGATTGGCAAGGGAATTGCCGTCATGAAACGTCTGGCACTCTGGATCGCCCGCAGCGCAACAGTCGGAGCGCTGCAAGCGTGTGCAGCGGACGCCCTCCCACCGCGCGAGTTCGAAGTGAAGCTCGACGGCGAACCGGTCTCCGGCAAACAGGTGGTCACGGTGCGGTTCACCCCCATGCAAAGTCGCACCTACGACATGCTGACCTTCGAGTGCGTGCTGCGCCAGGAGTACATGCAGACCGACTCGGCGGGGCGCACCCGCCGGCGGGTGGTCGAGCCGGCCGTCTTCACTCACCGCGAACGGGGGGTCAAGTTCGTCGAGGCGCTCGACAAACACATCAGTTTCTGGGTGCCCATTTCAGTCGAAAGACTCCGAGAAGCTTTCGGAGAAACCCTGTTTGTGGCCAGCGCGCCCGTCACCATCCACAAGGTCGTGATCCGCGCATACCATAACGGCGACGTCGTGTGGACCGTCGAGAGTCCACCCGGTGCCGGCCCGAAGACCGCCCCGGCAGACGCAGCCGGCAGCGGTCCGAAGCGCGATAAGTACGGCCTGCCGGAGTTCCGGGGAGGCCGGCGGCCATGATGCGCGCAGTCGCGATCTGGCTGGGGCTGGTCATTGCCGCCTACGGCGCAACAAGCGTGGACCAAGCGCTATACGGCCCGGAGATGATGGCACTGCGAGCAGCCATCTCGAACGAGCTCGCGGCCGCGGAGTCGCGCACGCGTGAAGGGCGGGCCCAGGTGCTTCGACAGGCGCTTGCGGACTGGGAGACTGAGCTGGCGGAACGCAGACGCACCCGGAACATCCGCGGCATTGCCGTCGCGGAGGACGCTCGTATGGCACTGCAACGAATGCTCGAGGAACTCGAGAAGACCGGGCGCGTCGAATGGCCCTCTTCGCTGCGCCGCGAGCTCACTGAGCCGTTCCAGCGCCTCCGCGACCGTATGGAAGGGGCAGAGCGGACCGGGGCCGACCTCGTGGCGGCAGCGGAGCGAGCAGCGCTGGAACGGTTCCGAACGGCGGCGTCGCGGGTCGGCGTCTCGCTCCCACAGGAGCCGGACGCGCTCCGCGCGCGCTTTCACGCATGGCTGCGCGAGCCGCCGCCCTCTCCTCCAGCCGCAGCGCCCGGAACTGCGCCGGTCGCCCGCTCCGAGGCCGAGCCGCCAATCGCCGCGGCTCCGAGACGGACCGAGCCACCAGAGTTCTTCGCGCAATCCCGTCCGGGCGCCGACTGGATCGATGTGGGGATCTGGCGAGCAGAGTCGCGGGGCCCCGATGTCTATGAAATCACGGTCTTTGGCCCGGCAGGTGAGCGACGGGGCGAAAAGAGCAATCCCGTTCTGGGCCGTACGACTGCGTGGTCGTGGCGCCAAAATCGCGAGGTGATGCCCGGCGCTTATTCTTGGCGGCTGCGCCGCCTGGGTACGGCGGACGTGGTCGACGTCATCGAATGGCCCTCGCCGTCGAACGACGGCCGGCTCATCTTCCGCACGCGCATGCCCTCCCGCTTGCCCGCAGAGACCGCGTTCGAGGTCCAGTACTCCACCTCCAGGCTCGTCTCAGTCGACATCCGAACCGACCCTCCTGGCGCACTGATCGAAATCAACGGTCAACCTCACCGCGAAGGACTTCGGGAAGTGCGTACGCCCGCCACGGTCCATGTGGTGCCCGGTACCATTTCCATGAAGCTGTCGCTGGACGGCTACCAGGACGCCGTCGCACCGGCGCTGCGCGTGGACTCAAACCGAACGATCACGGTAAAACTCGCTCCGCTGAAGGACCTGCCCGGCCGTACGGTCACCGTGGATGCGCAAAGCGTCTGGACGGATTCCGGCATCGCGGTGCGCCGTGGCGACCGTGTCCGTCTTTCCATTGAAGGCGAATGGAGCTGCGGAGCACGGGGCGAGATGACCGGTCCGCAAGGGTACGATCCGCGCGATCTGCGCTTCAGCCACTATTACCTTGCCGGCTCGGGCGCCCCCAAACAGTTGGAGTCGGCACCCTATGGCGCACTGCTGGTGCGGATTGGAACGAACAGCCCGATGGCGGTCGCCGGCAGTCGGGGGTTCGTCGCATCCGCCGAAGGCCCCCTGCTCTTCGACATCAACGAGTCGACCGACCCTTCGCACCGCCGCAACAACCGGGGTGCACTGAAGCTGAAGATCAGCGTGCAGCCCGGCGGCGCCCCGTGAGCCGCGCGCCCCCCCTCGCGTTGCGGATTGCGGCTCTGGCACTCCCATGGTGGGCCACAGCCGATGCACGGTCTGCGACACCGTGGCGCTTGAGCGGCGATTCGCGGTTACGGATGGAGTGGCGCGAAACGAAGGTCGGAGATTCCACGGTTCGATGGCGGCTCCGACTTCGAGAAGAGTTCCAGCTCGAAACCGAGGAGGGCTGGACGCTCGCGCTCGGACTGGCCACCGGCCGGCGGGGCGATCCCCGCGATCCAGACTGGCTCTTCGGCGACCGCGATGGGCAACTGCTGATCCGTCCCTCTCCCGCCTGGGTTCGATGGCGTCCGCAACGCCGAGATATGCCCTCGCTCACCGCAGGGCGTATGCCGATGCCGCTGCTGAGGGTGAACGATCTGATTTTCGACGGAGACTGGCACCCCCTCGGCGCGTCCCTTGAGAGTCAGCTCGGTGAAGCGACGAGTCTCTTACGGTCGCACGCCGGCACGTTTTGGCTGGCGGATATGGGCGCGCCGTCGTGGAGGTTGCACACCGGACAAATCGCGTGGGACCGCGCACCATCGCGCGACTGGCGCACACTGGTCGGCGCCTCGGTGGTTTGGCATGTGGACGCGGAGGAGCGCTCTCCGCCCATCGCTCCGCCGCACGCGGTCGGGAACACCCTCCGCTCCGACCTGCCTGGCGATCCCTCGCGCTTGGCAACAGACTTTCACCTGATCGAGGGCTTTGCGTTGGTCACATGGGATCCATGGTTGCCGGTTTCGATGTGCGCGCAGGGGGTGGTGAACACCGCCGCATCGGCCGAGCGAACGGGTTGGCTCATTGGAGTCTCCGCGGGTGCCGCGCGGGCGGTCCGCGGCGTTGAGGCGGGATGGTCCTACAGGGAGCTGCGCGCCGACGCGGTGCCGGCGAGCCTCGCGGACTCGGACTTCGGCGGCACCGCTCTGCACGCGCACCGCATTCACATTCGATGGCAGCCCCTCAGAAATTTGTGGTTGACGCTGGCCTGGCGGTCCACCCGTCCCCTCTCAAGTCGCGGCCCACCGCCAACCGAGCTCTGGCAGGCCGACCTGCTTCTCCGATTTTGAGCTCGCGCGTCCGCAAAGACTTCGCCTCGATCTCTGACAGCCCCTTTGTTCTCAGGACCACATCAATCTGGCGGCGAAGCTCGGCCGAAAACATTGAAGAGGCCGGCTGTCCGGCAGAATTCTCGCAGCCGATGAGTCCCACGATCCCCGACGTAGCATCTGCGCCCCAAGGTGATGCAGCCCCTAGGATGCAGTTGCCGTTCTGGCTGTCTTTGCCAGATGCCCGTGATGAGCTTGTGACGGCCCTTGAGAATTCCTGCGGTTCAGAGGTCCGATGCGGCAGCTCTCTACCCTCCCGAAGCCCCCCTTGTGCGTATGCATGCGGCGGCCGATCAAAACGCGTCCAGAGGGCAAACAATGCCTCCGACGGACGCCCGCGAGAGCGTGGCGGGCGGTGGGCGACTGACCGACGTGAGAAGGCGTGCCGCCACCAGGGTGCCGACCACTCGCGCAACGGCTGAACCGGCGAGAACCGGTCTCGTCTACCCAGCCTTCTGCCGACCGTCGAGGAATGCGTCATCGCGAATCACACCTGAGCGCGATGACGCTTCGCCCATGTGCACACGATGCTCGGCTCTGACGGTACCCAAAAGCAGACTGGAGAAAACCCCGGTCAGGGCGTCCCGATTAGCCAATCCAACCGGAAACTTTGACGTCTTAAAGAAAACTCGTTTCACGGCTCCCTTTTCCCGTCGGCACCGCCGCCCACCGCCGACCCCCACGGCGTCGTCAGTGGTGCGGCTTCGCCCGACCGCGGGGGATAAGCGACCAGTAGTGGTACCATGGCCCCTTGGCCGCGGCCATAGGCCTGCCCCTTCAGCATCCGCCGTTCCTCGCCATTCCGGCGCTCCACCAGAATATCGAACGGAGCGTTTCGGCGAGTGACCCATTCGCCGACCGTCGCGGAAAGCCGTCCTCCACTTTCGACGATAAACATCTGCTTCGGCGAGATGTCCGCCTTGTTTGCATAGATCAAGCCACCGAGGATTTCGAGGCTGCCACCGTTGCGCACCCGCCCGATTGTGGGGTCGTTTTCTGTTTTCAGCCCCAAGATCCACAGTGTGCCGCCGTCCACGTCCAGCCGCGGTTCCTCCCAGCCCTCGGGGTTGACCTGGCGACCAAAGACGCGCGTTCCGGCAGCAACCTTGATGCTCTTCGCCCGCACGTCGTGCAGAAAGGTGTCGCCTGCGCCTGGATAGGTTTCGACCTCATAAAACGACATGTGACGAATCACCAACCGGCGCGCTGATCGCTGCTCGAAACGCGGCGCGGTGTACCACGAGTTGAATCGCTCGATCACAACGACGGGGGCCGCGCCGTCTTCCATGATGAACAGAGGCACTGAAGTCTCTTCCTGAAACATCGTGCGCTGATTGTTGTGCGCGACGACTGCACCCAAATTCGCCTCGCAGCCGATGAGGCGCCGGAGGTTGCCGCGCAGCCGGATGGTGCCGTGGACCGCATAGT
Source organism: Kiritimatiellia bacterium (assembly GCA_026417735.1). Lineage (NCBI taxonomy): Bacteria > Pseudomonadati > Kiritimatiellota > Kiritimatiellia > Kiritimatiellia bacterium. Next base: position 112,124 of record JAOACR010000020.1, read on the forward strand.
CAGCCAGACCAGGCTTGTGCGGAAAATAGATGGTGGTCGCCCCCGAATCGATCGCCCGCTGCAGCGCGGGTGCCCAGTTCTCGCGTTCAAACTTCTTCCCGTCCCCAACGCGTCTGAACGTAACTTTCTCAGGGGGGCCAAAGTCGGTGACGCTGACCCAGCGATCTGCTGGGTCCCACGGAACATCGGGGGTCTCCTCGGCCGGCAGCCGCAGCGAACGCGCAGGCGAGGGAAACAGCGAGAGCGGCTCATGCGTGACGAACTCCTCCACGCTGTCCTTCGCCACACCGCGGCCGTGGCCACTGGCGTTATCGAGAAGTCGTTCATAACCAGGCGCGCGCACATCTCGCAAAAACATCGCGGCGAACTGCTCGTTGATGAGCGCCGCCCCTCTCGTGCCGGGCAAACCCACAAGCTCGCTTTCGATCAGCGTCACTAGACCCGGGCCGCTCAAGTTCACAATCGCAGGTACGGCGTTCCGGCTTGTGAGTCTCCGAAAGCTAATGATCTGACCCGCGTTACGAATACCGGCCACCCGCTGCCCTTCCAACCGAATGTGCTCAAAGGTGACACTGTCCACCGGATGCTGCGTGAAGATGCCGACATCGAAGCCACGGATGGTCACGTGTTCGATAAGGCACGGCCCCTGTTCGTTGGTATACCCGAGATCGAGGCCGATGACGCCGCGTCCTTCCGGATCGCCGGAGCGGATTGTGACGCGGTGCATCCCGCCCTGGTTGTTCGCAATGAAACGCACGCCGATGGCACCGGGGTTGCCGCGGCCCGTGTCGAGAGTGAGATTACGCAGACCGTTGCGAAAGCGCTGAGCCGGCGCCTTCCCCGTCCAGATCATGGACTGCGGATTGTTGGGATCTCGGAATCCAGGGCAGTTGTCAGCCAGTTGGAGAATAGTGCCCTCTTCGCTTTGGCCCTGAAGCACCTGCCGTTTTTTTCCGCGGCCCCAAACAAGCATCTGCGAAATGATGTAGCGTCCGTTGGGGACATAGATGAGATGGTTTTCCGGCTCCTCCCGCAGCGCCCGTTGGAAAGCCTCCGTGTCATCCGTGACACCGTCGCCCTTCGCACCGTAATCGCGCACGTTGGCCACTCTCGCACCCGGCGGAAAAACGATTTCCTCGGAACGCGGAGAGTCAGCCAGCGCTACCCACAACGCTACGGCGAAACCTAACATGAACCTCCGCATGTTTATTCTCCCAAATCGGGACTTCCCAGCCATTCGAAAAGTCTCCCAGCACGCCCTGCGCTGGCAGCGCGACCATTCTACTTTGTGCCCCCAGAGCATGGCCAACGGCTCCCCGTTCCCTCCCTCGGCCCCAGCATGACGCGCTGTTGCACAGCGCATCGTCACCTGGCGACCGAGCCCTCACTCTCGCCCGCGGCGACGCGCCACGGGGTGGTGGGCGCATGCAATGGAGGGGTCCCGCAGGACCAAAATTCGATCCGGTTGTGCACCGCCGCGCCACTCATGTGGTCCTTCCACCGCGGCACGACATGTTCGTGGCCCGGATCCCTGCGCAGAACCGCGGAAAGACACACAAGCCGGCCGGCTCCTTAAACACTCCTTATCGGCAGCCGAAGCGCTCCCTCCGAGTAGTTTCGCAGTTTTCTTCCGCAGCGGGGCCTTTGCATGCTGCGCCGCCGTTCCCTCAATGCTGCTCACCGAACACTTCACCCTCAGCGCCCAGTATGGTGCTACTACGCCGTTCCTGCGGCACACCTCACACTCGTACACCGGCACGCCTTTGCGCGTCCCGCGCGGCAGCTTCCCGGCGCCAAGACATTTCCCGCACGGGAATGCCTGCAAATACGTTCCATGACTATGGTCGTCCTCCCCCTCCCCACGCGCAGCACTGCAACCCCGTCGTACCTGAGCAGTTCGGGCATACGCACCGCCCTCCAGCCCCGACAGTACCCTGCACAGCTCCAGCCGCAACGGCCGCTCTGATGCCAGATTGGGCGACGGGCCGCCGTTGGGCGCCCATTTTTCCGAGACCAACGCACATCGGACAACGATGCCGCGCTAATCCGCCGCCTTTGCCCGGCAGTTTTTGGGCGCTGGAGTAGTTCTCACACTCGAACGCCTTCGGCTAGCTACCCTCGCTCCGACGACCCTTCCCCATACCCAGGCACGCCGGACACTGCACCTCGTCCTTGCCGAAGCACCGGTCTCAAATTCACTCACTTATCCCTCGTTAGCCAGGGCGCATACGTGCGCAGTCTTCTTTCATCGGGTCGGCATGATACCTGCCTGAGCAGAGTTTCGGTGGTCCTGCTCCAGTAGTGTGGGCCCGGACTCAGATGCGGCCTTCAGCGGTGGAGCATCTGCGGAGCGGCTTCGGCAATTTCGGGCTTCGCCGAACTTTCCTGCTCGTAGCTGATTGACTGGATGAGCCAGTGCAAAAGCGACATGCTGATTTGTTGAGCCAAGACGGCCTCACGCGCCCGAAAAGCTGGCGCTCGGAATCGCTTCTCGGCCGCCCTGCTGAATCAGGTCCGAACATTTTTCTCCCTCCTTGGTATGCAGCCTGTCCGGGCCTATTCCCACCAGTGCATGGTCTCCCTCCCCCAGCCGTTTCCGGCGACCGAATTCGAAGAGTTGAGTGTCACTGTAAGAAACACGTGTCTCCTCGCCGAGGCGGACCGGCCGCTGGGGATCTCCCGCCGATAGCGCGACCGCGGGCACCTTGTAGCACGTACGCGGTCACGATCTCGGCAAGGCTAACGTCCGCCTCGCCGCGCAAACCGCATCCGAGCAAATACGAGAAGGCGCCGCTCACGACTGAGAGATCCCATCACTGAGAACTCATGCTCATCCCGCTGGCCCTTCATCCGTCCTCACCAGCTCCTCGGTAGGCTCCTGTTCGCCCTCGGAGAGGCTCGCCCTATCCCCCACCTTCCGCCTCTCGGACACCTTCGCGGATCGGCTTGACCTCCTCGGTTCTCGGCCGCTGGTGGAGTGACGCTTCGCCACCAAGCTGAGGCTTGATGGCACAAAGATACCCTCGACTCGGCAATGGCACCCCAAGGCGCCCCCCACCTAGTGTTGGAATCTCGCACTACCCCAGCCATAACCTTCCCCATGTGGAGCTCAAGCTCCTGCATCCGGGCATCAACACGTACTCTGTGACCCCCAATGGTGCTTCGCCTGGCTGCCCCCAGCCCGCGATCGGCGCATACTCTACAGCCAAGCCAATAAACAAATGTGAGTTCCCCGAGTTTGGCGGCCCTACCGCCCGCTGCTCGCGGGCCGCCGGAATTTCGAAACGCCGAGCGAGGTCTTCACGTTCGCCTTCTGCGTCCCCTTGGCAAAACACCACCAGCACGAGGCTGCCGCGATTTGGTTGGCCGCTGACAAATTCACCATCCCGCAGCGTCTCCGAAGTCGCGAAGTCTGCGCAGACGCTCTGAGATAACGACGCGCACGAGGATGTGCGGCGGTGATCACCGAAAGGCCGTGGGAAAACGCATTCAAAGCAAAAGAGAACCGACATGGGCCGGGCGGAGGTCGCGCGCCAGTCACGGTTTGTCCCTCGCGAATTGTCCAGGTCCGCATCCCCTGTCCAAGATGATCTGCCTCCGCGATCTAAGCTGCCGATCGTCATGAGAGAGGAAATTGGGACGCTTGGCACTCACCAGCCGTTCCATAGCGAACAGAACGTCTGGCCACGAAAAACGTGCCCTGGTCGGGGCGACGGGATTTGAACCCGTGACCTCTTGCACCCCAAGCAAGCGCGCTAGCCAGTCTGCGCCACGCCCCGCAGCAGTGCCGCAAACTACCACGCCCGCTGCAGAACGGTCAATGAGCACCGTTCCTCGCCACGCTCCTCCTTCCACTCACGCGGTATCGCCCTTCGTCCGCTGCCCCGCCCGCGGAGAGCTGTCCAACGGTTCCGCCCACCGTTGCCGCACCGCATCATGGAGGAGAATCGTCGCGGCCGCGGAAACGTTCAGCGAGTCACAACTGCCACGCATCGGAATACATACCCGCCTGTCCGCAGCCTCTAACCAAGCGGATGTCAGCCCGTACTGCTCGGATCCAACCACGATCGCGCTGGGTCCGCTCATATCGCACTGGAAATAGGGTTCGGTCGCCGCGGGGGTTGCCGCGAAAATCCGAATGTGGCGAGCTTTCAGCCAGGCGATGGTTTCCTCGCCACCCGCCTCCGCAACGGGCACCGTAAAAACGGCACCAACGCTGGCGCGAATCGCATTGGGATTGAAGAGATCCGTCCGGCCGTCCACGAGGATCGCCGCATCGGCGCCCGCCGCATCGGCACTCCGCAGCATCGTGCCCAGGTTGCCCGGCTTTTCGATGCCCTCCATCACCAGGACCAACGGGCAGCTGCCAAGCTGCAAATCGCCCAGCGAACGCCGCACAATCGGCGCCACTGCGATCAGGCCGTCCGGCCGATCCCGGTAGGAGAGCCGCCGAAAGACCGCCTCGGAACAGTCGAGCAGGTCGGCCCCGGCGGCCGCCGCACGGGCGAGGATGGTATCCTCGTTCGAACCCAGAAAGAGCTCACGACAGAAAAACAACTCGAGTGGTCGCACTCCGTGATCGAGCGCGCGGAGGTTCTCCCGATAGCCCTCCACCAGCATCCGACCGGTCCGCTCGCGATCCCGACGGTCGCGCAGCGCCATCGCTGCACGCACGCGGTCATTTCGGACGCTCGTAATACGAATCGGCATGCTTGAAGTATAGCGGCGAGGAGCGGATTACATCAGCCGCCCCTTCTCACAGCGGTCGCACGACGAGCTCCTCCCCTTCGCGGGCCAGCGCGGCGCCTTCGCCGACGGCCGCTCGCACCTGGTGCTCAATCGCATCGAGCGCGGCATCATCGTGTTCGGGCGCGTGATGGATCACCCGCAGTTGCGCCACGCCGGCTGCGCGCGCCACCGCGACCGCCTCAGACCAGGTGCTGTGCCCCCACCCGCGGCGCCCGGCATACTCTGCGTCGGTGTAGGCACCGTCAAAACACAGTAGAGAGGCGGGCGATGGAGTGCGGCAAAACCGCAAAAATTCCCGACGCCGGTCTTCGCCGGCCGCCGCCCATTCGATGTCCGTCGCAAACACCAGCGCACCTCCCTCCCTCTCATCGACGCGGTAGGCCACACAGCCGCCCTGATGCTCCACTGCGCACCACCGCACCTCCAGCCGCCCGACGACCAACGGCGCGGCCGTCAGCGTCTCGAATCGAAGCTGCGCCCCGATGTGATGGAGCCCCACCGGCCAGAACGGCGGACCAAAAAGGTTCGGCAGCACGTCGGCGACCGCTCGGCCGCCAAGAAGCGGTGCGGCCAGCGTGACTTCTCGGCCGCGCTGGTACAGCGCGCCAAGCAGCGGCAGGCCGGCAATGTGGTCGAGATGATAGTGGGTGAACAGTACCGTCAAGGGGTCGGATGCCCGGCCAAGCGAGGCACTAAGACGCCGAACTCCCGTGCCGGCGTCGATGATCAACCGCTCGCCGCCTGTGCCCTCAATTGCAATGCAGGTGGTGTCCCCACCGTACCGGAGGTGGTCGGCGTCAGCCGTCGGATACGACCCTCGCACACCGCCAAACACGACTTTCATCGACCCACCTTCGCGACATCTGTGGACGGCTCTCGTCCTACTTCGCCTCCAGCGTCCATACGCCGTCCCAGTCCGCCGGCGGTTGCACCGCGAACCTCCGACAGCGTTCCGCATGCGCTCTCGACACTGGATCTTTCACGCCGAGATGCTCAAACGCCGCCGCGGCCTCCGCAAAACGGCCCTCCTCGGCCAGCGCCAGTGCGCGATCATACTCGGGCAACCACTCGGGGAGACCCTTGCTGGCCGCGGTGCCCAACGGCTCCCACACGGTTACCGGCGCCCGCCGGCCGACAACGCGGATCCGCCCTAGCCGCCGCCACACAAACTGCGGGCCGGCCGCCTCCCGCACTGTGTCGGCCACCATCACGTAGCTGCCGAAAAACTTGTTGGCGCCTTCCAACCGCGAGGCGAGATTCGCCGCGTCCCCCAGCACGGTGTAGTTGAACCGCTCCTCTGAGCCCATGTTCCCCACCACCACCTCGCCAGTGTTCAGGCCGATCCGCATGTGCAGCTCGGCGCCGAACTGCTCCGCCCAGACCGCCCGCCGCTCGTCGAGAATTTGCTGACAGGCAAGCGCCGCGAACACCGCCCGACGGGCATGGTCCGGCTGTTCCACCGGCGCGTTCCAGAACGCAACGATCGCATCGCCGATGTATTTATCCACATACCCGCCATGATCGAGGATCGCGCGGCCCATTGCGGTGAGATACTCGTTCAACAGCCGCGTGAGCTGGGGCGGGTCCAGCCGCTCGGAGAAGGTCGAAAACTTCTCGATGTCGGAGAAAAAAATCGTCAGCTGGCGCTTTTCCCCCCCCAAACGCAACCGCGAAGGATCCGCGAGAAGCTGCTCGATCACCTCCGGGCCCAGATAGTGGCGGAACGCGCGCTGAATGAACGCCTTCTGCCGGCCTTCCGTCGCATAATTGTACAGCGCCGCGCCGATGCCGACGGACAAACCGGCCAGCGAAGGCCAGGCCGCCGGCGCATACCACCCAGCAGCAGCCAGCCCGAGCGCCCCGCAGAACGGCCCGGCCACCGCCGCCACCAGCGCGAGGCCCACCTGCCACGCACGCCGCGCCGCCCCCGCCGCCAGCGACGTCACCAAACACCAGAGCATCGCCGCAACGTCCAGCACCAAGAGCGGCAAGGGCCGAACGAAGTCGCCGGCCAAAAGATTGTCCAGCGCGGTCGCGTGAATCTCGACGCCCGGATACACGCGGCCGAGTGGCGTCGGCCGCAGATCCAGCAGCGCCGGCGCGCTCGCGCCGACCAGCACGTAGCGGTCGCGAAACTCCGCGGGATCCACCGTCGGTGTCCCGCCCTCGGCCAGCCGTAGCTCCGACTGGATCACCGCCGCCGCGCTGAACGCGCGATGAGTGCCCGAGGCACCACGAAAGCGTAGCCGCACCCGACCTTCGCGGTCCAATGGAACACGGTGCGGGCCGATTCGGACCTGATCAACGGCGATCTCGAGCGGCGGCAGCTGGTCGCCCACAGACAGATCCAGCATTCGCAGCGCCAGCCCCAACATCGGCACCAGCCGTCCGTCGAACACCCGGAAGGGACGTACCCGCCGGAACACCCCGTCACTGTCTCCGGTATCGCTGACGCTGCCGAGCATCGCCGCGTTGGTCGCGACCTCCGGGATTGGCCATGCAGCGTGGCTGGCACCCCACCGGTTGGACCAGACGGTCGCGGCCGTCAACGCGGGCATCCGCGCGGTGCCGTCGGCCGGCCATCGCGTCGTTTCCCCCTCGCCGGGTCCACCCAGGTAGAGCGCTGCCGCGACGCGACCGTTCCGCGCCAGCGCCGCACCGAGCGCCTCGTCGTCGGCAACGCCGGCGACGGATGGCTCTGTAAACACGAGGTCCAGTGCAACTGCTCGGGCACCGGCGCGTCGGCAGAAATCCAGAATGGGACCGTACACCTCTCGCGGCCAGGGCCAGGGCAGCCGCATTTCCCGCCGCGCCCAGTCCAAGCTGGCCTGGTCGAGCAGGACGATTCGAATCGCATCGGTCGCGGGGGAAGGGGCGGCGGTCCAGCGCGCACGCCAGTCCCACGTCACCTGTTCCAGCCGCTCCAGGGCGCCCTGCGCCGCCAGCATGCGCCACAGCGCCCAGCCGGCCATACCAATCAACAGCGCAATCCAGTGACGACGACGCATCGCGGCGACTCTACTTCTCCCGCCCTCCGCCGTGCAAAGCCTTCGGCCCGCTCACGGCGAGGCGGGCAGCGGCTCGTAGCTGTCCACAATCGCCTGCCACACCGGCGCCCATGCGTCCAGGCGGCCCTTCGGCGCGGCGATTTGAAGATGGTGGTTGGTGGTTCCCACCAGCAGATCCACCGTCTGGACCTCCGTGCCGTACATGCCGAGCCGGCGCACAAACGCGATGCGGCCGGCCACGTTAGTGGCGATCGGCTCGATCGGCAGGCTCATTTGTTCCGCTTGCGCGCGCAGTTCGTCCGCAAGGCGCTCCGGTCGGTCATGGCCGAGGTCCCGCAGCCGAACCCACAGCTCGAGCCCATCCGGCCCGCGGAAGCCAACGAATGCGAGATCGTTCGACGACCGGTCCGCATCACGGGGGCGAACTGCCCAGCCAGCCGGCAACGTGAGCGCGAATGCGTTGCCGGGGTGCCGGTATCGCACTGGCCCCGTTACCGCCGCAGCCGCCACCCCGGCGTCGTCGCGAAATTCCCGCAGCGCCTGCAGCGCTGCCAGTCCCCCGATCACTGCCACTGCCGCCACCGCCACCGCGAACCGTCGCAGCCGAGTGGCGGCCAGAGAGGGAGGCGGCTCAGGCCGGCGCGAACTGCTGCTCATACAGCCTCCGGTACACGCCGCCCCGGCCCAGCAGCTCCGCGTGGGTCCCCTGCTCCACGATCCGGCCGTTCTCCATCACCACGATCTCGTCCGCGCCGACGATCGTCGAGAGACGATGCGCGACAATCAACACCGTGCGCCCCACCATCAGCTCATCCAGCGCGGCTTGCACGAGCCGCTCGTTTTCCGTATCGAGCGAACTGGTCGCCTCGTCGAGGATCAGGATCGGGGGGTTCCGTAGAATCGCGCGCGCGATCGCGATGCGCTGCCGTTGACCGCCCGACAGCCGCACCCCCCGTTCCCCAATCACGGTCTGGTAGCCCTGCGGCAACTGCAAAATGAACTCGTGCGCCTGCGCACGGCGCGCAGCGTGCTCGATCAGCTCGAACGGCGTGTCCGGCCGTGCGTACGCGATATTCGCTTCGACCGTGTCGTTGAACAATACGGTTTCCTGCGTCACGAGACCGATTTGCGCCCGCAGCGAACGCAGCGTGAACGAGCGCACGTCGCGCCCGTTCAGCAAGACTCGGCCGCCCGTCACGTCGAAAAAACGCGGCAGCAAACTCACCAGGGTCGTTTTGCCGGCACCCGACGCGCCGATGATCGCCACCCGCCGGCCGGCCGGCACCCGCAGCGTGATGTCGCGCAACACCGGCTCATCGTCATACGCAAAGCTCACCGACTCAAAAACGATTTCCCGCACTGGTTCGTCGAACGGCACCGCGCCGGGCAGGTTCGAGACCCGAACCGGTTCGTCGAGCAGCTCAAAGATCCGGTCCGCGGCGGCGGCGCTGTGCTGGATGTTCATGTGCAGGTTGCCGAGGCGTTTCGCCGGGTCGTACATCACGAAGAGCGCCGCCGCAAACGTGAGAAAGTCCTGAACCGGCAACCGTGCCCACCAAGCATACAGCAGCAGCAGCGACAGCCAGATTGCCGCGAACGCGACGATGATCGGCTCCACCGCGACGCGCGCGCGCGTCAGCCGCATGATCCGCCGGAACACCGAGGCGCTCCGCTCTCGGAACCGGGCGCGCTCGAAGTCCTCCGCGCCGAACGCCTTCACGATCCGCACACCGCTGATCGTCTCCTGCAGCAGCGAGACGAGGTCGGCGAGCCGCTGCTGTCCCTCCCGCGCGTGCCGCCGCACGCGCCGCCCAAAGCCGATGATCGGCACCAGGCACACCGGAAACACCACGAGGCTCGCCGTCGCCAGCCGCCAGTCCAGCCACACCAGGTACGCCGCCGCACCCACCAGCACGAACGGCTGCTGCAGCAGATCGGCCAGCACCGTCGACACCGCACGCTCGACCAGCGACGTATCGTTCGACGTGCGCGAGATCAGCTCGCCTGTGCGGCTCTGGGTGAAGAAGTCGAGCGACAGGTCCTGCAAGTGGTCAAAGATCGCCACCCGCAGGTCCATCACCACGCGATGGCCCACCCACTCCACGAGGTAGCGGCTGACGAAAAACCCCACGCCGCGCACCGCCGCCAATGCCGGCATCAGGGCCGCGATCGCGAGCGCCGCCCTCAGGTTGTCCACCCGCTCCACAAACACTGTGGTGAGCAGATGGCGAAACACCAGCAGCATCGAGGTTGTGGAACCCGCGAACAGCAAGCCTGCGACGACGCCCGCCGCCAGCCGCCCCGCATGCGGTCGCACGTACCGCAGCAGACGCCGGTAGGTCGCCAGCGCCCGCGGGCGCGCGGCAGGAGGCATCGGTGCCTCGGTCATCCGCCCCGCGCCTCGAGATAACGGACCGCCTCGATCGCGGCCATGCAGCCGCTGCCGGCTGCGGTGATCGCCTGGCGGTAGACCGAATCCTGCACATCACCACAGGCGAACACCCCCGGCCGCGAGGTCCGCGTGAACTCCGTCCGAATGTAGCCGTTGGCGTCGAGCTCCAGCTGCCCCCGAAAGATCGCGGTGTTCGGCTCATGGCCGATTGCGCAAAAGTATCCGCCAACCTCCAGCCGAGACCTCTCGCCGGTCAGGACGTTGCGAACCGTGACGCCCACGACCTTTCGCTGCGCGGGATCATGGACCTCCTCCACCACCGAGTTCCACATCACCCGGATTTTCGGGTTCGAGAGCGCTCGCTGCGCCATGATCGGTGAAGCCCGAAACTTGTCCCGACGATGAATGATGATCACCTCCGAGGCGTAACGAGTCAGAAAGGTCGCCTCCTCCATCGCGGTGTCGCCCCCGCCCACCACACATACCGGAACGCCGCGGAAGAACGCGCCGTCGCAGGTGGCACAGGCGGAAACGCCGTGGCCGATCAGCGCCTGCTCGCTGGGCAGCCCGAGATACTTCGCGCGCGCACCGGTCGCGATGATCAACGTGCGGGTCTTCAGCGTCTGCCCGTTGTCGAGCGTCACCTTCAGCGGTTCACCGCTGAGGTCCACCGCCACCGCCGAACCGGACACCACTCGAGCACCGAACCGTTCCGCCTGCTGACGCTGCAGATGCATCAGCTCGAATCCGTCCACGCCTTTCGGAAAGCCGGGGAAGTTTTCTACCTCCGTGGTCGTCGTGAGCTGCCCCCCCGGTTGCGGGCCCTCGACCACCAGCGGTTCGAGGTTCGCCCGGGCCGTATAAATCGCGGCGGTGTAGCCCGCTGAGCCGGACCCCAGAATGATCACATTGTCCATCGTCATACAACTCCGCTGCGGACTATATCAGCCTGCCGCTCCTTGCGCATCCGTCGCCCTCCCTCCCCCACACGACCCGGCATCCTTCGCCGCATCGCTCCCCCGCGCCCGCCGCGATCGCTCGGCCAGGGGCCCGAAACCTGATAGACTGCCCAACAACCTAAACCGCAATGAGGAGATTGCCGATGCATTGCCGCACGTGGTCCTTCGCGATCGCTCTGATGCTCGTGACATTCTACGCCGCCGCCGGAGAACCGCGGCTCCTGTTCGACGGGGTATCCACGAACGGCTGGGTCCTTCGCGGCGGACATGCCCGCTTCCGGATTGAGGACGGTTGCCTCGTCGGCACAACGGTCACCGGTCAGCCGAACTCTTTCCTTTGTCCGCCCGGTGAGTACGGCGATTTTGTGCTCGAATTCGAATACCTCGTGGCTCCGAAGTTGAACTCGGGAGTGCAGATCCGCAGCCAGTGCTTCGATCGTCCGGTCGAAGTGGAGCACAAAGGCAAGAAGATCGTCGTGCCGGCCGGCCGGGTGCACGGCTATCAGGTCGAGATCGACAACGACCCCCACCGTGCGCGGTTCTGGAGCGCGGGTCTGTACGAAGAGGGCTGCCGCGGCTGGATTTTTCCCGGCTTCGCCGGTGGCGATGGCGCCGCGTTCACCGAACAGGGACGCCGGCTGACCAAAGTGGACGACTGGAACCGCGTCCGCATCGAGTGCCACGGCGACTCGATCCGCACCTGGTTGAACGGCGAGCTGCGGGTGGAGGCCCGGGACGCCCGCGTTGCGAAAGGGTTTATTGGGTTTCAGGTCCACAGTCACAAGGAGCCGGGCCTCGAGGTGCGATGGCGGAACATTCGAATCCGCGAGTTGCCGTGACCCGCGGACGTTCCAGCACGGTACCGGCGGTACTGCTGGCGACCGCTGCAGTATTCATCGTTGCTCGCGCCGGTGCGGCCGATGTGGTTGATCCGCTCCTGGTGCGGGTTGAGGCGAAGCGCCGGACGACCGACTCCGCATGGCAATGGATGGAAACGCGCTCGCTCGCCAGCGTCGAGGACATCGGCGAGCTTCGCGCGCCACCTCAAAACCGCTGGGGCGGCCGAGCCGACCGCGTGATCGCGCCACCGGGCCGCTTCCGCGTACTCCGCGACGGCCGCCGCTGGATCTTTGCCGACCCGGACGGCTGCGAATGGTTCAGTATCGGAATCTGCAGCGTCTCCACGGGGCGCTCCCCGCGCAGCCAGGAGGCGCTCCGGCAACGGTTTGGTTCCATCGAGCGGTGGGCGGAGGAGGTCACCGATCTGCTCTGGCGACACGGCTTCAATACGCTGGCCTGCTGGTCCGACTGGTCGCGTCTGCGGCAGGTCCGCCGCCCCATGCCCTACACCACGCAGTTGAACCTGATGGGCTCGTTCGGCCGACGGTATCACGGCGCCTGGCAGGTGTCCGGACATCTCGCGTACAGCAACAACTGCATCCCGGTCTTCGATCCCCGCTTTGCCGAGTTTGCGCGAATGCTCGCCGCGGAAATCCTCGCGCCGATCCGCGACGACCCGCTGTGCGTGGGGCACTTCTCCGACAACGAGCTACCGTTTCCCGAGGACGCGCTGGAGCGTCACCTCGCGTTGCCAGCCGGTACCGCCGGACGGGAGGAAGCGGTTCGATGGCTGCGCGCGCGGCGGCCCAACAGCCCCGCCGAACAACCAACGACGGCGGACCGCGCCGCCTTCCTCGAACATCTCGCGGAAACCTACTTCCGGTTGTGCGCGGAGGCGATCCGCGCCGCCGCCCCTCGCCACCTCTATCTCGGCGCCCGATTCCATGGCGCCGACCTGCGCCGACCCGAACTATTCCGCGCCGCCGGGCGCCATGTGGACGTGATCTCCGTGAACTGGTACGGCGTCTGGACACCAGAGGCGGCGCGCATCGCCGAGTGGGCCACCGCCGCCCAGCGTCCGGTGATGATCACGGAATGGTACGCAAAGGGAATGGACTCCGGCCTCGACAACGTGAGCGGCGCCGGCTGGACCGTCAAAACTCAGCGCGATCGCGGTCTGTTCTATCAAAACTTCACCCTCGCATTGCTCCGCTCGCCCGACTGCGTGGGCTGGCACTGGTTCAAGTACATGGACAACGACCCCGCGGATACCCGGGCGGACCCTTCCAACCGGGATTCGAACAAAGGGATTGTCAGTGCGACCTATCAGCCCTGGACGGAGCTGCTGGTTCGAATGCGTGCGCTGAACGAGCTGGCGTATCCGCTCCGGGATCGTCTGGCACCGCGCTGAGGCGCCGAGGAAGATGACCTGTTCCCCCTCCAAGGGTTGGAAGCCTCCGCGTCCGGACGATCCAACCATGGGAACACTGCCGGTGCGTCCCGCGGGGCAAACTCTGCGCCGGAGCCACGAACCCTCACTGTCTGCGACGAGCTGAAACAATGGGGGCGACGCCTCCCTGGGCGGGGTAGCGATGACGCCGCGCGGTTCCGGCGCGATCGCATCGTGGCCGGTTTCGGCGCGCGATTGAAGCCGGCCGCCGGCGCGCGGCAGCGGCGGACGATCACCCCTGCCCTCTCGGTCCTGCAGAGCGGGTTCCGTTGGCCCCGTCTCCGGCCGGCTGCCACCCCCCTCGCTGAGCCCCTCGTTGTCGGGTCGCGAACACGGCGGTACGATGAGCCTGTGAAAGTGGCGATCGTCACGGCGGGTTCGGGCGGCCGGTTCTACTGCCAGAACTGCCATCGCGACCTTGCGCTTGCACGCGCACTCCGCGCGGCCGGCGTGGACGTGGTGATTGTCCCGCTCTATTTTCCGATCAGTTTGGGATCTGGTGAGGTGGCCCGCAGCGCGCCCCTGCAGTTCGGGGCAATCCGCGTCGCAGTGGAGCAGTGGTTTCCCGGATTCGCGCGCCGATGGCCGCGCATCGCCCGCTGGCTCGATGCGCCGTGGGGACTGCGGCTGGCCGCCGCACATGCAGGGGCGGTGAATCCGCGCCGGCTCGGTCCGATGACCCTCTCGATGCTGCGCGGTGAAAGCGGCCGCCAGGCTGCCGAGTTGGAACGGCTTGTCTCGTGGTTCCGGATGGATGGCCGCCCCGACGCGATCGTCCTTTCCAACGCGCTGCTGGTGGGTCTCGCACGCCGCCTCCGGAGCGAGACGGGCTCGCCAGTTCTCTGTCTGCTGCAAGATGAGGATGTCTGGCTCGATGCGATCCCTTTCCCCAACCGTGACGCCGTGGAAGCGGAACTGCGCGAGCGCGCTTCCGCGGTTGACCGCTTCGTCGCCGTGACCCGCGCATTTGCGGACCGTTTTGCACCCCGGCTCGGCGTGCCTCGCGGAACGATCACTGTGATCGGCCCGCCGGTCGAGGCGCCCGCCGAGCCCGCGCCCGCCCCTGCCACACCCGCCATCGGCTACCGGGCCCGCCTCTGCGCGTCGCTCGGTCTCGACGAGGTCATCCACGCGTGGCTCACCCTGCGCCGTTCACCCGAGTTCCGACGGTTGCGCCTCTACGCGGTCGGCGGTGCGCTGCGCTCGGATCAGGCCGCGTTGCGGCGCTGGCAACGGCGCCTGGCCGCCTCCGGCGACTTGGACGACGCGGTTTTTGAAACCGTGCTCGACCCTGCGCGCGCGGACGAGTTCCACCGAAACATTTCGCTTCTGTCTGTCCCCTCCCGCACCGAGGACGGTGGCGGCCTGCAACTGCTCGAGGCGATCGCAGCGGGCGTGCCGGTGGTGCAGCCCGACCGCGGCGCGTTCGGCGAAATCGTTCGGACCACCGGCGGGGGATGGCTCTACGACGAGTCGGTGCCGGGAGCGCTCGCGCTGGCGCTCCGCCCACTGCTGGCCGATCCCTGCCGCCTCCGCGAACGCGGCGCCACTGGCCGCGCTGCGGTCATGCGAACATATTCCCCCACCGCAATCGCAGCGGCCTGGGTGGAACTGCTGAAAGAAGTCGGCGCCCGGCCATGACTCCCTTGCTCGAGTTCCGCGAGGTGTACAAATCATATCCGGGACCGGACGGGGGGCCCCCCGTCGAGGTTCTCCGCGGTGTGGACTGGCGTCTGGAGGAGGGAGAGGCCGCGGTGATCGTCGGTCCCTCCGGCTCGGGCAAGAGCACGCTTCTCAATCTCGCCGGAGCTCTCGACATCCCCACCGCCGGCACGGTCCGGCTGCAAGGCACCGACCTGACCCGCGCCGACGACGCTACGCTCGCCGCCGTGCGGCGGGAATGTGTCGGGTTTGTATTCCAGCAACACCTGTTGATGCCCCACTTGACGGTTCTGGAAAACGTGCTACTGCCGCTGCTCGCGGACCGGCGCGGCCCCGTGCCGGAGGAGTACGCGCGCGAGCTGCTCGATCGCGTCGGTTTGACACCGCGACTCCATCACCGTCCGGCACAACTCTCCGGCGGCGAACAGCAGCGCGTCGCGCTCGCCCGCGCACTCGTCCGCCGCCCGGCACTGCTGCTGGCAGACGAGCCGACCGGGTCCCTCGACCGCACCACTGCGGCGGCGGTCGCATCGCTTCTGATGGAGCTGCACACCTCGCTTCGCTTTGCGATGGTGGTCGTCACTCACTCCGCCGAGCTGGCTTCCCGCCTGCCCCGCCAGTGGACGCTCCACGACGGCCGGCTCCGTCCCCTCGCGTGATGACTCGCCGACAATGGCTGGTGCGCTCGGCGCGGTTCCATCTGCGCCGCCACCTCGGCACCCTGCTGGGCGGCAGCGTTGCCACAATGACCCTCACCGCGGCCGTGCTGGTCGGCGCTTCCGTGCGCAGCAGTCTGCAGCGCGCCGCCCGGCTGCGTCTCGGCGCCGCGGAATTCGCAGTCCAACTGGCCGCCCCGGCGCCGCTGCCGGCGGAGCTCCCCGACACAGAGGGAGGGCCCGCGGGCGCTCAGCTCAGCCGGGCTCTGCTCCTCGACGGGACCGCCACCGCGCCGGACCGCAAGCTGCGCGCAGACCACGTTCGGGTGGTCGGCGTCGACGAACGCTTTTTTGAACTGTTCACCGGCCGTCATGGCGCGGAAGCACCATCGGACGACGAGGCTTGGCCGTCGCGCGCTCTCGCAAACCGGCTGGAGCTGGGCGAAGGCGACGAGTTGATCCTTCGGGTGCCGGTGGTTTCCGCGCTCCCCCCCGATGTACCCCTTGGCGGCGCACCGACGGTGTGGTCCGCAAGGCGCATGAAGGTGGGACGCATCCTGCCCGATGATGCCGGCGGACGATTCGATCTGCGTCCCTCGTCCCTGCCACCTCTGAACTTGTTTGTGCGGCGCGACACACTTGCCGAACTGGCGGGGCGCCCGGGCACTGCAAACGTGCTGCTGTTGAAGCGCACGCAGCGAATGCGAACGGTGGACGACGTTCGCCGCGCGGTGGAGAGGGCCGCCGGGCCCGCGGGACGGAATCTCGCGTGTCGGGCGCTTCCTGGCGGCGGCGTGGAGGTGCGTTCCGCTAGCGTTTTCTTAGACGCGCTCACGCTCGCAGCGCTTACAAACGCGCTGCCCGGGGGCCGGCCACTGCTGACCTACCTCGTGAACGCATGGCGCACAGGCGACCGATCGGTGCCCTACTCCTTTGCGGCGGGCATCGCGAGCGAACCGGTTCCCGCCGATCTTGCCGCCGACGAAATCGTGCTGCACGCGGATCTCGCACACGACCTCGGCGTGCTCGCCGGCGGCTCCATCCGCGCAGAGTACTTCATCCTCGACGGCCGGCAGCAGCTCATCGAAACCCACACCGTGTTTCGCGTTCGCGCGGTGGTGACCCATCCGCGCGATCCCTCGCTGGTGCCCGAACTGCCCGGCGTTTCGACCGCGGCATCATGTCGCGACTGGAAAACGCCGTTCCCGTTGGACTTCTCGCGCATTCGCCCCGCGGACGAGGACGACTGGGCGCGCTGGCGCGGCGCGCCAAAGGCTTGGCTCCGGTACGAGACCGCCGCAGCGCTCTGGAGCAACCGGTTCGGCGTCGCGACCGCGCTCCGCTGGCCGGCGCCGGCTTCGCTCACCGACATCGAGCGTGCGGCGGCGCGGGTTCCGCTGGCGGCCGAGTTCACGGACCTGCGCGCCGCCGCACACCGCGCCGCGTCGGGCGGGCCGGACTTCACGCTGCTATTCCTCGGACTCGGCGGCTTCCTGCTCGCCTCCGCAGTGCTGCTGCAGGTGTGGATGTTTGCCGCGGCTCTGCACGGCCGTGTCGCCGAAATTCGGCTGCTGGCCGCTCTGGGATTTGGCCGGCGCGAGATCAGCCGGCTACTGCTGGGCGAGACCGCCGTGGTCGCGCTGCTGGCCGCCGCCCTTGGCACGATTGTGGGCATTGGCCTCGCGTGGGCGCTGCTGGTCGGTCTGCAAACGATCTGGCGCGATGCGACCGGCGACGCGTCGCTGAGCCTCGCGTTGCCGCTCCTCGCGCTGGCGAACGGTACCGCCGCCGGCTGGTCGATCGCGATGCTCGCCGCCGCGCGCGTGGTACTGCACCACACCGCGATGCGGCCGCTCCAGGCGTCGCTGTGCGAGCAGCATTCGCGACGGCGCGTCTCGCCGAGCTGGCGCACGACACCGCGACGATGGGCGCCGCCCGCGATTGGGACGGCCCTCGCCTTCGCGCTCGCCGTGGTGGGTCAGCTCTCCGCCGACGAGCGCCCGCTTGCCCGGCTGGCCGCAGGCGCCGCCGTGCTCGCCACCATTACGCTCGCGCTGAGGTCATGGCTGGCCTCGGAATCGCCCGCCCGCCACCGATCGAACCCGGCCGCGTTCGGACCGCGCAGCTGGCGACGGCATCCCCTGCGCGCGCTTACCGCGATCCTCGTGCCCGCCTGTGGCTGGTTCGTTGTCTTCGCGGTCGAAACCCATCGGCCCCGCACACCCAACACCGAGTCCCGCACCTCGCCCGCTGGGGGCTTCTGCGCGATCGCGGAACTGTCTCTCCCGCTTCCCGAAGACCCCCGTTCTCCTGAGGGCCGGCGCCGATGGCGTCTGGACAAGTGGCTGGACACCGCCGGCGTGCGCATCCTCCCTCTGCGCCGTGTCGAGGGTGCCCCCGCGGACTGCCGCAACATTCAGCGCGTGGATCGCCCGCCGCTGCTGGGCGTACCCGCAGAGCTGTTTGACGCACTCGGCGCCTTCCGCTGGCGGCGGCGCCCGGCCGGCGTACCCGCCCACCGCCCATGGTCCGCGCTGCTCGCCGCCTCTCCTCCCGACGAGATTCCCGCGGTGTTGGATGCGTCCGTCGCCACGTGGGGACTCCGGCTGCGGATCGGCGACCGCCTCGCGCTCACCGACGAACGGGGCCGCACCCTATCGCTGCGCGTGGTCGGCCTTCTGGACGATACCATTTTTCAGGGATCCATTTTGATCGACGAACGCCGTCTGGTCGAACGCTTCCCCTCCGCCCCTCACCGCATGCTGTTGATCGAGGCGCCCTCCGACCAGAGGGCTCGCCTGCGCGCGGAGCTCTCGGAACGCTTCGAAGATCTGGGTTTCACGTGGACCTCCACACGCGACCGACTCGACACGTTGCTCGACGTGCAGCGCGCGTATCTCGACATCTTCCTCGCGTTCAGTGTCCTCGGCCTGGCGTTCGGTTCGCTCGGCTTCGGCGCACTCGCATGGAGAACGCTGATCGAACGCCGTGGTGAACTGGCCATGCTGCTGGCGCTGGGGTGGACGCCGCAACAGCTGCGCCGACTCGCCGCGACCGAACACTGGTTCCAGGCCTGGGCAGCGCTCGGCGCCGGCTTTCTGGCGGCGCTGGTGGCGTTTCCGCCGCGAACCGCCGCCTGGCTCGGTTGGCTGCGCGTCGGCGGCCTCGCGGCGCTCTCGCTGGCTGTAACCGCGGCAATCGCGGTATGCGTCGGCGTCTCACTTGCGCTACGCGGTCCGCTCATCTTGCACCTGCGCAAAGAATAAGGAGCTGAGCGCACGGTAGGCGCACCAACCTTTCTGGCATATGCAGCCGGGAAAGCAAATCGGCCGGAGGCTTGCGATTGCAACCGCGCCCGCCTGATGGCATAGTGGCCCCAGCGGGCGGGTGCGCCATCTGCGGAGACCGCGGCGATGAACTCACAGACCGATGCGGGAGGCGGCGCGAGGACGCGGTGCTCTTCCGCGTTTACGCTGATCGAGCTGCTGGTGGTCATCAGCATCATTGCAATTCTCGCGGCGCTGGTGTTCCCGATGCTGAACCGCGCACAGAAGGCGGCGGACTTCCGGCGGGCGGAGATCGAGGTGCAAGCGCTCCACTCCGCGCTGAAAGCCTATCTCGAAGAGTATAGCAAGTGGCCGGTGCCGAATGCGCTGGAGGGCGATGTGAGCGTGCAAATGGTGAAGGTGCTCACCGCCCATCCCGACGAACGTGAGCGGAATCCCCGGGGTCGCGTCTTTCTCAAGATCAGCGGCATCGCCACCAACAGCGCCGGCGCAATGGTGGACCCCTGGGGAAACCCCTACCGCTTCGCTCTGGACAGCGACATGAACCTGAGCATTAGCGACGCGCACGATCCGGATGGCGTCTACAAAGCGCTGCCGGGGCAAAACGTCGCGGTCTGGTCCCGCGGTCCGAACGGAAAAAGCGATCCCAAGAACTCCGCCTCCTACGACGATATCACCAGCTGGTAATGTCGATCCGCTGCGCACCGGCGGAATGGCGAGCGGCGAAGTCCTTGAGAACACGGTGAGCAGCGGAGTATACTGTTGCGCCTATGGATCCGGTGGTCATTGGGCTGGCGGGCGGTTCGATGCTGGTGCTGGCGGTCGGTGCCGGCTACGTGCTGGGCTGGGCAAAAGACGCACTGCGGGTTGAAGTGGATCCGCGCGTGGACGAGGTTCTCGCCGCGCTCCCGGGTGCAAACTGCGGCGGCTGTGGCTACGTGGGATGCGGCAGCTACGCGGAGGCGGTTGTGCTGAAGGGGGAGCTGCCGGACAAGTGCCCCGTCGGTGGGCCTTCAGTTGCGGCGGCGGTGGCGGCGATCATGGGCCTGGACGTGAAACCTTCATGGCCGAAGCGGCCAATCGTCCATTGCCGCGCAAAACTGAATGACCGGCTGCAGCGTGTTCCGTACGAGGGCGAGCCCAGCTGCGCGGCCGCAAACCTGGTCGCCGGTGTGCAGGGCTGCATCTACGGGTGCCTCGGCTTTGGCGACTGCGTTCGCGCCTGTGCATTCGACGCAATCCACATCGAGGACGGTCTGGCGGTGGTGGACTACGAGGCCTGTACCGGCTGCGGCGCCTGCGCACGCGTGTGCCCCCGCAACATCATCACGATGGTGCCGTTCAAGCGCGACCGCATGCTTGCGGTGGCCTGTTCGAACAAGGACTTCGGCAAGGAGGTCAAGGACGTCTGCACCGTGGGCTGCATCGGCTGCCGCGCCTGTGGGAAACGGAGCCCGATTTTCCAGTTTCGCGACGGCAACCTGCCGACGATCGACTACGACGCCTACGATCCGGACGCGCTCGAAGGCGTGGACGCCGCGGTTGAAAAATGCCCAATGCACGGCCTGATCTATGTCGGCAAACCCACGCCAAGAGACCTCGCCGCCGCGGGGGACGCTGAGGTGCCCGCCGTCGTCACCGCGGACTTCAAGACGACGGTGGACAAGACCGACTGGCAGGGCTGAGGAGACCCGCGCCGGCCGCGATCTCCGTGGGCCGACCGATCAGCACCACCACCGCGATTGCGAGCGTGTGGCTGTGGGTGATGCTGACGTGGATTCGCTTCACCCCCATCCGTGCGGCCAATCGCGCCGCATTCCCACAGAGCCGCACACCCGGCGCGCCGCTGCGGGGGTCGCGGATCACTTGCACATCTCGCCAGCCGACCCGATCCCCGATGCCGGTGCCGAACGCTTTTGCCACCGCCTCCTTCACCGCGAAACGGCCGGCATAGTGCCGCCACGGAGCGGACTGACCCTCACAGTAAGCGCGTTCCTCGCCGCGGAACACCCGGGAGAGGAAGCGGTCTCCCCAGTTCACAATCGCCTGACGGACGCGCTCACCTTCCACGACATCCACGCCGATGCCAAGCAGCGTTTCGGATTCCGGCCCCGTCGCACGAGATCGCCGCCGCGAGCTCATCGACGCCCCCCGCGATAAGCCCGCATCCCCTCCAGCATCGCGCGCACCGCCGCCTCGAGGCCGACGAACACCGCATCGCAGACCAGACTGTGTCCGATGTTGAGGGTGTCGAGATATGGGATCTCAAGAATCCCCCGCAGGTTGCCCAGATGAATGCCATGACCCGCGTTGATCCGCAGCCCCAGTTCGTGCCCGCGGACCGCCGCGCGCACCAGCCGCTCCAGCTCTGCGGCGGCCACCGCCGGCGATCCGCTGCAATAGCGGCCCGTATGCAGTTCGACGCACCGCGCACCGATCTCAACGGCGGCCTCCAGATGGGCAGGCTCCGGTTCGATGAACAAGCTGACCTCGATTCCCCCCCCTTGCAGTGCGCGGACCACTGGCGCCAGCTCCTTGCGCCTCCCCGCAACGTCCAGGCCGCCTTCGGTCGTCAGCTCGGCCCGCCGCTCGGGCACGAGGCACACCTCGTCTGGTCGCACCGACAGCGCAAACTCGACCATCGCCGGCACGGCGGCCATTTCCAGGTTGAGCGGCAGACCGCCCCACGCTTTCAGCGCCCGCACATCCGCGTCCTGGATGTGCCGCCGGTCCTCCCGCAGATGCACCGTGATCCCGTGCGCGCCCGCGGACGCACACGCGCGAGCCGCCCGCAGTAGGTCGGGATACGGTGTCCCCCGCAGCTGCCGGAGCGTCGCGATGTGGTCCACGTTCACGCCAAGGCGCAGCCCGTCGGGAGAGCGCGCGGAACCGCCCGCGTTCATCACCAGACGTCCTCCACCGGCCGTTCCTCCAGCTGCCCCCGCTGCATCTCCGGTCGGTACACCGCCCACGTTCCGGGTCCCTGGCGACGCAGCCACTGCACGGCCACCGCTGCCGCATCCAACACATGGGCGGGCCGGACCGGCCCACCAATCCCAGCCAGCCCCACCCGAATGCCGTACGGCAGGCGCAGCTCGCCCAGCCGCGCCGGCGACGAACGGGCGCTCTCAATCAGCCGCCGCGCCACCTGCTCCGCCGCCGTCAGCGGACAGTCCAACACCGCCAAAAACTCGTCCTCCCCCACTCGCCCCAGCAGATCGCTCTGGCGCAGCGCCGCCGACAGCGCGTCCGCGCACGCCCGCACCACTGCGTCGCCCGCCTCGCGGCCGAAACGTTCATTGATCGCACCCAGGCGGTCCAGATCCACATGCAACACCGATACCGGCCGCCCGCGGTACCGGCAGTTCGAAATAAACTTCCTGGCCGCCCGCCCCATTCGATCGGCCCGCAACAGACCGGTCACTGGATCCAGCATCGCCTGCTCCGCGGGCGTCGGCGGCGTATCCTCGGCCGGATCGGCCCTCTCACCGCCCGCCCCGTCCACCGGCAGCACACACACACCCGTCCGCCCCCCCGCCGCCGCGGCATCCGCACGCCGTTCCGCCACCGCAAGCAATTCCTCCGCGCTTTCACCATCCGCCGGATATTCGGCGACTCCCGCAAACGACTCCACGGGGCCCACCTCCGCCGCGCTCGCCTCGTTCAGCACGGCCCGCCAACGCGCGACGGCGATGGGCGCACACGCGGCGGGCGCGTCCAGGACCACCACCGTGCGGTCCGGCGCAAGCGCCACCACATCATCGGTGCGTCGGACCATCGCGCGCAGTCGGCGTGCCCGAACCCCCTGTCCGATGTTGTCCGCCGCGGTCCGCCAGCGGATCAGCACCACGCAGAACGGACCGCTCCGCCCCCGTCCGCGCCGCAAGCGCCGCGAAACGCTCAGCGCCAGCAGCTCCGGAGGCTCGAGATCCGCCGCACCACTGCGCGCCGCGCGCAGCAGCCACTCGTACTTCACCAGGCTGTACCCCAGCGCGAGCAGGGCGGCCGCGGCCGCGAAGGCCACCGCGATCTGCGTCCACATCTGTGCGGTGCCCGCCATGATCGCGCGCCATGCTATACGATCACCGGCCACCGCGAAAGGAGAGCGGCGGTCAGTTGGCGACCGGCTCGCGCCGCGCGGTCCGCCACCGTAGGGTGTTTTCGTGAGCGTGAACGTCCCGCGCCTCTTGCGCCACTTTCCCGCGCTGTCGCGGCGACACTTTCTGGCCGCCACCGCCGCGACAGGATGGGCCACCCTCCGCGCGGTCGCGCTCGACTGGGACGGCCTCGCGGAGGATCTGGCGGATGTCGCCGACCGGCTCGACGCGTGGATGGGCAGCGCGATGGCGGAGTGGACCGAGCAGCTGGCCGCAGACCTCCGGCAGAACGCGCTCGTGCTGCTGCGGGCCGCAGACGAGGCATTGCAGGGACTCTCCGAAGAGCAGCTCGCGGAGCTGGAACCGTGGCTACGCCTTGCGGCGGATCATGCCGCTGAGATTCGCGAGCTGGCACCCTATGCCGCGTGGTTGCGTGCGCGGCTTGACTATTTCGCGGCAGCCCGTGAAGCGATCGCGATTGCGCCGCTCCAGCCCGTCCGTCCGCGTCCGCCCGCCCCCTCACCGCCCTGGCGGCGTCCACCTGTTCGACAGCCCGTCCCACCACCGGCGCCGGTGCGAGCACGCCGCGCTCGAGCCGAAAGTGCCCCAGCTCTCTGGCGGAAGCGCACGGCGGCCTCACCGCCTCCCCCCCCCGAAGCGCAAACACTCCTACCGCTTTTGAAGGGAGCGTTCCGGGCCGAACGCGTTCCGGTCGAGCTGGTGTGGATCGCTCAGGTGGAGTCATCGTTCGATCCCCGCGCCCGGAGCCCCCGGGGCGCCGCGGGTCTTTTTCAGCTGATGCCGGCCACCGCGCGCTCGCTCGGCCTGCAAACCGAACCTGAGGACGAGCGTGAGAATCCCGCGCGATCGGCCGGTGCCGCCGCGCGATACTTGCGACAGCTCCACGCCCGCTTCGGCTCCTGGCCACTTGCGCTGGCCGCCTACAACGCCGGCGAGCGCCGCGTGCGCACAGCACTTCAAGAGAACAACGCGCGCACGTTCGAAGAGATCGCACCCGCGCTGCCGATCGAAACGCGGATGTACGTGCCCCGAGTGCTCGAAACGATCCGCGCACGCGAGGGGCTGGATCCGGCCCGCCTTCCGCCCCCGGGATGAGACGGCGTTACTTCAGCAGCGCTCCCACCAAGACACCGACCGCTGCGAACCCCAGGTAGGCAAACGCCGCGCGCATCGAATACGACGTCACCGCCAGATTCAGCGTGACGGTGTCGCGCGCATTGAGCAGCATCACGAGTACCGCGATGCCCATCAGCGCCAGCGCCAGCGCCAGCTTTCGATTCATGGAAGTCTCCGCCAAGAGGTCCAATCGACCAAGCTGCCCGTCACTCTACCGAAACGGCGTAGCCCTCCGCAATCCCCGACCGCCTCACCGCGCTGGGTCAGCCGAGCGGCCAGCTGGGTCGCACGTCGAGCGCCTCCGGTGGATCGGCCACCTCACACCATCCCGCCAGTGCAGCTGACGCAATCATCGCCGCGTTGTCGGTACACAGCTCGGGTGGCGCAACCCGAAAACGGCAACCTGCCCGCGCGGCCTCCTCCGCGCAGCGCGAGCGCAGTCGCGCATTCCGCGCCACGCCGCCCGCCAGCCCGACGATCGCGGGCCGGAACCGCTCGATCGCCCGCCGCAGTCGCAGCACAAGCGCGTCCACCACTGCCTGCTGGAACGACGCCGCCCAGTCCGCCACCGTCAGCACCGGCCCGCGGACCGCTGCATCCCGGAAACGATAGAGCAATGAGGTCTTCAGTCCGCTAAAACTGAAACACAGCTCCGGCACCAGCCCCGAAGCGGGGGGCACGTCCGCCGGGTCAATTTCGCTCCTCGGCAGTTCCACCGCCGCAGCATTGCCTTTGCGAGCGGCGGATTCGATTGCGGGTCCGCCGGGATAGCCCAGCCCCAAAATTCGCGCGGCCTTGTCGAGGGCTTCCCCCGCCGCATCGTCCATGGTGGTCCCAACCACGAGGGGGCGGGACCTCCCCTCCGTCCGCACCAGGCAGGTGTGCCCGCCGGAGACCAACAGGACCACCGCCGGGTGCTCGCGATCCTCTTCGCACGACACCGGATCATGAAACACTGACTCATAGTGCCCGGCCAGGTGGTGAACACCCCAAAGCCGAATGCCCAGCCGAAGCGCCAGCGCTTTCGCGGCGGCAACGCCCACCAACAGCGACGTCGCCAGCCCCGGCCCGCACGTCACCGCTACCCCCTCCAGCCGATCCCACCTCGTACCCGCACGCCGAAGCGCCTCCGCGATCAGATCCGGCAGCCGCTCCGCGTGCAACCGCGCCGCCACCTCCGGCACAACGCCCCCATATGGCCGGTGGTGCGGAATCTGGCTGTGCACAACGTTGGAGAGAATCCGGCCGCCCGATTCAACCACCGCCGCCGCAGTCTCATCGCAAGAGGTTTCAATGCCCAGCATCAGCGCCATGCGGATACTTTGGCCGCACCGCCGGCACAGCACAAGGCACGGTTCCTTAAACGAAACGGCGCCGCGGCAAACCGCGGCGCCGTTGTGTTGCGCGGCCGGCCTCAGACCAGCCCCTGGTCGAGCATCGCGTCCGCAACCTTGGTGAACCCCGCGACGTTCGCGCCCAACACATAGTTGCCGGGCTGACCGTACTCAATCGCGGCGTTCACACACGCCGCGTGAATACGCACCATGATCTCCCGCAGCCGCCCCTCCACCTCCTCGCGGCCCCACGACATGCGCATCGAGTTCTGACTCATTTCGAGCCCCGAGGTGGCCACGCCGCCCGCATTCGCGGCCTTGCCCGGTGCGTACAGGATCTTCTTCGACACGAAGAGCTCCACCGCCTCCGGTGTGCTCGGCATGTTCGCGCCCTCGCACACGAGAATGCAGCCGTTTGCGAGCAGCGTTTTCGCGTCCTCGCCGGTGATCTCGTTCTGCGTCGCGCTCGGGAACGCGCACTGGCACGGCACATGCCAGGGCGTCCGACCCTCGTAGTACGTCGAGCGCGGGTACTTCTTCGCATACTCCGCGATGCGGCCGCGTCGGACGTTCTTGAGCTCCATCACCCACGCGAGCTTGTCCGCGTCAATGCCGTCCGGGTCGTGGATGGTGCCGTTTGAGTCCGAGAGCGTCACCGGCTTCGCGCCCATCTGGAGCAGTTTCTCCACCGTGTATTGCGCGACGTTGCCCGACCCCGACACGGTGCAGACCTTGCCCTTCAGGCTGTCGCCCCGTGTCTTCAGCATCTCTTCCGCGAAGTACACAGCGCCGTAGCCGGTGGCCTCGGGCCGGATCAGCGAACCACCCCAATTGAGACCTTTGCCGGTGAGCACGCCGGTGAACTCGTTGCAGAGACGTTTGTACTGGCCGAACAGAAATCCGATCTCGCGCGCGCCCACGCCGATGTCGCCCGCCGGCACATCGGTGTCCGGCCCGATGTGGCGAAAGAGCTCCGTCATGAACGACTGGCAGAACCGCATCACCTCCGCGTCCGACTTGCCCTTCGGATCGAAGTCCGATCCCCCCTTTCCGCCGCCCATCGGCAACGTGGTGAGGGAGTTTTTGAAGATCTGTTCGAACGCGAGGAATTTCAGAATGCTGAGGTTCACACTGGGGTGGAAGCGCAGCCCGCCCTTGTAGGGCCCCAGCGCGCTGTTGAACTGGATCCGATAACCGCGGTTCACGTGGATACGGCCGCGGTCATCCTGCCAGGGCACGCGGAAAATGATCACGCGCTCGGGCTCGACGATGCGCTCCACGATCGCCGCGTCCGCATACTTGCGATGACGCTCCAGAACGGGTTCCAACGACTCCAGCACCTCTCGAACCGCCTGCAGAAACTCTGGCTCGCCCGGATTGCGCCGCTCAACCTGCTCCAGCACGCTCTGAATGATGCTCACCTCACCTGCACTCCTTTCCGTGTCTGCGATTGCCGCGAAGGCAATTTCATGCCGGCAGATTCTAGCTTGTTTGCGCGCAAGTCACGGCTGCATCTGGGTGCCCAGAGGGACGGACAATTCACAAAACGGCATATTTGCCGTAATATTGGGGACAAACAATTGTAGGATCGAGATCACACATTCGAAACTGCGCGCTTGCAACGGCAAGATCAACGGGAAAAAGCGGGAGGCACCGGGTGACCTCTGACGGTTCGGAACGGTCGGCGCGGATTGAACGCGCGATTCTGCGCGCATTGCTGACGGCGGAACGGCCGCTCGGCGCTGCCAAAATCGCGGAGCATTTGGCCGAGCGCGGCATTGACCTCCAGCCACGATCGGTGCGCTACCACCTGTCGAGGACTGACCGCGCCGGTTGGACCCGTTTGGTCGACCGGCGCCACGGACGGCGGCTCACCGAGTTGGGGGCGGAGGAAGCCCGGCGTGTCAATGCCGAGGAGAAGTTGGGCTTCATTGCCGCGCGGATGGACGACCTCGGGTATCGAATGACTTTCGATCTGCGCACGATGGCCGGCTCCGTGGTGGCGAACACCGCGCTGCTCTCCGCACGGGATCTTTCCCGCGCGGTACCACTGCTGGAACCAGTTCTGCGCGCCCGGCTGGCCATGGGATCCCGAATCGCCCTGGCGCGCGAATCCGAACGACTCGCCGGCCTCACGGTCCCTGCGGACCAGATCGCGCTCGGGACTATGTGCAGCATCACGGTCAACGGCATTCTGCTCAAACTCGGTATTCCCGTAACCTCTCGCTACGGCGGTCTGCTTGAACTCGTGGATGGTCGGCCCCGTCGATTCGTCGAGCTGATCGAGTACCGCGGCACCACAGTGGACCCGCTCGAGCTGTTCAT
Organism: Kiritimatiellia bacterium; assembly: GCA_026417735.1. Lineage (NCBI taxonomy): Bacteria > Pseudomonadati > Kiritimatiellota > Kiritimatiellia > Kiritimatiellia bacterium. The sequence goes on from JAOACR010000020.1 coordinate 140,020, forward strand.
CCGGGCCGGCCTCACGCGCGTCCAGGCGGCCGCACGAACCGGTCGCGGACTGGTCGGCGCCAGCGTACGCGAAATCCCCGCGATGGCGGTGCCGGAAGTGCTCCGGGTGCGCCGCGAACTCCAGGACCGGGACGTGCACGCGATCCTGGAAGTCGGGCGCCCGGGCCGGCCGCTGCTGGACGTCGCCATTTCCGAGGGGCGGGCGGGCATCCTCGTGCTGGGCGGCCTGAACGCGTTCGCAGCCCTGGTCGAGGCGGGTGTCCCCGTCCAACTGCAGCCTCTGGCGGGACTCGAAAACCTCCGAGCCTTTCGGCCGTACCGCGAGATCGCCTCGCTCGCACGGCCCGTCAGCCCTCTGCTCGATTGAGCCGGCGCCGATCAGTGCGCGCCACGCCACACAAGCCATTGGCGATGGCGCCCGCGCCACGCTATGCTGCGAATGTCCGACACTCGCGCAATGAAGGCGAATGGCCCGCTTGCCTGGACAACCGCCGCCCTCCTGCCGGCCTTGGTCGTGCGGGCCGGCGCCGGTGCGGCGGTGACGACATTGCAGGCCTTGCGGCAACTCTCACAGACGGAACTTGCAGCGGCGCCCTCGGTTTGCGTCACCGCGACGGTCACGCTCGCCCGCCAACCCCAGAAGCTGCTCGTGGTGCAGGACGCGAGTGGTGCCGCTGCAGTACACCCGCGTGAGCTGGATGACCTGACGCCGTTTCCTCAGCTCGGGGAGCGGTTGATCCTGCGAGGTGTGGCGGCAGCGGGGCGGCTGTCTCCCGCCATCGCCGGCGGTTCGCAGGGGCTTCAGGTCGAACGGCTCGGTCGCGCCGAGCTGCCGCCGCCGCTTCCGCTCTCCCCCCGCGACCTCGTCGGTGGCCGGTACGAACACCAACGCGTCGAGGTCGAGGCCATTGTTCGCGCAAGCCGAGCCGACCGCGAGCTCAGCCGCATCGAACTGGGCACCGGCATCGGACGAGTGACGCTCCTGGCACCGCCGGCACCCGATGCGAATGGTCTCAACGCGAGGCTGCCGGAGGGAGCTCGCGTGAGGGCGCGCGGAGTGCTGAGTTCCATCGTGAACCGCCGCGGGGAATGGGTGGGCTGTTTGTTGCATGCGGCCGCATGGGAAGATATCTCCCTGATCGCACCGCCCCCCGCACCCGAGGGCCTGCCGCTGGCCCGCCTCGATGAAATTGCACGGTGGGGCACCGCGGGGTCCGATTCACCGCCAATCCGCGTGCGTGGAGTCGTGCTCGCGGTGGAATGGGGGCACCGCGCGTTTCTGCGCGACGAAACGGGCGCGGCGGTGCTCTACCTCGGCCGGGCCACCATGGACCGCGTCGCCCCCGGCGATCACGTCGAGGCCGCAGGCTATCCGATCCTTCTCGACAAGCGGTGGGTGCTTCAGGATGCGACCCTCCGGCGACTCGCGGGCGGCCTCCCGCCCACGCCCGTCAACCTGGACAGTCGACACGAAGATCCCGCGTTGTTCGATACGGACCTCGTCCGGCTCAGTGGGCAGGTGATCGGCGTCAGCGAACATTCCAGCGGGTTGTGGCTGCTGATGCAGACGAGGCACGGCGTCGCGGAAGTCGCGCTCCCCCACGCGCCGGAGGGAGCACCGACACCGGGCGCATGGGTCGAGGCGGTCGGTATCGCCGAAGTGTTCGCGCGCATGACGGCCGAAGGCCATACCGAAACGCTGGGCCTTCGCGTGCATGCGCTGCCGCCGGGCGGGGTACGCGTGTTGCGGCCGGCCCCCTGGTGGACGCCCCGACGTCTCGCCGCCGTCATCGCGGTGGTCAGCGGCGGTATGATCTGGCTGGGAGGATGGGTGCTCGTCCTCCAACGAATTGTGCGCCGTCAAGGCGCACGTCTCCGCGAAAGCGTGCGCCAAGAGGCGGTGTGGCAGGAACGAACCCGCATCGCGCGCGACATCCACGATGACGTCGGCGCCGTCCTCACCCAGATCGCGCTGATGAGCGACATGTGCCGGGACGAACAGGATCCCGCCGCCCGCACGGACGCGGTCGCCCGTATCGGCGAGGCGTCACGGCGTGCGATCGAGGCGCTCGACCAGATCGTCTGGACCGTCAATCCTTCCAACGACCGGGTGGATCGCACCGTTTCCTACTGCTGCCGCATCGTGCAGGGGCTCCTGGAGGGGCTTCCGGTTCGGTGCCGCCTGGACGTCCCGCCCGATCTTCCCGCGCGGCCGATCGCGGCCGCCGCGCGGCATCACCTAGCCATGGCGGTCAAGGAGGCCGCACGGAACGCGCTCCGACATGCCGGCGCACAGGAGATCCGGCTCGCCGCGCGATGCGCGGAGGCCATGCTCACAATCGAAATCAGCGATGATGGTCGCGGCCTCGTCACCGATGCCGTGCCCGCCGGCCGCTCCGGCATCCGCAACATCCAACAGCGGCTGATCGAAATTGGCGGTCGCGCCAGTTTCGAATCCCGCCCCGGCGGCGGCACTTCGGTCGTGCTGCAGGTCCGCCTTGGGGCGGTCTCTCCCCAAACTGCGGGATGGCGCTCGCGCGCCGCCGATGAAAAACTGAAGGAATGACTGTGCCCCGGCCCGAATCCATTCGCGTTGCGATCGTCGAAGACCACGACGCGTTGCGCGCGAGCCTCGCGCGCCTGATCAGCCGCGCCCCCGGGTACTGTTGTGTCGCCGCCTGCCCGGACGGCGAAACCGCGCTGCGGGAACTGCCGCTCGCCAAACCGCACGTTGTGCTGATGGACCTCCAGTTGCCCCGCATGTCCGGAGCCGAATGCATCGCGCGTCTCCGCGAACTGCTGCCGGAGGTGGAGGTGCTCGTGCTGACCGTCTACGACGACGAGGAGCGGGTGTTCGATGCGCTGAAGGCCGGCGCCAGCGGCTACCTGCTGAAACGCGCCGACAGCCGGCGAATCCTTGAGGCGATCGCGGAGGTCCGCGCCGGCGGTGCGCCGATGACCAGCGAGATCGCCCGCAAGGTGGTTCGCTCGTTTCGTCAGGAGCCGCCCACCCCGGCGCGTGGCCATCTGACGCCGCGTGAGGAAGAAATCCTCAACCTACTCGCGGAGGGGCTCGTCCCGAAGGAGGTCGCCGCAAGGCTGGGCATCAGCTACTTCACGGTCCAAACCCACATCAAAAGCATCTACGAAAAGCTCCATGTGCGCTCGCGCACCGAAGCGGTGTTGCGCTGGATTCGCTGAGAAGTCTGAGGAGACCGCCGCATGTTGTATCGACCCTATCTCCCTGCCGCGAGCCTCGCCGTGCTCGTCGCGGCCGGCCGTCTGGCCACACAGGCAGCCATTCAGCCCACGCCGCGCGTCACCCGCCTTCAGTTCGGTGGGCCGGACGAGGTCGTCACGAACCGCGACGCGCGCGGACGCGTTACCGTCGAGGTGCATGGGGACGAAATCGTTGACCTCGCCGCCGCGCCGGGGGCTGCGCTCTGGCTCGTGGGCCGTCTGCAGAATTCTGACGCCGCGCCGTCCGCGTCAAAAACGACCCGCCACGGCGATCTCCGCGGGCCGTGCACGTTCGCAATGAAGATTCGGGCGGATCTCTCCGCAGTGGACGCCGTCGCGCTCTGGCCCACGGGCGTCTTCGTCGTGAGCCGCTGCGCGGCGCTGCCAGATGGCGGTGCCATCCTCGCCGGCTGGCTCGGCCCCGAGGGCGCGGAGCGTTGGCCCTCCGCGAAGAGCGAGAAGACCCGCACCGCGCTGCTGCGTCTCTCACCGGCCGGCGACCGGGTGCTGTGGGCAATCGCCGGAGGCCCGAACCAGAGCGAGATCACCGGGCTGGCGATTACTCCCGACGGCCGCAACTTTTGCTGGACCGCGGGTACCGTGGGCCGCGGTATGGGCGCGTACGTGATCCGCGGCGACGTCGAGTCCGGCCGCACCCTCCCGTTCGAAGGGACGGGCGAATGGGCCATCGGTCTGCACCCTGACGCCAACTGGCTCAACCAGCCCGGTCAGTACATGGCGTTCTACCAGAAAGGGCGCTCCTCACCCTTTGACTACGACGGTCCGGAGGGCTGGGCACCCGTACGGTTCTGGCCCCATGGTTTTCGAAGTGACGGGCACGTCGCCGTCCTGCCGGACGGTGATTTGGTCCTCGCGCACACGATGCAATACGACTTCCAGATCCAGGGCGCAAAGCGGGAGCCCGGCTTCGATCTGTTGGTCGCGCGGCTGGCGCGGGATGGCCGTCCCAAGTGGTCCGTCAACGCCTACCAGCCGGGCGACAGCGTCCACACGCCGGACCAAAAGGCACAGGACATCCGGCTGAATCCCGTCACGGGAGAGATTCTCGTCGCAGCCTGGCAGCACGGTTCCAACGTATACCGGCTCATCGGCGACCTGATCGGCGACAGTGGCAACATCTCGGTACCATGGATCGGACGGTTCGACGCGGCCACCGGCCGCGTGCTCGCCGGTTGGTACTTTCACTGCATTCGCGAGCGGGGTGAGTTCGATGCCCAGGGGCGCCCGCAGCGCTGGCCCAAGCTCTCCGGTGCGCGCATCGCCCGGCTCGCCGTGGATCACACCGGCCGCATCTGGGCGGCAGCGACCGGCGGCCGGTACGCTTTCACCACGCCCGACGCGGCCCAGGCCTGGCCGCGCGGCGCCGACGGTCAGCCCCTGTGGGGACAGTTCGGCGTACTTCTCGCGCTTTCACCAGATCTGGCGCGGCTCGAATATGCGACCCTCGTCCGGGGCAACGCCGCCGACCGCGGCGACGGGAACGCCGCCGGCGGCAGCGAGCTGAATGCGATCACCACGGCCGAGAACGCGATCCTCGCGGGTGGTTATGTGGGCGATGATGGCTTCCCGACCGAGGATGCCCCTCAGTGGTCGAGAAAGGTCTCCGGCGACCGCCGTGACTGCGCGCTGGTCCGCGTCGTGCTCGAGCAGCGCTGACACCTCGCCAACAAAATCGGAACGTTGCCGAACTGAAGCGCATCTGCATTTTGGCGCACCGCATCACGCGTTCATCGGGCCCCGCCTGCTCCGTTCGGACGCTCGCTGTGTCCGTTGCGCTGCTGCCGGAAAGACCACAGCAGCACTGAAAACGATTTGACCATCGTCCCGAACACGACCTAGCATGTGGGCGAGGGAGGATATCGCGGTGCCTCGGTGCGATTCCCTCGCCTTTCGATGCCGCCCACGGCGACGTTGCGGAGAGCGGCGGAGCAGAATGTCCTCTGTGCGGCGACTGTTGGTTCGCCGAGGGCAGATCCTCGCCGCCTGGGCCGGACTCGTGGCCGCGACGAGCCAGGCACCTGCCGGCCCGACCAACCGCGTTGCCGTCCCATTCGATTTCAGCTATGAGGCGTCCGCCGCGGGGGAGGCGTTCGGCATCACCCCCTCCACCCCGTGGATCTGGCTGCCGCCGGTCAGCGAGGGCCGCGCCTTCTTTTCGGTCGGCAACATTCCCTACGCGTTCGCGTTGCGCGCCAACGCGCTGTTCGAATACGACGCGGGCGACGTGTGGCCGGGCAACCTGGTGCCGATGCGGATCTGGATCGAGCCCGCGGAGGACTCGGACCGGCCGGAGCTTTACGGCATTTTCGGTTTTGAGGTCGGCGTCGCAGTGAGGCCGGTCGTTGTTCACCGGCCCGTGCTGAACTTCGGCAAGGACTTCTGCGTGCGATACGCCGCGGACGGTCCAGCCCCTCTCGGCCCCTCACTGCTGGGAGGCATCGACGCGATCGAGTGCGTCGGGCTGCCGCTGTCGGAAGTGCTGGGCAGCAGCACGCGCGCGATTGTCCGTGCGATCGCCGGCACCGCGGATGCACTCAACCGTGCGCAGTTTGGTTTCTGCGCAATCAATGTGTGCGCAGAGGGAGTGCTGGAGGGCGAGCACATCGAGGTGCTGGCGGCTGGTCATCGGCTGCGGTTCCGCGGCTACGGTCAGCAGTACGGAACGAACGTCCTGGTCCATATCCCGCTCGAACGCGAAAACCCCTACAGCGACGTCGAACCGCTCATGGTCTCCGCGGCCTACTGCTACAACTTCTACCAATCCATGGGGCTGGTTCTCTCCCTGATCCCGCCAATCGAGCTGTGGATCACACCCTCGATTTTTGACCGCTGGTCGAACCTCCTACCGGGGTCGTATGCGCCGCCGGCGCTCCCCCGCCTCCACGACGGCACGTACTACATGAAAAGCGTCGCCGGCGCCGTCCAGCCGGCCGGACGCCCCCAGGAAATCACGTTGCCGATTGCGGAGACACCCAACCTCCCGGACCTGGTCGTGGCCGCTGTCGCGCTGAACCCCTCGTCACCCGATCCGGCCGAGAGCGGTCGGGCGTATGCCGCAGAAACCTCCACCGTGCGCGTGACCATTGCGAATCTCGGCGTTCGTGCAACGGAGCCGTCCGCCATCCTCCGTTGGCGCATGGACCTGGACGGCTCAAACCTGGTGCCGTGGACAGCGCTCGGCCCGCCCGGTGCCGCGCCGATTCTGGCGCCGAACTCGACGATGAGTCTCTATGTCCCCTGCCGGTTCTCCGAGGGCCGCCACAACATCGCGATCTCGCTGACCTATCTCCAAGTCAAACAGTACACGAACGGTGCGCCAGTCTACGGCATGGGGGACCCACGACCAGAAAACCACTTCAACGTGCAGTTTCCGGTGTACGTCCACGCCGAACGCGGAACCGTCCGGGGAATCGTCGACACGAATCCCTCCTGGCCCGGCTCCGGCATTCCAGGGCTGCTGGTCTGGCTGCATGGCCCCCGCTACTCCGCCTGGACAACCTCCAGCCTGGCCCCCGGTGAACACCGCGGCACCTTCCGGTTCCCCCGCGTGCCCACCGATGACTACACGCTCGAGATCCTGATGCCCACCAACGGCGCCCCGGATGGCCGGGACTACGCCAATCGCGCGTTTGTTTTTCATCACGATGTCGGCGGCGTCACCGAACTGCGCGGTACGTGGCTGGCGCAGTACCAGACTGCAATCGGGCGGCTCCGGGACGCCTCGACCGGCCTGCCCATTATCAACGCCACCGTCGAGTACGGCGTCCCATCGTTCCGCACGACGAACACCGACGCCACCGGCAGCTTCCGCCTGCGACGGGTGCCGCCACGAGGCCCCGTCGAGTGCCGGTTCTCACATCCGCTCTACGAGCCTCGCCGCATCGCGTTTGACCTGCGCGTGGATAACACCTGGCAAACCAACACGGTCGTGCGCCAGTACATGGATCTCGACACCGCTGAAACCGGCTGGGCGGACGAGTGGGGAACGTTGTATCTCGTCCGCGACATCAGCCCACCCGTGCTGGACTGGGTGCCGCCCCCGCGCGACGGCGCGGTCGTCACGAGCCTTGTCGTGCACTTGCGCCCCTCCGACGGCCCCTATCGCGATGTTGCCCGCTGGCGGTGGCTGATCGCGAACGTCAACAGCCAGATCGTCGCCTCCGCGGGATGGATGCCGTGGACGACGCCGAGCAACCGCGAGGACTTCGTCGCGACCGCCTTCAACGTCAGCAACCTTGCCGACGGACGCTACACGCTGCAGCTCTACGCAGAGGATCCCGCAGGCCTGCAGACGAACGTCGCCATCTCGTTCGTGCGGGACTCCGTCGCGCCCTCCGGTACCTTGGAGATTGCGGAGGGCGCAATCTCGGTGGGAGAACCGACCGTACCGATCACGATCCGCCTTGCGCAGCCGGAACCGCTCTGGTGGACCGTGGAGCTCTCGAACGACGGTGTCACATGGTCCCCGCCGTTTACGCTGAGCGGAACGGCCGCCACCCTGCCTGCCTGGCCGCTGGCGCCGTCCGGCTATGTCGGCCAGGTCACCGTCACCGCGCGCGTCACCGACGCGTCAGGTCACATCGTTGGAATGTCGGACTCGATCGCGGTGGACGCCAGCGGTCTCGTTCAGCTGGCGGGCGGTGCACCGTTCTATGGCGGCACCAACGTCCCGGTGGACGTCTTTATCCGGCCGCCGCCGCCCTGGACACTGTACGACGAGCCCGCTTACGGCCAATCGCTTGAAATCGGCCGCGAACCGAGCGGCGCAGCTCGCGCGCAGCGTTTCGTGCTGACCACTGCCGCCACCGTCGGCGCGGTCCGTGTCGCGGTCTCCTGCGCCGGCTACCCCGACGCCCCGCTCGAACTGCGGCTGGTCGGCTCGCTCGGCGACTCGCCCACCGGCGCGCCTCCGACGCTGGCCGTCGGAACGCTCACACCTCCCGCTCTCCCGGCCGACGGCGTGTGCACCGTCGCGTTCCCTAGCGCGGTCATCCTCTCTCCCGGCACCTACTACCTCATCACGCGCACCGGCGCCGTCTCCACCCAGTCCTTCTGGCGCGTCGGCAGCGGCTACAGCGAATACGGCAACCATCAGCTTCGCTACGATTTTCTGCCGGGCTCCGGATGGCGCGCCGGGGACACCAACCCCGCCATCGGCTGCGCGACCCTCGCGTTCCGCCTGCTCGACGACCGCCGCGGCCAGATCCGGTTCGCAGCGGATTCGGTCTGCGACACCGAACCCTGGACAACCTACACCGGCCCCGCCGTCGTACTCACGAATCTCCCCGTTGCTGGGGCGGGGCGCCAAACCGTTGCGGTCCAGTATCGCAACCCCTTCACCACTGGACTCGATCGCGTCTACTACGATTCGGTGGTGGTGGACCTCGTGGCACCAACGGTCCAAACGGCGTCCATCGTGCGCGTGAACACAGAGGACGGTGTGGTGTCCATCCGGCTGCTGGCCACCGACGACGTGGCGGGTGTGCGACAGGCCCTGTGGTCGTTTGACGGCGGCGCACATTGGCAGGCAACGAACTGGCTGCCCGAGCTGCATCTGCCGTTCGTTTCCCCGTTCAGCGGCGTCTTGCTGCGCGTCGTGGACGAGGCGGGCCTGACCAGCCAAGTTGCCGTCGTGGAGACGCGACGTGATCTTTTCCCTCCCGAGTTCAACTTTTCCATCAACAATGCAGACGCCTACACCCGCTCGCCCACCGTGACACTGCGATTCGCGGTCTGGGACGACCGGCCCCTCAGAGCCTGCCGGATCCGTGTGCGCGAGCAGACCAGCGGCCGGGACTACGGGCCATGGGCGGGCACTGTGACCTCCGTCCCCATCGCGCTGCCTCCCACATCGATCGAGTCGGGCACCGGCACCGTGGCCACGACCCTCGACGGACGCTATCAGTTCGAGGCGACAGCCACCGATGGCGAGGGCCGCTCCTCGCCGCTGCGGCTCGCCTCGATCACGCTCGACCGTCAGCCCCCCACCGCCTCGCTGTGGCTCTGCGACGAAGGCGGCCGCAACTGGACGACCGGTGCGGTGATTCATGCCCGCCTGGAGGTCGCCGATGCGAATCCGGACCTTCGCATGCGCCAGCGGCTGAACGGCGGGCCCTGGTCCCTCTCCGCACCACTGCCCGCCGGTCTCTCCTCCTGGGTACTGGTGGCCGACAGTGTCCCTCCGCGCCATCACGAGCTCGAGATGGAGATCAGCGACGCAGCCGGCAATTGCGTGACCGCCCGAGCAGCACTGCGGGTGAACCACCGTCCGCTCACGCCGACGGCGCTCTGGCCGCGAGGCGAGATCGGTGACACTTCGCCGAAATTGTTCGCCAGCGACTTCAGCGATCCCGACGGCGAGCCCGTCGGCGCCGCAGAGTACCTCGTGCGGGAGGGACGTATCGAGGTGCTCGCCTCCGGCCCCACGACCCCCGGCACGTTTGCGGTCGCCCGCGGACTTCTGCAGGAAGGTCACGTCTACACCTGGGTGGTCCGCTACATGGACGCTGACGGACTTTGGTCGGAGTGGAGCGAACCCACCGTCTTTGAGGTCGCCGCCGACAGCGACCACGACGGCCTGAGCGACCACGTCGAAAAAACTACCGGCACGCATCCCCTGAATCCTGACACGGACGGCGACGGCATTCCGGACGGTACCGAGGACCGCAACCTGAACGGCGCAGTGGACCCATCGGAAAGTGACCCGCGCAGCGCGGACACCGACAACGATGCGCTGCCCGACGGCATCGAAGATCGAAACCGCAACGGCGAACGCGATCCCGGCGAAACCGACCCCGCCAATCCGGACACCGATCAGGACGGCCTCCGTGACGGCGAGGAGGATACAAACGCGAACGGCCGGTTCGAGCCGGCGCTGGGCGAAACACATCCGAACCTCGCCGACACTGACGGGGACAGTCAGAGCGACGGCGATGAGCGATACGCCGGCACAGACCCGAACGATCGCAGCGCGTGCTTCGCCCTGACCCAGCTCACCGTCGTTCCCGATGGTCTGACTGCACATCTGCGATGGAAAGGACGCGGCCACCGACGGTACTGGATCGAAGCCGCCCGACGACCGGGTGCCTCGTGGAAGCCGCTGCAGAGCGTGGTACCGGAAGGAGGAAATCCGCCGTGGTATTTCCTCGATGACATCAGCTTCACGGTCCCGTTGGAGATCTCCGCACGGTTCTTCCGGATTCGTATCGAGCCCCCCGAAACGGTTCCGCCAGACCCCAGATAGTTCCGCCGCGAGGCGCAGAGGAGGAGGCGGCAGCCCTTTTCGCGCGCCGTGCGTGGTCCTGCGCTCAACGCATCGGCTCGTTGCCGCCGCCGCGCGCCTCCGCGAAGTCACCGATCGCGGCCACCCGACGGTGCGGTGAAAGCCAAGCGGGGTTGGAGGTTGTTGTCGGCGCCACTCAAAGCGGCCATACTTTCGCGCGCATGTGCCGTTTCGCACAGTCCCCGGCTTCACGAGTTGTCGCCGCCTGGCTCGCCCTCCCCCTCGCGGCCACCGCCGTACCGCTGGGATCGGCGCGGCGCACCCCTCTGGTCGAAGCGGTGCAGCGGGCGCTGCCCGCCGTTGTGAACATCGGCACCGAGCAACTGGTGAAGGTTGTACCCGCCGACCCGCTGCAGCAGTTCCGCAGCGAGATGTTCGACCGTTTTTTCCGCGACCTGTTGGGTCAGCCCCCGATGCCCGGCTATCAGGTGCGCCATTCGTTGGGCTCAGGCGTCATCATTGACTCCCTCGGCTACATCCTCACGAACTTTCATGTAATTGAGCGCGCAACTGCGATTCGTGTCACACTCGTGGACGGCCGCCCCTATACCGCGCAACTGATCGCGGGCGACGAGCTGAATGACCTGGCGCTGCTCCGGATCGAACCCGACCGACCGCTGGCAGAAATCGCCTTCGGCCGAGAGGACGACTTGATGCTCGGAGAACCGGTCGTCGCGCTGGGCAACCCCTATGGGCTGGCGCACACGGTCACCGCCGGCGTGCTCTCCGCTAAAAACCGCGAGGCGCGGCACGGCGATCGCGTGATCTTCCGCGACATTCTCCAGACGGACGCCGCGGTGAACCCCGGCAGTTCGGGCGGACCGTTGATCAATGCGGATGGCGAAATGATCGGCATCAACGTCGCGATCCTGCCCGAGGGTCAAAACATCGGCTTCGCGGTGCCCGTCGGGCGCGTCCGGGCACTGCTGACCGAGTGGCTTTCCCCCCGCAATCTGAAACGCATCTGGCTTGGTGTCGACATGGTCGAACGACAGGGGCGCATCGAAATCACCAGCGTGGAGGCAGGCGGACCGGCCGGCGGAGCGGGTCTTCGTGCCGGCGACCATTTGACTGCGATCGACGGCCGCGCCGTCACTTCGCTGCTCGACGTGTATCGCCGACTGCTTCGCGTGCAGCCGGGTGACCGCCTCACCCTCACCACCGAGCGGGCGGGACGCCCGGTGATCGCGGAGGTCGTCGCCGCCCCCGTGCCCCGCCCCGACGGCCGCGCGCTCGCGATGCGGCGGCTCGGTCTCGACCTCGCGGAGCCATCGCCGGACGACCCGATCCGGGGAGGGCTGGTGATCGTTGCGGTGCGACCAGGCAGCGCCGCGGCTCGCGCGGGCCTGCACGAAGGCGTCCGCCTGCTCCGGATCGCCGGCCGCGCCATCACCACGCTCGACGACGTGGGTGCGGTGTTGGAGGCCGCGCCGGCCGGCGCAACGGTCTGGCTGGCGGTGGCGGTCTTTGACCGCGGCGAAGGGTTCCTGCTGGCCCGCACGCAATCGGTGCCACTGACGCTCGACTGATGCCCCCCGATTCCGCCATTGTGCTGGAGGCCGACCATCTGACGCGGCGGTTCGGCCGCGTGACCGCAGTGGAGGACGTCTCGTTTCAGATTCGTCGCGGCGAAATCGTCGGGATGCTCGGCCCCAACGGCGCCGGCAAGACCACCACGCTGCGCATGGTCGCGGGGTTTCTGTGCCCGACCGCAGGTGATGCGCGCGTCGCCGGGCGATCGGTCACCGACGATCCCATCGGCGCGCGCCGCCGCCTGGGGTATCTGCCCGAGCACGCGGCGCTGTACCCCGAGATGCGTGCCGGCGAGTACCTTCGCTTCCGCGCGGAGCTGAAGGGCGTGCCGCGCGCTCGTATCGCCGCTCGCGTAGACGAGGCCGCGGAGCTCTGCGGCGTGCGGCCGGTGCTGCGCCGATTGATCGGAGAACTATCCAAAGGCTACCGGCAGCGGGTCGCACTGGCCGATGCGCTGGTCCACGAGCCACAGCTGCTGGTGCTCGACGAGCCAACGCTCGGACTCGATCCCAACCAGATCCGCCAGGTGCGCGAGCTGATCCGCGCGCTGGCCGAGCGGCACACCGTGCTGATCTCAAGCCACATTTTGCCCGAAATCGAAATGACCTGTCACCGCGTGCTGATCCTGCATCGCGGTCGTCTTCTCGCCGACGGCCCAGTGGCGGAGCTCGCCGCGCAACTGCACCGCCGCCGGCGGATCATGATGCAGGTGCGCGCACCCGCCGCGGAGGTCCGGCGCCAGATCGCCATGCTGACCGGCACCTCGGACGTGCTGACCGAATCGCTCGCCGACGGTTGGCTCGAGGTGCAGCTCGAAGCCACCGCCGGCGATGACCTGCGGCCGTCGCTGGCCGCGCTGGCCGCCGCACGGGGTTGGCCGCTCCGCGAGCTGCGGCGCGAGGAGCTCTCGCTCGAGCAGGTGTTCCTTGCGTTGACCGGCGCAGACGGCCGGGGAGGGCCGCGATGACGGGCTTTCTGACGCTGCTGCGCCGCGAACTGCGCGCGTACCTGTGTTCGCCCGGCGCCTACATTGTGGCGGCGCTTTTTCTGTTGGTGGCGGGAGCCGGTTTCTGGACCGCGGTCGCCTCCATTGCGGCGGAGCCGGACGGCGCCGTCGGCCTGATCGAAGTCTCAACCTGGATGTTCTTGCTGACGATCGCCGCCGCGGCGCCGTTGCTCTCGATGCGGCTGTTTGCGGAAGAATACCGGACGGGCACTTACGAGACGCTGATGACTGCGCCAGTGCGCCCCGCCGCTGTGGTGCTCGCCAAATATGCCGGCGCGCTGCTCTGGTATCTCGCCATGCTCCTGCCGACGCTCGCCTGGGGGCCGATGCTGGCCACCGCGGCCGCGGTGCCACCCGCGCCGGACCCGGCGGCGGTCGCAGGCGCCTATCTCGGCGCACTGCTGATCGGCGCCTGGTGCCTGGCGCTGGGTCTGTTCGCGTCGGCGCTCATGCGTTCTCAGGTCGCGGCGGGAGTGCTGGCGGTCGCGCTGATTCTGGGCTGGCTGTTCGCGGGATGGGTGCCGTTTCTCTGGCCGATCCCGGCGGGCGATCGCCTGGGCGCCTGGATCTCGCCGGTCGTTCACATCGCCGACTGGTCGCGCGGCATTCTGGACACCCGGCCGCTGGTGGCCTACCTCGTCAACATCGCCTGGGTTCTGTTCGCGACCGATCGTGTGCTGGAGTGGCGGCGATGGCGCTAAGAGCGGCGGCGGAGCGTCAGCGAGAGATGCGGCGACGCATCTGGCGGATGCGGCGGATCAAGTTCGGCGCCGTTGCATCCCTGACGACCTCTCTGGCGCTGTCGCTTGTGGCGGCGGGGTTTGCACACGCGCTCGCGATGCGTCGCTTCGTTCGCGCGGATCTCAGCCGCGGCCGCGTGAACGCGCTGACCGATGTCTCTCGCCATCTCGTCGCTTCCTTGACCAACACCGTGGACATCACCGTGCTGCTGCGCGGTGGCCGCGAGCTCGCCGACGTGACGCGTCTGCTGGCGGAGTACCAGGCCGCCTCGCGCGCGATTCGCGTACGACGCCTTGACCCTGACCGCGACATCGCTGCGGTGAACGAGCTGGCCCGCCGGCTGCCGATCGCACCGGCCGGCTGTATCGTCGTGCAGGCCGGCGACCGCGTGCGGATCATCGAACCGGACGCCCTCTACGAGCTGGAACGGCGGCCGTCGCGCGCGGGCATCGAAACGGTGCCGCGCGCATTCCGCGGCGAGCCGGCGATCAGCTCCGCAATCCACGAGGTCACCCGCACCCGGCCGCCGGTCGTCTACGCCCTGGCAGGCCACGGCGAACGGGCGGTGGACGACCTTGAACGCTTTCGCGGGCTCGCCTCCGCCGCCCGGCGCCTGCAACAGGACGGCATTGAGGTGCGCCCACTGCTGCTCTCCGAAGACAGCGGTGTGCCCGCCGACGCCGGCGCCCTTTGGATCGCCGGTCCCCGTTCGCGCCTCCCGCAGCCGGTGCTGGACGCGCTCAACGGATGGCTGGAACGCGGCGGCCGCGCTCTGATTCTGCTGGACAGCGGCGTGCAAACCGGCCTGGAAGGATGGCTGCGCCGATGGGGCCTTGAGATCGGCGACGACCGCGTGGTGGATGAAACTCGCACGCTCGGCGGCGGACTGCTGGTCAGCCGGTTTGTCCGCCACGGGGCCACCGCCCGTCTGCGCGACCTGGCCTGTGTGTTCTATCAGCCCCGCTCCGTCGAGCCCGCGGCGGACACCGCCACGCCCGCCGGCGGCGCCGACCGCCCCCGCGCGGTCCGCTTGGCGCTCACCAGCGACCGCGGCTGGGCGGAGCGCGACTATCTCACGCCGCCCTGGTCGTTCGACGAGATGCGCGACCGGGCTGGCCCGGTCGCAGTGGCTGCCGCCGTGGAGCGCGGCGCACCCGGCGCGCTCGCGGCCGGCATCCGGCCCGCCCGACTGGTCGTCGTGGGTGACTCCGGCTTCGTTGCGAACGGGGCGATCGTCAGCGGGAACGGCGATTTCCTTCTCGGCGCGATGAACTGGCTGCTCGATCGCCGCGAGCGCCTCGACATCCCCGCGCGCCCCATCGACCCGCCCCGTCTCGCCATCACCCGCGCCGGTCTGCGATGGCTCGGCGCCGGCGTGATGCTGGTGGTGCCCGGCTCGGTGATGCTCGTCGGCCTCGCCGTCGCATGGAGACGCCGTTCATGAGCCGTCCGGGTGCGATCGCAAACCCCGTGCTGGCCGGGCTGGCGCTGATCCTTGGCGCGCTGTGGTGGTGGAGTGTTCGCTCCGACCGCATCGCCGTTCGCGACTCCACCGAGCGGCTGCGCATGGCACGGTTCAACCCGGACGAAATCCGAGAGGTGGTCCTCGAGCGGCCGTCCGTCCGCACCCGCGTTGCTCGCGACGGGACGATCTGGCGGTTGCTCGAACCCGTCGAGGCGCCCGCGGACGCGGTCGAGGTCGGCCGGTTGCTGGAGACGCTCGCGGACGTGGTCAGCGGCACGCCCATTCCCGCGGAGGAGCTGCGCGAAGCCCCTCCCGTCGAGATGGGTTTTGACCCGCCCGCCGCCCGTATCGCCCTCGTCCGCCCGGGAGGCGATCTGACCTTTGAGTGCGGACAGGCGCTACCCGGCGGCCGCCTGTATGTGCGCCTTTCACCGCCCAACGTATTCTTCGCCGTCAACACAAACGTGCTCGCCGCGATTCCGCCGTCGGCCGATGCGCTGCGCGACCGCACGCTCTTCCCCGGCGTATCCGACATCCGCCAGATCCGTCTGCGGCGTCCCGGCGGCCGCATCCACCTCAGCAGAGCCGACGATGGCCAGTGGCGAATCATGGAGCCGATTCAAGCCCGCGCCGACCGGCAGGCCGCGCAGCGGCTGGTGGAGGCGTTGCTCACCGCTCGCGTACGTGAGTTCGTGCGGGACGAAGTTGCGCTCGGCGACCCGTACGGGCTGGACGAATCGGCCATCGAGGTGCTCGTGGATGCCGGCCCCGGCGTGGAGAGCCGCTCGCTGCGCATCGGTCGGCGCTCCGACACCGATCCCGCCGGCGTCTACGCCCAGCGCGGCGGCTCCCGCGCGGTCGTCACTGTATCCGCGGAAATC
Organism: Kiritimatiellia bacterium; assembly: GCA_026417735.1. Taxonomy (NCBI): domain Bacteria; kingdom Pseudomonadati; phylum Kiritimatiellota; class Kiritimatiellia; species Kiritimatiellia bacterium. The sequence continues at coordinate 156,189 of JAOACR010000020.1, forward strand.
GCCTGGATGTGCGCCGCATCGCTGGACGACCTCCGCGACCGCCGACTGGTGCCGATCGCGCCGGAAGACATCGCAGGCTGGTCCCTGGAACGCGGTAACCGCCGGCTCCACCTCGTGACCACTAACGGCGGATGGACGATCCTTGAGCCGACACCCGCGCCGGCCGACGACGCGCGCGTCCGCGCGTTCATCCGCGAATGGCTCGGCACCCGCATCGAAAGCTTTCCCTCCAACCCGGCGCTCCCCGCACCCGCCGTCCGGCTGTGCTGGTACCGCACCGCCGCCGGGGAGTCCGCAGCGGTCACCGGCATGCCCGCCGCTGTCACGCTGCTGGTCGCGGAAACACCCCTCGAGTGGACGCCCGTTGCCGTCATTGAGGGCGGCTCGACCAACATCGTGATGATCCGCACCAAACCCCCCGGCGCGCTCGCGCCCGATCCGCTCCGTTTCCGCACCCGCGTTCTGCTCTCTCTACCGCGCGAACGGATCGCCGGTTTCGTGCTCCGCCGCGGCAACGTGGAGCAGCGCGTGACGATCTCGACCAACGGCGTGCTCACCGAGCGCGGAGATCCGGTGCCGGTGGCGACCGTGCTGCCCAAACTGCGCGCTCTGGACCTCCTGCAGGCCGTGAACCTTGTCACTGATTCACCCGCAGAACTGATCAGCTACGGACTCGATCCACCCGCCGCGTCGCTGACGGTACTCGATCGCGCCGACTCGGGCGGATCGGTCACCCTGCTATTCGGACGCAGCGGCCCCGAAGGCACGTTCGTCCGAATACAGGGCCGCGACCTCGTGGCGCTTTTGGACCCGGCGACGGCGGGGGCTCTGCAGGCGGATCTGGTTCCGACGCCCACGCCTCCGCCCGGAGCCGCCCCTGGCCCGTGAATTCGCCGGCGAAACTCCGGTTCAAACGCCGACCCCACGCCGGAACGGCGGTCGCGCTGGCGCTCGCGGTATTGATGCTGTGCTTTGACCGCTTCGGCCTCCCTGGCAGCTGGTTGACTCCGCTCTGGCGCGGCGAGCGCAGCCCGCTCCAGCTGCGCGTTCGCCGGCTCAGGCTCGGGCCGTTCTCCGGCCTGCGCGCTGCGGGGGTGTCGGCGCACCTCTCCCTGCCGGCCGGCAAGATCCGGGTGCAGGCCGAAGAGTTTCGCCTTCGCCCTCGCTGGGCGGACTGGCTCCGGGGCCGCACCGGTGCGATCGAGGGTGGACTCCTCCGCGGCCAGGTCGTTTGGGAGCCGCCCAACCCCGAGCTGCTTCCCGTCCGCCTGGACGAGCTCCAGCTGCGCCTCACACGCCCGCACGACCAGCCGCTCCACATGGAGGCCTCCGCACGATGGAATCAGACACTGGTCCGCTTTGATGCGGTCGTCACTGGCGCCCTCCCCACGAGGCTTCACACCGCATCCGCAGCCCAGCACCCCGCGCCCGCCGCCGGCTCTCCGGACCACCGCCGCTGGATGAACCCGCCGATTCCGCAGGGCTCCGGTGTGCTGGTGCTGTCCGCCATCGCGTCCGCCACCGCATTGACGGATGCGAGGCTCGAATTTCGCGGCGAGGGTACCGATCTGCACTGGGCAGGACGAGGCTGGCAACATTGGCGAATCAACGGTCGTTTCGATGCGGAAGGCCTGTGCCTTGCGGATTTCCACCTCTCCGCCGACGGCGATGAGCTGCACATCCGCGGCCGCTGGCCCGGCCAGCGCCGCCCACCCGAGTTCGCGGTCACCGCGCAGATGTCACCGGCCGCGATCCGCGCGGCGCCGTGGCCGGAGGCGTGGACCGCGATTCTCCGGCGCTGGAATGTCGAAGCGCTCGAGCCCATCCACGCCAGCGTCACGGTCGGTCCGCGACCGGACGGGTCGGTCGGTCTCCACACTGTTCACATCGAACGCGGGACGTTCTCCGTTCTCGGCATACCGGTGCGCCAGGTCCGCGCCGACCTGTGCACGGACAATACGATCTGGCGGCTGCGTCGGTTGCTCGCGGTAGTCGGCGAACATGGCGACGGCGGGCCGCTGGCTCTCGAGGCCGAGTACGAGCCGGCCACCCGCCGCTACTGCGTCCGCGCAGACGCCGCCTTCGACCCTTCGGTGATCCTGCCGGTCCTGCCCGCGGACCTCGCCATCCAGGTGGGCGCTTACCGATCGCTCGGTCCTCCTCCACGCCTGAGGATTGAAGCACGCGGGCAACTCGATGAGCCACCCTCAACGGAACTTTCAGGGGAGATTTGCGCAGAAGAGTTTAGCTGGAACGGCGCATATCTATCCCGCGCCGCCGCGCAGCTTCAGCTGCAGGCGGGCGTGCTGCGGCTTGAGGACGTGATCCTGTCGCGTCCAGATGGACACCTCGTCGGGCGGATCGAGCAGGACCTGCAGCGCCGTCGCGTGCGCGTCGCCGCCCGGGGAGTGTTTCCGATTCCAGTGCTCGCGCGGCTCGGAGGTCCGCGGCCTCACCTGTTCGCCTCCCAGTTTCGTTTCGGCGGCACCGCGAGAGTCGCCGCGCTCGGCCAGGTGGACTACGGCCAGCAGGACGACAACTGGGGGGAACTCCATATCGAAGCGGACCACATCGGCTACGGCTGGCTGGACCTCGATCAGGTGGTTCTCGACGCCGAATTGGCCGGGCGTGATGTTCAGATTCCGCGGCTGTCGGCCAAAACCGTTGGCGGTGTGCTTCGCGGCAGTGCGCATCTGCGGCTGCCGGACGCCGCCGACATCCCCGCGGCGTACGCGCTCGAGATGGCAGGGACGGACCTCGACTTCGCCGAACTGCTCCGCGCGCTCACCGACCGCAACGCGCAAACGCAGCGCGGTCGTCTGTCTGCTTCGCTGAGCCTGGCCGGCCGTATCGGCCGTGGGCAGGGCCGAACCGCGACCGGCCAGGGTCACATCCGCATCCGCCGAGGCCAGCTGCTCGATATTCCTGTCTTCGGCGGCCTCTCGCAGTACCTGTCCTCCCTCGTGCCGGGTCTGGGTTTCGTTTCGCAGGGCGATTTCCGCGCGAGTTTCCAGATCCGCGACGGCTACGTCGAGACCGAACGTGCGGAACTGCGAGGCGAGATCCTGTCGCTCGACGGTGTTGGCCGCTACTATTTTGACCGACGGCTGCAGTTCCGGGTCGAAGCACGGCTGCTGCGCGGCGGCGCGGTTGCGGATCTGGTGCGCATGCTCACCTCGCCCGTCACCCGACTGCTTGAGTTCGACCTCCGCGGCACTCTCGACCAACCCGAGTGGGCACCGCGCAATCTGCCCGGTCTCTGAAAACGCGCAGCGGTTCGCCTTGCGTGCGCGTGCAGGGAGTCGCATTTTGGAGCGGAGAAGCATCGCATGACCACGACCGGCCTGACCCTCTGCGCATGGCTCGCCGCAGGGACGGTGTTCGCACAGACCACCGGCCGCCTGTTCCGCGTACACGAGATCGGTTTTGCGGACCCCGACGCGATCGCGGAGGCCGCCCGGGCAGCGCTCTCCGAGGGCAGCCGTCTGGTCGTGGACGCGCCGCGCCGGCGGTTGCTGGTGTTTGCGACCGAATCCGAACATTCGCAAATTGCCGACCTCGCCCGCGCCGCCGCCGCCCCTCCACCGATGGTGCGCATTGACGTCCGCCGGCGCGCAGTCGGGCAGACCAGCGAACTCGACGCCGGCGCAGCCGTCGGCGGCACGGTGGTGATCGCTCCAAGCGGCTCCTCAGCCGACATTTCGGTGCGCCCCCGCGCGGAATGGCGTGCGAGCGACACCTCCGAACATCTCGTGCAGACGCTCACGGTGCTCAGTGGCCGCTCCGCATCGCTCCAGATCGGCGAGGAGGTTCCCTACCTGGAATGGTTTCAACAGTGCGCGCTCGGCTGGGGCCTCACCGCGGCGGCCGTGCGCTGGCGCGCGGTCGGGGCCTCGCTTTCGATCGAGCCAACCGTGCTCGGCCAGGGCGAACATCGCCAGATCATGATCCGGTTGGTACCGGAGCTTTCGGGCGTCTCCGAGCACGGCCCGCTCCGCTGGCGGTTCGAACGTGTCGCGACGGAGCTCATCGTTGCGCCGGGGCAGACCGTCCGATTCGGCGGCACTTCCACTCACGCCGACTTCTACGACCGCTTCCTGGTTGGCATCCGGCGCGGTGGCCGTCATCATAAGATTGAGTTCGAGCTGACGCCGACCGTGGTGGACACGCTCCCGCCGGGGGGCGCTGTCGGCGCGCAGGGAGCCACGGGACGATGATCCGCGGAATAAGAGCGATCGGTAGCTGTTTTGTCGCGACCGCGATGGCGGCCGCCGCGGGGTCCGCAGCAGGAAACCTGCAGCCGCCGCTGTGTCCGATCGCGGACGGCGACGTCGAGCCGTGGGCCGCCGGTGGCATCGCGATCTCGCCCACCGAGACCATTGAACATTCGTCCGACTCGTTCGGCCTGCTCGAAAGCCTTGGGCATATCTCGCTGGGGTACTACCGAACCACCGCCGGCACGCTCGACCTGTCCCTGCGAGGCCGACTGTGGGTGGCGATCAACGGCGATCACTACGAGGTGCCCCCGGTGTTCGGCCAGCTCGCGGTCCGGTCGCGCTGGGACCTGCGCTTGGAACCCGGATGGACGCTCCGAACAGAGGCATTGCCAGGTTATTACGCCGCGATCGAACATCTCGAACTCGACGACTTCAACGTGCCACTGGCGTTCTCCGCGATCGCGGCCGCGGATCGCACGCTCGCCGGGCAGGCGGGCGTCTCGCTCTATCCCGGCTTCGAAAACTGGTTGGATCCGCTGCTTCGTCTGCGGTGGCGGCCGTGGCCTCAGTTCACTGCCGACCTCGGCTATCCGGAGACCCGACTGCACTGGCAACCGCTGGCGGAGATCGCGCTGTTCGGCGGCTATCAGTTCAACCGGATCTGGCAGTTTTCCCTGTCCCGGAGCGACCCGAAGGGGGAGTTCATGCTTCGCGATCAACGCCTCTATACCGGCGTGGAGGTGGGCGTGGCACGCTGGCTGACGTTCTCCGCCCACCTTGCGTACCTGCTGAACCGGGAACTCGACTACGAAGCGGGCCTTTTCCAGGACGCGAGAGTGGATGACGGCATCCTATTCGCGGTGGGCGTGTCGGGTGAGTTCTGACCACCTGCGCCGACCGAGGCCGGCGTGCGCGCTCCGCGCCACGGCGACGATCCTGAGCGCGGGTCTCGTAACATCCCTGCGTGCAATCGAAATCGAACACGATCCCCCGGTCGCACCGATCCTGCCGGCGCACGCTGAAGCGGCCACCTGGCTGCTGCGCACGCCTGCGGTGTCGGTCGTGGTCGAGACGCTCACCGCGCGGCTGACCGCACTGATCCCCACGGGCGGATCGAACCTGCTGTCAGCCGCGGGCCGGATCTGGCCGGTCCCCGAATCGGCATGGGCGGCACTCCGCGCGCAGCACTGCTGGCCGGAAACCGTGTTTGACGCTCCGGCCTGGACCGGCCGGGCCTGGCGCACGCGCAGCGGCGCAACGATCTGCCGGTGGACACGTGATTTCGGCCCACCAATCAGCGCCCGCGCGACGCGGACGGTTCGCATCAGCCCCTACGCCGCCGCTGTCGAGATGGAAGATCGCTGGCAGCGCACCGCCCCTTCCGCGATCCCGCTCGGCCCCGCGGTCGTGCTGCGGATCGCCGACCCCGTTCGCCTGCTGCTGCCCGCACCGGCGGAGACGCCACCGGTGCGGCCGATCGCCTTTGATCCTCCGCCGTCGTTTGCCTGGCTGCAAACCGCAGGAACCTGGGTGTACCGCGTCGATCTCGGCGGTGAACACCGCGTAGAGTCCACCCGCCGGGGCCCCGCCTGGGCCGCGGCCGAGGTACCTGGCTGGCTCGTGCTGCTGCGTGGCCCCGCCGGCCGTCAGCCCGATGCGTTGCGCCTCCGCGCGCGCGCGTACGCGCACCGCGCCTCCCGCACCGCAGAAATCGAGGTGGCCGCGGACGGGTTCCTCGCGCCGCCGGACGCCACGCTCGTCCTCAGAACAACCATTGAATGTTTCCCGCTCGCTCCACGGATGGACGCCACCGCGCTCGCGACCCGCACGCGGCTGCTCGCCGGAGAAGCGGAGGCGGGCAGCGCACCGCGGTGACGATGGACGAGAAACGCCTCATCCGTTCCGCCGGTCTGGTCAGCGCGCTCACCTCGATCAGCCGCGTGCTCGGCTTCGTCCGCGACGTGTTGCTGGCGGGCGCGCTGGGCACCTCCGCGGCGATGTCGGCGTTCGTGATCGCCTACCGCTTGCCCAACCTCTTTCGGGCGCTGTTCGGCGAGGGCGCGCTGTCCGCCGCCTTCATTCCGGTGTTTGTCGAGAGCCGGCAGCGCGGCGGCGACGCCGAGGCGTGGCGGCTGGCTCGGTCCGTCTTCACGCTGCTGGCGGTGGTGCTGAGCACGCTGGTGGGCCTGGGCATGCTCATCTCGACGATCGCGCTTTCCCGCCCCGCGCTGGACGAGGCACACCGGCTGACGTGGTCCCTGTTCCGGATCATGGTCCCGTACCTGCTGTTCATTTGCATGGCCGCGGTTTCGATGGGAGCGCTGAATGCATTCGATCGATTCGCGGTTCCGGCGGCCACCCCGTGGGTGCTCAATCTCGTGGAAATTGCGACGTTGTTGTGGATCTGCCCCCGGCTGGGGCCACGGCCGGAACAACAGGTGTACGGTGTTGCGTGGAGCGTGGTGGTGGCAGGCGTGCTGCAGTGGGGGATTCAGGTGCCACAGCTGCTCCAACTGGGCGCGGATCTGCGGCCCGGCCTCGACCGGCGGGATCCCCGGCTGCTGCGGGTGCTGGCGCTGATGGCACCGGCAGCGATCGGCCGCGCCGTGTCGCAGTTCAACGTGTTCTTCGCCACGATGCTCGCCGCCGCGATCGGACGTTGGGCCGCCGCTGCGCTCTATTTCAGCGAGCGCCTGATCTACCTGCCGCAGGGCGTCTTCGCGACCGCGCTGGGCACCGTGCTGCTGCCGCATTTCTCCCGCCACGGTGCCCGGCACGATCTCGACGGCCTTCGCCGGGCGGTGAGCGACGCGATCCGTCTGATCCTCTTCGGCATGCTGCCCGCCGCCACCGGCTTGTTCGTACTCGCCGAGCCGATCGTTCGAATGAGCTTCGAGTGGCGGCAGTTCGACGCGCACTCGACCCTTCTCACCGTCCGATGCCTGCGCGTGTACTGTTTCGGGCTGGTGTTCTTCGGCCTCGGCAAAGTGGTGGTGCCCGCCTTTTACGGTATGCAGGACACCCGCACACCGGTGCGCGTCGGCGTCTTCGCCGTGATGATGAATCTGCTGATGAGCCTCACGTTTCGCGCCACTTGGCCGGCGGAATGGCGCCACGCGGGGCTAGCCTTCTCGGTGGTCGCGTCCGAGGCGCTGAACGTGCTGGTCCTGGCCGCGATTCTTGAACGGCGCATCGGAGCTGCGGACTGGCTGGCCATCGGCCGCAGCGTTGCGCGGATCATCGCGGCCTGCGCGGTGCTCGCGGGCGCCGCGGTCGCCGCGAACGCGGCCGTGTCCGGCCAGCTCGCGCGCGCCGCAGCACCCGCAAAGCTGGCGCAGGTGGGTGGCGTGCTCGCAGCCCTGGCCGCAGGCGCCGGCGCCTATGTCGGGATGGCCCGTGCCCTCCGCATGCCCGAATGGCGCGACATGATCGCCGCCTTCCGCAGCCGTCGCGCCACGCCGATCGCGGAAATCTAGCGCCGCCCGCCGCCGCTCACGCCCCTCCCATCGCTCGCAGCGCCGCCTCCGCCCGCGCGACGTCCTCCGGAGTGTCCACACCAACGCCCGCCGCCGCGGCCCTGACCACCCGAATCCGGGCTCCGAGATGCAGCGCCCGCAGCTGTTCCAACCGCTCCAGCCGCTCCAGTTGACAGGGCGGCTCCGCGACCAGCCGCTCGAGAAAGTCGCGCCGGTACGCATACAGCCCGATGTGCCGCCACCACACCGGCGCTGGCTCTGCCGCCGCAACGCCGTCCCGATCGTACGGGATCGGCGCGCGCGAAAAATACAGTGCCCGACTGTCTTCCGCGAACACCACTTTCACGACGGACGGATTCGTAAGATCGGCGAGGTCCTCAATCGGCGCGGCCGCGGTCGCCATCTCCCACCCCTCGTGCGCGCCGATCGCGCCGGCCACCGCGTCCACCAGCTGCGGATCCACCAGCGGCTCGTCGCCTTGGATGTTCACCACCACATCCGCGGCACGGTCCCGCACCGCCTCCGCAATGCGATCGGTACCCGAGGGGTGCGATGGCGACGTCATCACCGCCTCCACCCCGCACTCCATCGCCAGCCGCGCGATCCGCTCATCATCCGTCGCGACGAGAATCCCGTTCAGTCGGCGAGCGCACCGCACGCGGTCCAACACACGAGCGAGCAGAGGACGGCCCGCGATCGGATGCAGCGCCTTGCCCGGAAACCGGCTGGACGCCCATCGCGCAGGGATCACCCCGAGGACCTCCCCCATACCTCATCCCTCCGGCGCGCCGCACTCGCGCATGTGCCGGAGCAACTCCGCCGGTGTGCAGGTGGCCGTCCCCAGTTTCGCCACCACCACGCCCGCCGCGTAGTTCGCCAGTTCCGCCGCCTCGGCCGGCTGCGCACCCGCCGCCAGCGCCAGCACGTCCACCGCGATCACCGTGTCGCCCGCGCCGCTGACGTCGTACACTTCGATCGCACGCGTGGGTATGTGCACCGGTCGGCCGGACGCCAGCAACAGCATGCCCTGCGGTCCGAGCGTCACCAGTAGGTGATCCGGCGCCCAGCGGCGGCGCAGCGCTCTGGCCGCCGCCAGCAGCGGGCGGTCCTCCAGCGGAACCGCCGCGGCGCCCGGATCGCGCAGCCCCACCGCCGCAAACGCCTCCCGGCGGTTCGGCGTCGCGACCGTGAAGCCGCGCACCCGCAGCTCGCGATTTTCTTTGGGGTCCAGCCCCGCCGGAATGCGCCGCGCACCAGCCTCCCGCAGCGCTGCGTCCACCACCGCCTGCACCACGTATCCCTTGCCGTAGTCCTCCACGATGAGCCCGTCCGCCGCCCGAACACTCCGGCTCACCCTCGCGCACGCTTCCGCAAGGCGTCGCCGATCCCACTCCAGCAGGCGCTCGTGGTCCACCCGGCACACCTGCTGGCGCTCCGCCAGCACTCGCGTCTTCACAGTGGTCAGCGTGTCCGACTCCGCGCACACGCCGTCGGTCTCAATGCCCGCCGCCTGCAGCTGGCGCAATAGCTCCTGCCCCGCCGCGTCCGTGCCCACTCGGCCGCAGAGCACCGCGCGCGCGCCCATCGCACGCAGGTTCGCCGCAACGTTGCTGGCACCGCCCGGCACCGCTCGCTCCGCCCGCACCCGTACAACCGGCACCGGCGCCTCGGGCGATATACGCTCCACCTCGCCCTCGATGTAGCGGTCCAACATCAGATCGCCGACCACCGCGATGCGCAGCCGCGGGAACCTGGCCACCAGTTCCTCCGCCCGCCGAATCGTCAATGCCATCGCGCCCGCCCCCCATCCGCGCCGGCCACTACTGCCGCGCCACCCGCGGCGACCGGACCGGCTGCCGAATCTCGTTCAACACCGCTCGGACCCGCGCAACCGGCACTTCCGCGTCGATCCTCATCGCCACGCGCCGCTCATCGTCCGACACCCACAACCACACTTTCCCCTTCCGCACAAACAGACCGTTGAACTCCGCCGCCGGCTCATAGCGAATGCATCGCACCCGGCCAAACCCGCTCACCGCGATCACTTCCTCCGCGACCGGACGCGGCAGCACCGTGTAGATCTTATTGTCCGCCATCACCCGCCACGCGCGGTCGTCGCCCAGGCCGATCCGCTCCCGCCGAAACCAGTACAGCAGCGAGGGAATATCACGGATGGTTGGATCAATGGGCAGTTCTTTCTCCCGGCCGCGCAGCAGCGAGCGCCATTTCGCTACGCCCGCCGCGTAGTCAAACTCCGTCACTTCATCGTAGCGGTTCGCCCCTTCGTTGATCTTCTTCACAAACCGAATCGGCAGAAAGCTCAACGGGTCCACACGGCTCTCGAGGAAATCGTCCACCGGGTAGATCGCATCCAGCACCGCACTCGACCGCGTCCGCAGCCGCAGCGCAATCTGCCAACGCCCCCCCTCGTTCACCCACTCGGACCAGGCCACCGCGGTCCCCACCGGCAGCAGCCCCCAGTACAGCCCGTAGCGCAACTGCTCACCCACCGGAAACCACATCGCCGGCACCTCGGCCGGCGGTGGCTGCGCCGGTGACTCCGGAGGTGTCTCCACCGGCAGTGGCACCTTCGGCGGCCACGCGTGCACATCGCGCACAACTGCCAGCGCCAGCCCCACCGCCAGACACATGCGCACGCGTCGCTTCACGATCACCTCCGCGGTGGACGGGAGATCCGCAACACCAGCAGTTCCAGCAGCAACTCCGGCGACGGAAATCCCCCCACCATCCGCTCTCGCGCCCTCGTCACTGCCTCACCCGCCGACGCGAGCTCCGCCGCGCTGAAGTTCTCCGCCTGCTCCACCAGACGGCCCAGTCGGAACGAATGCATCTGCCGCGGGTCCCACTCACCGAGCGCCGCCAGCGTCGCGTTCGCCTCCGGCGAGTCGGTCCACACCACCGAACGATCCGTCCGGCGCAACCATCCGCGATCCAACGCCATGCGCAAAATGGTCAGCTCGCGCAGCCGCCCCTCAAGCCCGCCGATCAGCTGGATCGGCTCTGCACGCTGATCCAACAACCGCCGCAGCGCCGCGAACGCCGCCGCCGGCCGTCGGGCCCCCACCCAGTCGGCCAGATCCCAGCCCTCCACTTCGCGCGTCACCGACGTGATTTCGCGCACGTCCGCTGCCGTCGCGCTGCGCCTCTCGCCGAGGTACAGCGCCAGCTTCTCGATCTCACCGTGAACGATGTGCCCATCCGCGCCGATCCGATCCAGAAAGAGCTCCACCGCCTCGGGCTCCATGCGGATGCCCTTCTGCGCCGCCACCTCCTCCACCAGGCGCCGAAGCTCGCGCTCCCGTTCCCAAGCCTTCTCCGAGAGCGCATAGTCGCCCACCTCTCCGCATTCGTGAACCGCCCGAAACAGCGCGCTGCGCCGGTCGATCCCCGAGCCGGTGATCAACAGACGATGGCCCGCCGGTAAGCCGCCGCGGATGCGCGTGACCAGCTTCTGCAGCCACGGTTGCGCCCCGCCACGCCCCAGCCGCGCCGATTGCAGCGCGGAGCCCGCCCGGAACCATACCGCTTTGCCCTCGCCAAACATCGGTGCGGTTTCGAGCGCCAGCAGCACTGCGCGCAGCGCCGAAACAATCTGATCCTCCGCATCGCTCTCGAGCGAAACCTCCTCCGCCGCCCAAATTCGCGAATCCGGCGGGCACCATGCCGCCATCCAGCGACGGGCCGCCTGCTCCACGCGATATCCGTCGCCAAACAACAACACCACCGAAGGCCCGGCACCGGCTGCGCGGCCATCTCGCCGTCCGCTCACGCTTCGTCTCCCGAACACATGACCTCACATCCTGCCGAAAACGACTTGTGCTCGCCAGCCGCTCACCGTTCCCCTCCGGCCGCCGGAGAACAACGGCTCCGCCGTCATCGCCGCCTCTTGCCGCCCGTTTCCCCCCGCTCCTGCCAGCGGCGGCCGCCCGCTGCCCACGCGCCGCGCCCCGAGCGCCGCGCTTCCGCCTCCAGCTCGTCCAGCCGGCGCCAATGCACCGCCTCCGATGTGCCGTCCGGCAGGTCCACTCCCCGCCCGTACGCACGAGCCCACCCCGCCGCGATCAGTTCCTCGTGCAACCAGCGCTCAGCGCGCACGATCAGCGCAAATCGGCGCCCCAACTCTTCACGGCCGCCCGCCGGCTCCTCCCGCGTCCACACCGTCACCGGCCCCTCGCGCAACCACCCGGCCGTGAACTCCGCCGCGCTCGCCCCAAGCTCGGGAATGCGCGCCGCGGAGATGCCGAAGCGCCGGGCCTGTTCGCGAACCCGCTCGGGAAATTTTCGATCGGTCTCTGGCGCGTCGGCGAAATACAGCCGGTACATCACCGACGTGCCGCCGTGGCTCAGCACGAAACTATCTCCGTCGGCGTAGCGTCGCTCCTCCAACCGAGCGCCGTCCACGCGCTGCCAGGGGCCGACCTGCGGCGCGGACGGCTCCGACGCGCCCGCCATCCACGCCAGCACCACCCACCCGCACGTTCGCGACGCGACCGCGGCCCCACGCACGACGCCACTGTTCGAGACACGGTTCACCGCCTCAGCCCTCACGTTTCGCGCCCGAACGGCGCCTCATATGACGCGCAATCCGCCAACCCACCACCAGCGGCCCCGCGCGCGAACCAACCGGTACCGCACCGATGCGGCGGTCGCGCAGCATCGCGACCAGCGATCCCGCCGGATCCTCGGGCGCCAGCGGCGAGCTGAACAGCGTCGCGTAGCTCGCAATCCTCCGTTCCTCGCCGGGATACTCCAGCGGATCCGACCCCGCCAACAGCCGCCCTTCTCGCGCCGCTGAGCGCCGCAACAGCCGCGGCATCGGCCAGCCGCGTGGCCGCAGCGAAGAGTCCACCAACATCAGTACGTCGCGCGGCCAACGCGCAAGCAGCGCGCGAATCATGCGCCCACGGCGGCCCCACCACTTGCCCGGTGCCCACGGAATCAGCGCCGGCGCGCCCAGCTCCTCCAGTTGCTGCACCACTTCCGGCGACGGCCTGCCTTCGAGCGCATCATCCCGCACGCCGATCGCCAGAATCTCCAGCCGTTCCGCGGTGACAATCTGCTGCCCCCGCACAATCCAAATGCCTCCGCCCCTCGTCTCATCCGCGATCCACACCGCCCTGCCTTCCGAGGCCACGCGCGCCACCACCCATGGGCCACCACCACCCATCAGACGCTCGAACTCCCGGCACCCTGCCGCCTCGGTCCAGCACAACACCCTCGCCGCGGACGGTCCGCCCAGAGATTGCATACGGGGCACGATCTCGCACCACAGCGACGCCGGATCGTAGTAGCCGTGCCAGTGAACGTGCAGATCGACAATCGTCACAGCGCAGCCCGCGGATTCACCGCTCCCGGAACAGGCAACCGGCGGGGCCGCGAGCGGCCCCGCCGGTGCTGCGTCCCCCGACCGCCCGCTCGCGGTCGGCAGGCAAACCAATGACGTCAGCGCTCGAACGCGGCGTCAAACGCGACCGCGGAGGGCTTAAAGTCGAGCCGCTTCACGAACTCGCACGCCTCGCGCGCACCGTGCTCACGGTCCATACCCGAATCCTCCCACTCGACCGAGAGCGGCCCCTCATACTTGATCTCGTTCAGCGCGCGGATGATCGCTTCGAAGTCCACACTGCCACGGCCCAGGCTGCGGAAGTCCCAGTAACGTCGCGGGTCGCCGAACGGCAGGTGACCGCCAAACACGCCGGACAGCCGCGGCGTCTTCGCAACACCGACGTCCTTCATGTGAACGTGGAAGATGCGGTCCCGAAACCGGCGGATGAACTCGACGTAGTCCACACCCTGATACGCGAGATGGCTGGGATCGAAGTTGAAGCCGAACGCGGGATGACCGCCGACCGCCTCGATCGCACGCTCCGCGCTCACGATGTCGAACGCGATCTCCGTCGGATGCACCTCGAGAGCAAATTTCACCCCCGCCTTTTCGAAGGCATCGAGGATCGGCTTCCACCGTTTCCCGAAGTCCGCATAGCCGGCATCGATCATCGACTGCGGCGTCGGCGGAAAGGCGTAGAGCAGATGCCAAATCGAAGAGCCGGTGAACCCGTTCACCACCTTCACTCCGAGCGCCGCGGCGGCCTTCGCGGTCGCGATCATCTCCTTCGCCGCGCGCTTGCGCACGCCCTCCGGATCTCCGTCGCCCCACACGTAGTCGGGCAGGATGCTCTTGTGGCGCTCGTCAATGCAGTCACACACCGCCTGCCCGACCAGGTGCGACGAGATTGCAAAGACCTTCAGCCCGTACTTGTCCAGCAGTTCGCGCTTCGCTTTGCAATAGGCCGCGTTCGCCTTCGCGACCTCGAAGTGGTCGCCCCAGCATGCCAGCTCCAGACCGTCGTACCCGAAGTCGCGCGCCTTCTGACACATCGTTTCCAACGTAAGGTCGGCCCACTGGCCGGTGAACAACGTGACCGGTCTTGCCATGAGAGCTCTCCTTTCCCTGCACGGGGCCCCGACGCCCCGTTGCCGTGCAGTCTACCTGAACGTTGTCAGCTCTCGCAACTCCGGCCCGCAACCGCTTCTGCCCTCGCGCCGCTTGCCCTTGCCGGCCGTTCCTGCTACGAAGCGCCGCGGCGATCTGGCCCGGCCGGAGTGGCGGAATCGGCAGACGCAGCAGACTCAAAATCTGCCGCCCGCAAGGGCATGGGGGTTCGAGTCCCTCCTCCGGCACCATCGTCCGCGGTAACGTCCCACCATGTGCGTAGACACTTTCGAACCGCTCCGGGTGGTCCGCATCGAAAAGCTCGTCTTTGGCGGTGACGGTCTCGCCCACCTCGACGGTCAGGCCCTGTTCGTGCCGGCGGTGGCGCCCGGCGAAACGGTCGAAGTGCGCATCGTGGAACGCCGGTCGCACTACGCACGGGCGGTCGCGGTCAACATTCTGGACCCCTCACCCGCCCGCCGAACACCCCCCTGCCCGGTGTTTGGCCGCTGCGGCGGCTGCGACTGGCTGCACCTGGCGCCGGAAGCACAGATCGCGGCGAAACAAAACATCCTCAACGAAGTGTTCGCGCCGCTGCGGCTGCCTCCCGGAGCTCTGCGACCGATTGTGCCGGCAGACGAGACCCTCTGGTACCGAAACAAACTCTCGTTCTCCGTCGGTGTGGTCGAGGGCCAGGCGGTCTGCGGTTTTCACGAGCGGAGATCCCCCGACCGACTCGTCACCGCCCGCCACTGCCTTCTGCAGTCCCCGGCCTCTCAGCGAGTGGTGGAAATCGTTGAGCGGACGCTGAACGAACGCCGACTGGGGCGCCGCCCGCGACCGGACCGCGTCACTGTTCGGGAGGGCCGCGCGACCGGCGATCGGCTGATCGCACTGCGCTGGGCGCGGGTTCCGCCGGACGCAGAGCGCTGGGCCGAGCACCTCGGCGCCGAAGCGACCACCGTGGTGGCACTCGGCGGTGGCCCGCTTACGGCCAGTCCGCTCACCGGTACCGGCACGTTCCGGGAACGGCTCGGGTCGTTCGAATTCGAACTCGGCCCCAACCAGTTTTTCCAAACCCACACGCGACAGGCAGAGCGAATGATCGAGTGGATCGCCGCCCACGTCGCCGCGATGGGCGCGGACCGGATCGTCGAGCTCTACGCCGGCTGCGGTGCGATCACGCTGTTTCTTTCGCGTGCTGCACGCGAGGTCACCGCGGTCGAGTCCGACGCGGAGTCCGTCGCCACGGCCGCCCGCTGCGCACAGCGTCACGGTGTTCTCAACGTCCGGTGGATCTGCGGCGACGCAGCGCGGATCGCGCGCGAGCTGTCCCGTGAACTCGTCCCGGACACGGTCGTCGCCGATCCGCCCCGCGCTGGTCTGCCCGCGGACCTGCGCACGCTGCTCGCCGGCGGTTGGGGGCGCAGCTGTGTGCTGGTCTCCTGCCACCCCCCCGCGCTGCTGCGAGACCTGAGGACACTGCTCGACGCGGGCTGGCAGCTCCAGGAACTCCAACCGTTCGACATGTTTCCGCAGACCGGGCACATCGAGGTCGTCGCGCTGCTGGTGCGCCGCACCGAGTGAGCAGCCAGCATCCCGAAGGGAGCCGCGGGATCACTTGCGGCGGCCGTCGGCGTTCTGTACCATATGCCTTCATCAGTTCCGCGTCGAAGTGGCCGGCCATCGCCGGCGGCGCGGAATGGAAGCGAGTTCCCCGGCGGTCCTCACCGGGGACAAAGCGGATTGGCCCTACGGGGCCCAGCCACTGGAGGATGAGATGGACACGACTGCGCCGGCACCCAGAGTGCCGGTGGATCTGAAAACGTTGCTCGAAGCGGGCGTCCACTTCGGGCACCGCACCCGCCGATGGAATCCGAAGATGAAACCGTTCATCTTCGGCGAGCGCAACGGCATCTACGTGATCGACCTGGGCCAGACCCTGGAACGGCTCGCCGCGGCGCGGGAGTTTTTGCGCCAGACGGTCCGATCGGGTCGCCAGGTGCTGATGGTCGGGACCAAGAAACAGGCCCAAGAGCTGGTCCGACAGGCCGCCGAATCGCTGAAGATGCCCTATGTCGTGAACCGGTGGCTGGGGGGCATGCTCACCAACAACCGGACGATCCGACAAAGCGTCGTGCGGATGCGCAAACTGGAGGAAATGGCCGCCAGCGGCGCACTGGACACGATGCCCAAAAAGGAGGCCGCGTCCGCCCGGCACGAGCTGGCCAAGCTCCAGAAAAGCCTCAGTGGTGTCGCCAACATGGAGCAGCTGCCGGGCGCCGTGCTGGTGGTGGACGTCTGCCGCGACGCGATCGCGGTCGCCGAGGCCAACCGGCTCGGCATCCCCGTCGTCGCGCTGGTGGACACCAACGCCGACCCCGATTTGGTCCAGTACCCAATTCCCGCCAACGACGACGCGATCCGGTCGATCCAGGTCATTCTAAACGACCTCGTCGCCGCCATGCGCGAAGGCCTCGAAGAGTTCGAGCGGGAGGAGGAGGAACGCCGTCGTCAGCGCGCGGCGGAGGAAGCCGAAGAGCGGGCCCGACAGGAGGCGGCCGAAAAAATGCGCCGTCAACGCGAGCGGGAGGAGCGCCGCCGTCGCGAAGAGGCGCTGGCGAAGGCGAAGGCTGCGGAGGTGGAAACGCTCCCTGCGCCGGACTCATCTGCGCCGCTCGCGCCCATGGTGGACTCCGCCCCTGAGGTGGATCTGCCCGGCCGGCTGCTGAAAGAGGTAAAGGACGATGAATGAGATCTCCGCCGCACTGGTGAAGGAACTGCGCGACGAGACGAACGTCGGGATGATGGAGTGCAAGCGCGCACTCGTGGAGGCGGGAGGCGATAAGGCCCGCGCAATTCAGATCCTCCGCGAACGCGGACTTGCGGTCGCATCGAAAAAGGCCTCGCGCGCGGCGAACAACGGCGTCATCGCGGCCTCAGTCTCCGCAGACGGCCGCATCGGCGTGATGCTCGAGGTCAACTGCGAGACCGACTTCGTCGCCCGCAATGAGGTGTTCCGCGCCTTCGTCGCCGGGCTGTTGCGCCGAGCCGAGCAGAGCGCCGGCGACCTCGCCGCGGAGGCCGCCGACGCAGTGCGCGAGACGATCCAGAAGACCGGCGAGAACATCGTGCTCCGCCGTCACCTGCGTCTGGAGGCGGGCGCCAATGGCCGATGGGCCGCCTATGTGCATCTCGGCGACAAGCTCGGCGTGCTCGCGGAGCTCGAGGTCCAGGGGGCCGCCGCCGCACCGCAGCTGGCGGACATTGCCCGCGACGTGACGCTGCACCTCGCCGCCTGCCGTCCCCCGTACCTGCGGCGCGAAGACGTGCCCGCCGCGGTGCTGGCCGCGGAAAAAGAGATCTACGCAAAACAGGTCAGCAACAAGCCGCCCGCGATCGTGGAAAAAATCGTTCAGGGCAAGATTGAAAAATACTTCTCCAGCGTGTGCCTGCTCGAACAGCCGTTTGTGAAAGACGACAAGGTGAGTGTCGGCACATGGCTCGAAGCAAAGGGGCGAGAGCTCGGCGCAAAGATCAGTGTGCGCCGTTATGTGATCTGGGCGCTCGGCGAGTGACCTCCATCGCGGGGGTCCGCGACATTCCATGAAGCCGGCCGGAACCGAGGGGCGAGTGCGGGTGCTGATACCCATTGCGGACGGCACCGAGGAAATTGAGGCGGTCACCGCCGCGGATTTGCTCCGGCGCGCCGGCGCCGAAGTCTGCCTCGCGAGTGTTGACGGCGAAACCATCACCGCGGGCCGCGGAACGCGTATTGTCGCGGACGCCCGCTGGGCCGAGGTCCGTACCGACGAGTACGATGCGATCGTTGTGCCAGGCGGCGCGCGCGGCGTCGAGCGACTGGCCGCACACGCGGATCTGCTCGATGCGCTCCGCGCCGCGCACGAACGGAACCGATGGATCGGAGCAATCTGCGCCGGGCCGCTGGTGCTGGAGGCCGCAGGTATCCTCCACGGCCGCGCGGCGACCTGTCACCCGGCGGCCGCCTCTCGTCTGCGCTCGGCAATCCGCCGCGACGAGCCGGTTGTCGTGGATGGCCGGATCGTCACCAGCCAGGGCGTCGGAACCGCGGTCGCGTTCGGGCTGACGCTGATCGAATGCCTCTGCGGAGCAGAAACCGCCCGCCGCGTCGCATTGGACATCGTCGCGCGTTGGCCGTAGCGCTGGCCCCGTCGCCCCCCAACCAGGTCCTCGCGACGGGTCGCTGCCCTCCTCAGACGTGGCGGCGGCGCGCCCGAATCAGCCCTCCCCCGCCGCTCCCCGAAACACCGAAGCGAATCTCAACGCGAGCAGATCGATCCGGTGAAACGTTGGCCGCACCAAGGGCTGGCTGACCATTGATCCGCACCTCCCTCACCGGCCAGCCAACGCCGTCGCTGCACACCACCACCGCCAAGGGCGACTTGTGACCGCTCGGCATCAGCGCGACCACCGCCGAGTTCCTTTCCATACGTTCTTGTGCGGATCGTCCCGCAGACCAATGCAGACCTGAAGCTCCGGCGGCGCTCAGCGGAAAGCTACCGGTTCGAATTCGACGGAAACGCCATCTGGCGGAAGCGGCGGCAAGCGGCACAGAAGGAGCCTGACCGCCGGCGACTGCGCCAACGACAACGGAACTGGAGCGATGCCGAGCACAAGCACGGCCTCCCAGATCTGAAGGAAGCGCCCAAGCAAAGCCTCCATTTCGATATTCACGAGCGATGATCATCGAGCAGGCGTTTCAGCCGCCGCTGCCTGCCCACATCCTCGGTCTTGGCCCACTGATTTGGCAACTGACCGGCATCCATCACGAGGTCACACAGCCGAACGCCATGCCGACCACGATCCTACTCCGGGCAGAAGAACCGTGGATCACAAACGCTGTGGTACCCAGACCGACTTTGTGCGGCGCCCGCATCGGGCCGAATATCGCCGCAGACCTTCCTGCGCGACGGATCCCGCAGCTGTCACACAAGCCTCGCCCCCGGAACATGAGCCGGCCGGGGCAGCACCGCAGGTCCAACGAGCGACCGATTCCTCCCGCCCAACCGCCCGACCCAGCCGGCAGCAGCCACCCTCGGTGGCGCTCTTCTGGCAGCCGCTTCATCTCCACGCCGTGTTGGCTCAACTGATCACTGTTCTCACCGGTCACAACGCCGCCCAGGGGGTCCGGGATCCACAAAGCACATCGCCGCAAAGCACGCATGGACGACGTCCCTCGCCCGCTCCGAACTCGGAGCCTCAAAGCGGCAAACATGGCTCTCCAACGAAACGCAAGCGGCAACAACTTCGGTGCGTCTTCCCTTCGCCTCCGACACCCGGGCGGCAACGGCCCCCTCACCTCCCTTCTGCGGTCCCACTAGCCACAGACCCGGCACTCGCCATTCGCGGCGGCACGTTTCCGGAAGAAGCATTGACGGGGACTGTCGAGAACCTAGAATGCCTGCGGTGACCCGGCCGGTACGCCAGTGCCCCGCCGAAAGGAGTCATCCGCCAGCTCCATTCGTGTGCGGTGCGCGCGGTCGCTTCAGACCCCGCCGGCCTCGGGCCCTGCGGTCAATCAACGGAGAGCCATGCGGCAGGCCCCTGCACCGCGCGCCGAAGCGGAGCAACCGGCATGAGGGGTAGCTGGAGCGGCGCGGACTCGGCCGTAGTGCTTGTCTATTTCACCGCGACGCTCACGATCGGATTGGCGCTGGGACGGACCAATCGGACCGCCGAAGGCTTCACGGTGGGAGAGCGGTCGCTGCCGGGGTGGGTGTGTGGTCTCTCGATCTTCGCGACCTTTCTCAGCAGCATCAGTTTTCTCGCAATTCCCGGTGGCGCATTCGCCCGAGACTGGAGCTGGTTCGTCTTCTCGCTCACGCTGCCGCCGGTGACCTGGCTGGCGGTGCGCGTTTTCCTCCCGCTGTATCGGCGCAGCGGCGAAATCTCCGCTTACGCGCTGCTCGAACGGCGGTTCGGCCCCTGGGCCCGGTGGTATGCGGACACCTTTTATCTTCTCACCCAGCTGGCGCGAATGGGCACCGTGCTCTATTTGATGGCGATGTCCGCAGCCATGCTGGCCGATTGGGACATCCGCACAGTCATTCTCGCCACCGGCGGAATTGTCACCGCCTACGCATTTGTGGGCGGTCTGGTCGCCGTGGTCTGGACCGATGCGCTGCAGGCGCTGGTCTTGATCGTCGGCGCGCTCGTCGCACTCATCCTGCTGCTGACAGACCTGCCGGAGGGCCCTGCCCAAGTGCTGCGCCACGCGCTGGCGCACCGCAAGCTCTCCCTTGGCAGCCTCGACCCCAGCACGTGGTCCGCCCCGACGTTCTGGGTCGTTCTGCTGCACGGGCTGGCGATCAATCTGCAAAATTTCGGCATCGACCAGAACTACGTGCAACGTTACCTCGCCCCCCGGTCCGACCGTGAGGCTCGTCGCGGGGTGTGGCTCGGCGGGCTGCTCTATGTGCCGGTGAGCGCCACGCTACTGTTGATCGGCACCTCCCTGCACGCGTGGTACCACGCACACCCCGCCGAGCTTGCCGGGCTTCGCGCCGCAACCGCAGCCCAGCGCGCAGCCTCAACCGCAGAACCCATCGACCCCGCGCAGCTCGACGATGTCGACCTGGGTGATCGCGCATTTCCGCATTTCATCGCCACCCGGCTGCCGCACGGGCTTGCCGGCCTGCTCGTCGCCGCCATCCTGGCCGCCGGTATGAGCACCGTGTCGACCTCGCTCAACTCGTCCGCCACGTTGCTGGTGACCGATCTCTATCAGCGGCTCCTGCGGCCCAACGCCGACGACCCGGCCCGCCTGCGGACGCTGCACGCGGCCACGCTGGCCGTCGGTACCCTCGGCACCGGCGCCGCGCTGCTGATGGTCAACGCTCGCGGCGCGCTCGATGCGTGGTGGAAACTCGCCAGCGCGTTCAGCGGCGGCCTCGGCGGCCTGTTTCTGTTGGGCGTGCTCTCCCGCCGGGCGGGCTCCCGCAGCGCGGCCGCGGCGGTCGCGCTGGGCGTGCTCGCGATCGCGTGGATGACATGGTCGCCCACCTGGCCAGAACCGCTCGCCCGCTGGCGCTCGCCGCTCCATCCCTACCTCACCGTCGCGGTCGCGACCGCGGTGATTCTGATCTTCGGCATGCTGTTCGGCCGCTTCGAGTCGCGCCCTCGCACAGCTAGCTCAACCCGGGGGGACCCGCCTTGATCACTGCTACGCCCGCGCTCGAAAACGTCTCCGCGCCGTCCCGGGCGCCAGAAGCCATGGCCAGCCCGCCTCGCGCGCGCCGTCTCGCGCGCTTCGCTGGCCTTTCCGCGTTCGCGGTGACGGCACACTCTTCGCCGCTGGCCACCAACGAGTTCATTTTCCAGAGCGCGCCGTTTCGATCTTGCCACGCGTCCACGATCGCCGAAGCTGCGGACGGGACGCTCGTTGCCGCATGGTTCGGCGGCACTCATGAAGGCCATCCGGACGTGAGGATCTGGGTTTCGCGGCACACCGGTGACGGTTGGACCGTCCCGGTCGCCGTCGCCGACGGGCGGCAGCCGGACGGTTCTCGCCATCCCTGCTGGAATCCCGTGTTGCACCCCACCCGCGAGGGCACGCTCCTTCTTCTGTACAAGGTTGGCCCCGACTGTGCACGCTGGTGGGGCATGCGCCGCGTTTCGCACGACGGTGGCCGCACCTGGTCCGAGGCGGTTCGGCTGCCCGACGGCGTGATCGGGCCCGTCAAAAACAAGCCCGTGCGGCTGCCTGACAGCTCGCTGCTGGCCGGCTCGAGCACCGAACACGACGGCTGGCGGGTCCACTTTGAGCACAGCGCCGATGACGGATTCACCTGGCGCGCCGACCCGCCCGTGAACGACGGCCGCCAGATCGCCGCGATCCAACCCGCGATTCTCTTGCTCGGCGGCGGGCGCCTGGTTGCGCTCGGCCGCACCCAACAGCGCCGAATCTTCCGGTTGGAATCCGACGACCTGGGCCGCACCTGGCGCCCGATGACGCTCACCGACCTCCCCAATCCCAACTCCGGCATCGACGCATTGACCCTTGCCGACGGCCGCCATCTGCTCGTGTACAACCCCGTCGAGCGCGGCCGCTCGCCGTTGGTGGTCGCGATCTCCACAAATGCCCACCAGTGGTCGCCCCTCCTCACTCTCGACGATGAGCCCGGCGCGGAGTTCAGCTATCCCGCCGTCATTCAGACGCGCGACGGACGCGTTCACATCACCTATACATGGAAACGCCAGCGCATCCGGCATGCGGTGCTCGACCTGTCCGCCGTCCCGCCCTCCGCCACCCCCGTCCGAAATCTCACCATTGCCGGCTGGGGTTGGGAGCAGGGCACGTTCTCAAACGGCGCAAAAGCGTTCTCGAATCGCGAGTATGTCTGGACGAATGTGCCGGCCGTGTTTGAGGGTTGGTCATGCACCCGCACGGTGGGCGGCGCGCCCTGCGAAACGCGTGTGACTGCCCGCACCGCCGGGCGTCTGCATGCGATTGCGCCCGCGGACTCGCCCATGCCGGACTGGCGACCGCTCGAGGCCGCCACCGTCCACTACACCGATCGCGGGTGCACCGCGATGCGAGTGTGGATTCGCGATGTCGCCCGCGACGAGTGCCTCGTGCTTCCCCGCGCCGGATGGACTGGCGTCCAACTGCTATGGCCACCCGATGCCCACGCAGAACTGCTTCAACTCCCTCGCCCACCGACCCGGTCGCTGCAACCCCTCCGCTACAACCACCCGCGCCTGGTCGTGGACCTCGGCGTGGGTCTTTGGGCCTGGCCACTGCCGATGGATTTCGACGGCGACGGCGATCTCGATCTTCCAGTCAACTGCCCCGACAAGCCGTTCAACGGCGTGTGGCTCTTCGAAAACGCCTGCGCGGACACAGCCGCCAATCCCCTGCCGGTCTTCCGCCCCCCCCGCCGCATTAGCCGCGGCCTGCAGAACGTACAGGTCAGCTACGTGGAGGGACATCCTCGCGTTCTGACCCCCGCCGCTGAGCACCCCGATTTCCTCCGTAGCGGGCTTGAGCGCAGCGTGCCGCTGCTGGTGCCGGCAAACATCCACCCCAACCGTGTCCGCGCGAACATGTGGCGTTACGCGGACTACGACGGCGACGGCTCGCTCGACCTCGTCGTCGGCGTCGACGACTGGACCGACTACGGATGGGACAACGCCTACGATCCCGCCGGCCGCTGGACCAATGGACCGCTGCGGGGCTTCGTCTATGTGCTGCGGAACGCGGGCACCAGTCGCACGCCGCGCTACGAACGGCCGGCGAAACTCATCGCCGGCGACCGTCCGGTGGAGGTCTTTGGATGGCCGTCCCCCAACCTGGGCGATTTTGACGGCGATGGCGATCTCGACCTGATCTGCGGTGAATTCCTGGACAGGTTCACCTGGTTCCGCAACATCGGCCGCCGCACCGAGCCCCGCTACGAGCCCGGCCGCCGACTCGTCGCCGACGACGGTCGCCCGCTCGCGATGGACCTGCAGATGATCACACCTGTCGCGCTCGACTGGGACCGTGACGGTGACCTCGATTTGATTGCGGGCGACGAGGATGGCCGCGTCGCACTCATTGAACACACCGGTCGCATCGCGCCGGACGGTGTCCCCATCTTTCGCGCTCCCCGCTACTTCCAGCAAGAGGCCGACCTGCTAAAGTTTGGCGCCCTCGCCACACCGTGCGGCGCTGACTGGGATGGCGATGGTGACATTGACCTGCTCTGCGGCAACACCGCCGGCTACATCGGCTTCATCGAAAACCTCAGCGGTCCGGGCGTCGAATACCCCCGCTGGGCGCCGCCACGTCGGCTCGAGGCCGATGGTCGGGTGATCCGGATCCAAGCCGGTCCCAACGGAAGCATCCAGGGACCGGCCGAGGCGAAATGGGGCTACACGACGCTCACCGTCGCCGACTGGGATCACGATGGACTCCCCGATCTGGTCGTCAACTCGATCTGGGGTCTCGTGCACTGGTACCGCAACGTCGGCAGTCGTACCGCGCCAAAGCTCGCCGCCCCCGCGCCGATCGAGGTCGAGTGGCAGGGGCCGCCCCCGGCGCTCGCGTGGGGCTGGCTGCGCCCGAAGGGCCGCGAACTGCTCACCCAGTGGCGCACCACCCCCGTTGCAGTGGACTGGAACCGGGACGGCCTCACCGACCTGCTGATGCTCGACGCCGAAGGCTACCTCGCGTTCTTCGAGCGCGCCCGCGATCGCGAGCGACTGATCCTGCGCCATCCCCGCCGCGCACTGTGCGATGAATCCGGCCGCCCCCTCCGCCTCAACGCCCGCGTCGGGGGTCGCAGCGGCCGCCGCAAACTCTGCGTCACCGACTGGGACGGCGATGGCCGACTCGATCTGCTCCTAAACGCGGAAAACGCGCGCTGGCTCCGGCAGATCTCAGAGCGCGAGGGCCGCTGGCTCTTCCGCGACATGGGACTTCTGAGCGATCAAAACATCGAAGGACACGACGTCAGTCCCACCACGGTAGACTTCAACGGCGATGGCATCCCCGACCTCCTCGCCGGAGCCGAAGACGGCCATTTCTACTACCTGCGCAATCCGCGAAGCGAGCCATGAGGCCTTTCATTCCATCGCCCCTGCGGTCCGCGCGCGAACGTCGCCGGCACGCCGTCCAAGCGTTGGAGGGCACCCCGTCGCGATCGTCCAAGCGTTGGAGGCGCCCGTCTTCCCGGCGGCGGTTGCACCCCGCCACCGGCGGACGGTCGCGGAGCTTTGCCGTCAGCGCGGGCACCCGCCGCAGCCGTTGTCCGCGCGGATCATCGCGCATGGGCCATGCGCGGACACGTTTCGCCCTTCGATCTCGATGAACCTGCCGCTTCCATCCGGTATTCTCGTGCCCCTCGCGACGCCTCTGACCCACCGCGACGCGCTCGATCATCACGGGCTGGATCGACTGGTGGATCACGTGTTGGCGGGCGGTGTCCACGGTCTGTTCCTGCTCGGCACAACGGGCGAAGGGCCGAGCCTCAGCTACCGCCTGCGGCGCGAGTTGGTGCGCCGCGTGACGGAGCGTGTCGCCGGGCGGGTCCCGGTGCTGGTCGCGGTCAGCGACACCGCCTTCGCCGAATCGGTGGCGCTGGCACGGCACGCGGCCGACTGCGGCGCAGCGGCAGTGGTCGCGGCTCCGCCGTACTACTTCCCCGAAGGCCAGCCGGAGCTCACGGAGTATCTCGAGCACCTGGTCGAAGAACTTCCCTTGCCGCTGGTGCTCTACAACATGCCCATCTTGACCAAGGTCAACATCGAGCCGGACTCCGTGCGGCGCGCTCTGGACAGGCCGCAGATTGTCGGCTTGAAGGACAGCTCCGGCGATCTCGTCTATTTCCGCCACGTCTGTGCGATGGCCGCGGAGGCGCGACCGGACTGGCGGTTGTGGATCGGGCCGGAACACCAGTTGCCGGCTGCGCTGGCTATGGGCGGACATGGCGGGGTGTGCGGCGGCGCAAATGTCGCGCCTGACCTGTTCGTTGCATGGTATGCGGCACTTCGGGCGGGCGACACCGCGCGTGCCAGCACGCTGGAAGAGCGCGTCCGGGCGCTCGGCGAGATCTACCGGATCGGGCGCCATCCCTCCGCCGTGATGAAGGGCATCAAGTGCGCACTGTCACTGCTCCGCATCTGTAACGACTTCATGGCGGAGCCGTTCCATCGTTTTCGAACGCCGGAACGGGAGCGCGTCCGCGCGGCGCTGATCCGTGCCGGTCTGCTACCGCCGAATCCGCTGTTCACCGCCGACCGTCCGTAGACGACATCGGCACGCCGTTCGTTTCGCGCTCTGCTGCCATCGTCGGCAGATCAGCGCAGAGTACGCCTCGCGCGGCAGCTTGCTCGTGAGCGAAGCTCATCCGCTGGCCTCCAGACTCTGCAAGATCACCGGCACCGTGGTGCGACGCCATCGCCGAAGGGTTGGGGCGTGTTCGCATCGCTCCGTTGGGCTCGCGCGTTCGCGGCGCGGCCTGAGATGCGCACGCCGCCGCAGCGGCCGCACATGACTGGCCCTCGTGGGCCCGCCACCGCGGTCAGCCGCCTGCCAGCGCCTGCCGCAAAAACTCGGGCGCCGCAGCAACCGCCGCTGCGGCCCTGGTGCCGTCGCGTCCCCCGGCCTGCGCACGCTCAGGACGTCCGCCGCCGCCACCGCCGGCCAGCTTCGCGATCGCACCCGCCAGCCGGCCCGCATGAACCCCCCGCGCCACCAGCACCTCGGGCACCACCACCGCGAACGCCGCCTTGCCTTCGTTCGACGAGCCAAGCGCGATCACCGCGTCCGGCCGACGCACCGCGAGCGCGTCGGCCGCCTGCTTCAACGCGTCCGGCGACGCCTCGCCGAGGTAGCCATGAATCAGCATCGCACCACCCACCTCCACCGCGGCCGCCAGCAACGCCTCCGCCCGCGACTGTACCGCCGCGGCGGCGGCCGCCCGCATCGCCTTCTGCAGCTCGCGATGCTCGGCCAGCAACGCCGCGACACGATCCACCACCTCCGCAGGGTTCGCACTCAGCGCCCGACTCAGGCGCTCCACTCGCTCCCGGTCCTCCCGCGCCGCCGCCCAGGCTGCCTGCCCGCACAGCGCTTCGATGCGGCGGATTCCCGACGCCACCGAACCCTCCGACTCGATCCGGAAGAGGCCCAGCTCCCCGGTCCGCCGCGCATGCGTGCCCCCGCACAGTTCCCGAGAGACCCCCTCCACGCTCACCACCCGCACCACCTCGCCGTACCGGTCGTCAAACACGGCGACGATGTCCGTGCCGGCGACGTCCTTCAGCGGCATCTCGACGGTCGTCACCGGCCGGTCGTCGAGAATCCAGAGGTTCACCGTTTCTTCGATCTGCCGCAGCGTTTCGGGCGGCACCGCCTCAAACCAGGTGAAGTCAAAGCGCAACCGCTCCGGCCCCACCCACGATCCCGCCTGTTTCACCTCTTGCCCCACCAGCCGGCGGAGCGCCGCGTTGAGCAGGTGCGTGCCGGTGTGGTGCCGCATCGTCGCCCGCCGCCGGCGTTCGTCCACCGCCGCCCGCACCCGGGCCCCCTCCCCAATCCGACCGCGAACCACCCGGCCCCGATGCAGGATCACGCCCTCCGCCGGCTTCTGCGTGTCGAGCACCTCAAAGACACCGTCCGCGCTCTCCAGCCGGCCGCGGTCCCCGATCTGCCCTCCCGCCTCGCCGTAGAACGGCGTCACGTCCAGCAGCACCTCGCCGGTTTGCCCCTCCTCCAGAGCGCCGATCCGCCCCTCGGCTCCCAACACCGCGGTGACGGTCGCCTCCGCCTCCAGCCGCTCGTAGCCGACAAACCGGCTCGTCAGGCCCGCCGCCGCAAGCGCGGCGATGCGGTCGCCTGCCCCCCCCTCCAACGCGGCGCGGCGCGCGGCGCGTGCCCGCTCGCGCTGCACCGCCATTTCCCGCTCGAAGCCAGCCTCGTCCACCGTCAGGCCACGTTCGGCCGCCATCAGCCGCGTCAGATCAATCGGAAACCCGTAGGTGTCGTACAGCTTGAACGCCTCCGAGCCGGGAAACACCGTCCCGCCATCGCGGCGTGCGGCCGCCGCGGCCGCCTCGAAGAGCTCCAACCCCCGGTCGAGCGTGGCTTCAAACGACTCCTCCTCCGCCCGCAGCACCCGGCGGATGGTGTCCCGCCGAGCGCCCAGTTCTGGAAACGTGTCGCCCATCACCCCCTCCAGCACCGGCACCAGCTCCCCGAGAAACGGCTCGCGAAAGCCGAGCCGACGCCCGAACCGCGCCGCCCGCCGCAGCAGTCGGCGCAGCACGTAGCCGCGGCCCTCGTTCGACGGAATCACGCCGTCCGCAATCGCGAACGCGAGCGCCCGCACATGGTCGGCGATCACCCGCATCGCGACCGCGTTCTCGCCCTCGTACTCCCGACCGCTGCGTTCGCGCAGCCAGCCGATCAGCGGCGCGAAAATGTCCGTGTCGTAGTTCGAATGCTTTCCCTGCAGCACCGCGGTGATTCGCTCGAAGCCCATCCCCGTATCCACATGCTTGCTCGGAAGCTCCTCCAGCCGGCCGTCCGCCCGCCGGTTGAACTGGATGAACACGAGGTTCCAAACTTCGATCACGTCCGGCGAGCCCGCGTTCACCATCTCCGGACCAGCGCCGCCCGGCGTGCGGTCAAAATGAATCTCCGAGCACGGCCCGCAGGGACCGGTATCGCCCATCTCCCAGAAGTTGTCCTTCTCGCCGAACCGCAGCACGTGTGAAGGATCGATGTCCGTCACCTCCCGCCACAGCGCCGCCGCCTCGTCGTCCTCCCGGTACACCGTCGCCCACAGCCGCGCGCGCGGCAGCCCCCACACGCCCGTCAGCAGTTCCCACGCCCACGCGATCGCCTCACGCTTGTAGTAGTCGCCGAACGACCAGTTGCCGAGCATCTCGAAAAAGGTGTGGTGATAGGTGTCGCGCCCCACCTCCTCCAGATCGTTGTGCTTGCCGCTGACCCGAATGCACTTCTGCGTGTTCGCAACTCGCCGGTCGGTCGGCTCGCGCCCCCCCAGAAAAATGTCCTTGAACTGGTTCATCCCGGCGTTGGTGAACAGCAGCGTCGGATCGGCCGGGAGCACCACCGGCGAACTCGGCACGATCGCGTGCCCCTTCGACCGGAAAAACTCGAGAAACGACCGACGAATCTCGCGCGATGTCTTCATACTGCCGTCTCCACGTTCGCCAACGGGCGCAGGATCATACACGGGACCGTGCGCCCGCCCAAACCGCGCGCCGCGCCCATCGTCGCACTTGCACGCCGTCGAATTGCACGTAGTTTGAATGGGCGATCGGTGTACCCCATGGGTTCCCCACCCAGACCTCCTTGACGCCGATCGCCCGTTTCTTTAGCGTCGGACCGTGACGCAGAAGCCCGCCACAGCGCGCACCCTCTCCCACCCCCTCTTGACCGAGTTTCAGGCCCTCGTGTACGCGGTGGTGAGGCGGATTCCGCGCGGCCGCGTCGCAACCTATGCGCAGGTCGCCCGGGCGGCCGGCTGTGCAAGTCCACGCGCCGTCGGACAGGCCCTGCGACGCAATCCCTTCGCGCCCCATGTCCCCTGCCACCGCGTCATCGCCAGCGACGGCCGGGCGGGCGGATTCGCCGGCCAGCAGCACGGCGCCGCGCTCCGGCGAAAGCTCGCTCTGCTGCGCCGCGAGGGTGTGACCTTCCGCCGCGGACGGCTGGCCGATCCCAACCGGCTCGTCGAGCTCGCCCATCTGAGGCCGCAGCGCGGTATCTCGTCGGTCGACCGTGGGAGCTCACCGCCGTGAGACGTATCGCGGAAAAGATTGCGCTGCTTGCGCTGGCCGGGTGGTCTGCGGGTGCGGCCGATTCACTCCAGTGCGCCATCCGTTTTGAGCAGGCGGAATCCGCACTACGCATTCTGGCCGGCGCCGAACGCTTCGCGGTATACCGCTTCGCGGAACCCCCGTCGCCCTGCGTGTACCCCCTCGTGGGCCCGACCGGCACGAATGTGCTCCGCGAGTACCCCTTCGCGACGGTGCCCGGCGAATCTCATGACCACCCCCATCACCGCGGTCTCTGGCTCGGTCACGGCGAGGTGAACGGCCACGACTTCTGGTCGTGCCGGAACGGCGAGCGCATCCAGCAGGCCGCCATCCTCGAGCGAAACGACGCAACCGGCCGCCTCGTGACGAGTAACCACTGGGTCGCCGCGGGCTCACTCGTCGCCGCCGACACGCGCGCATGGGTCTTCCGGAGGCAGGCGGACGGCTCGGTGTCGGTGGAGCTGGACTGGCGACTGTTCACACCGTCTGGCGACATCGAACTCGGTGACACCAAAGAGGGATTGTTCGCGCTGCGTGTGGCCACCGCGCTCCAGTGCGATCCGCCGGGGCATGGCACGCTGATCAATTCCGAAGGCGACACCGGCAGCGCAGCGTGGGGGCGCCGCGCCCGCTGGTGCCGCGCATCGGGTATACACAGTGGCGCACCGGTCTCCATCCTGATGTTTGATCATCCGTCCAACCCCGGCCATCCGAACGGCTGGCATGTTCGGACCTACGGGCTGTTGGCCGCCAACCCGATCGCGCGAAAAAGCTTCCGGCTTTCGGAGCAGCCGGCACCACAGCGCATCCCCGCCGGTAGCTCGCTGAGGTTCCGCTGGTGCGTGGTCGTGACGCGCGGCGTGCCGGAACCCGCCGCCGTGGAGTCCCGCTGGCGTGCGTGGTCGGCCGCTGCGGTGGCTCCGTGAGCGGTCGCATGCCCGCAAATTGGGTGTATAGTGCAGCCGATGAGGCTGCTCGGAGGTGATCATGAAGCGACTGCAGATCGGACAAGCCGCCGCTGCGGCAGTCTGCCTGGTGGGTGCTCTCCTCGCTGAGGCTCAAACCCCCCTCGTGAACGCCCCCCCCGGCGACGCGGGCCGGGTCAATCTGATGGTGGTCGCCGGAAGCTCGAATGTCTCTCCCGCTGAGTCGCCAGCCTCGCGCGTGGATCCAAACACGGTGTCCTCACTGTACGCGGGCGTGGGCAGTGTCCGGGTGCAGGTGGGTGCCAACACTTACATCGGAACTGGGACGCCGTTGACACCCACCCACATTCTCACCGCTGCCCACGTGCTCGACATCGACGGGAACGGCACGCCCGATACGACCCCCTCCAATGTGCAGTTCTGGCTGAATTACGGGGGCAGCCCCAGTCACATCGTCACCGCCTCCGCCCTGCACCTGCACCCGGCCTACAACGGCCACATGGTCAATCTCAACGACGACCTCGCGATCATTCAGTTGTCCTCCCCCTTGCCGGCCGGTGTGCCTACCTACGATATCGTGCGAACCTCGCTGGTCTATCAGACGGCCATCACCGTTGTCGGTTATGGCTGGTCCGGCTACGGCAACATCGGATACACGGTGGCCCCCAGCTACGTGGTGAAGCGCGCCGGCACCAACTTTGTCGACGGCGTCTGGAGCTGGGATGACGAAGGCACCAACACGGTGTTCGAAGTCTGGTATGGTGATTTCGACTGGCCAAACGGCGTGAATACCGGTTTCGTCGGCGGCGTCACCGTTGGCAACCGTCTGGAAACCACCTTCGGCGGCGGAGACTCCGGCGGCCCCGGCTTCATCTGGGACGGCACCATCCCGAAGATCGTCAGTGTGAACACCTTCACCTTCAGCATGGGCACCACCAACGCCCCCACCTTCGGCTCCGGCCTGGGCGGCATTCACATCCCCGCATACTCCAATTGGATCGACAACGTCGCGGGAATCCCGGAACCGCAGACGATACTGCTCTCATTGCTCGGTACAGCCGCCGCGCTCGCCGTTCGCCGTTTTCGCGAGCGGGCAGAGGATCCGCCGTACCGCTGATCGGCGCGCCTGCAGCCCGCAATCCTCGCCGGGCCGGCGGACGGCGAACTTCGCGGTTGCGCTTGTCCATCCACCGCAGCCAACCGTAGGATGAAACCATGTTTCCTCTCCGGCTCGAGCGCGCGCTCGTCGTGTTCGACATCGAAGCGACCGGCACCGACCCCGGCAGCGACCGCATCATTGACCTCGCCGTGATTCGCCTGGAGCCGGACGGCTCGCGTTCGGCACGGGAGTTTCGCTTCCATCCCGGCATACCGATTCCCCCGGCCGCAACCGCGGTGCACGGGATTCGTGACGAAGACGTCCGGAACTGCCCGCCGTTCGAACAACGCGCTGAAGAGGTTGAGCGCTGGTTCCGCGATGCAGACCTCGCCGGCTTCAACATCGCCCGCTTCGACGTCCCCCTCTTGCGGGCCGAGTTCCGGCGCGCGAACCGGCAGTTCTCCCTCGAAGGGCGTCGATTGGTAGACGCCCAGCGCATCTTCCACATGAAGGAACCGCGGACGCTGTCTGCAGCGGCCCGCTTCTACGTCGGCGTCGAACACGTCGGCGCGCATGGCGCGCTGGCCGACGCCGAGATGACATTGCGCGTCCTCGAGCGACAGATCGAACGCTACGAGGATCTGCCCCGGGAGGTCCCCGCTCTGAGCGAATGGTGTTTTCCCACCAACACCGACGCGGCGGACCTCGAAGGCAAGCTGCGCTGGACCCCCGAAGGCGAACTAGTTCTGACGTTCGGTCGCTTCAAGGGCCGGACCTTGCGTGAGCTGGCCAATGACTCTTCCGGCCCCGGAAGAGACTATCTCAAGTGGATGTTGCGCCAGGAGTTCGCGCCGGACGTGAGGGCGTGGGTGCAGGACGCTCTCGAAGGAAGGGCTCCGCGCCGAACACCGCCGTAGCTCTCGCACCTATCCGCCTGATCGGACTCCGCCAGCCGTGGCCGCCCCAATGCAAACTGCGGAGAAACGAAGGGTTGGGCCAGTGTCACCGCGAAGCGAAGAGCGAGCGATGCCTGCGGCAGTGAAGTCGCCGCCTCCAGCGGGCTCGCGGCCGCCCCGCCACGTCCCCACCCCGCTGATGGTGATGGTCACAGTCGCGGCCGCTGGGTTGGGATTCGCGGTTGGGCGCTGGTGGCCTCCGCGGACGCCGGAGGTACCCAGGGGGAACGTTCCCGCGACCTCTTCGTCCACGCCCTCTCACGAACAGCGCCCCCTGCTTCTTCCACGCCCCACGGCGCCGCCCGCTCCAACGCAGACCGACGCGACAGCCCCAGCGCAAAACTCCCCCAGTACCACCGAAAACCGCGCAGAGATCTCCCCCGCATTGGACGTTTTTTTCCGGCGAGCGGTCGCCGCGCCGGAAGAGGGCGTGGGCCCGACATATGCGGGCGCGGCCGCGCACCTCACGGAAGAAGAGGTCCGCATCGCGCTTGGCGCGGTCGAACGATGGCCCGCCGGCCCGCGCCGCAGCGGCGCGGAAAACCTGCTGGCGCGGCGCTGGGGACAGCTTGACCCCGCCGCCGCGCTCGCGTGGGCTGCCAGCGTCAGCGAGCCGATTCGCCGACACGAGCTGCGGCGCCAGGTGATGCTCGGATGGGCCTCGGTCGATCCCTCCGCAGCCTTCGCTCATGTCAGTGCCGGTGCGGACGGCACCGCCCCCCCTCACCGATTGCGCGAAGTCTTCGAGGGCGCGATGCAGGCGGAGACGCACACCGCTCTCCGGTTCGCCGCGCAGCTCGATCCATCGCGTTTCGGCGGCGAGGCCGGTTCGATCATCTGGACCGTCTTCGGCCGCGATCCCGCCGCCACTGTCGCCTTCGTGGAAGCGCTGCCGGACGGCGATCTGCGACAGTTGGCGGTGGACCGCGTGATCGACCACTGGGCACGATACGACCCGCTCGGCGCACGGGCATGGATGGAACGACTCGGAGCCTCGGGCCAGACCCTCTCGGCGAGAATCGAGCTGGGCGAATCCTGGGCACGAGTGGATCCGGCCGGAGCGGTCGGATGGTTCCTGGATCTTCCGGCCGAGCAACAGGACGGCCGAATTTTGGACCGCATTCTGCATCGCTGGCTGCAGTACGACCCCGACGCGTGCATCACATGGCTTCGGGAGCAACCACCCTCGCCGCTGCTCGACCGCGTGCGCGCTGAGCGGGCGGTGTCCCTGGCCCGCCGCGACATCGCGGAAGGGCTGGCATGGGTACCGCTCATCACCGACCCCCGACGCCGCGCGGCAGCGGAGGAACAGATCGTCTGGGATTGGTACCGCCGCGACCGCGCGGCCGCGGTGGAGTATGCGCAGCGCAGTGGAACATTGCCGGATGCGGCCCGGCAACGCCTGATCGAGCGTGCACGGCGCGATGCGGAGCGAGAGGCCGCGACGCGTCAGTGAGCGCGCGCGGGGGGGGCAGCGGCAACCTCCTGCTCGCCGAACCGCATCAAACGGCCGCTGTTGAACACCACCATCAGCGAACCGACGTTGTGCAATAGCGCCGCGGCGATCGGCGGGACACCGCCGGCGGCCGCCAGCGCCATGCCGCCAACGATAAAAACCACCCCGACACCGATGTTCTGCGCGACGACTCGTGTCGCGTATCGTGACAATTCGATCAGCCGCGGCACCCGTCGAAGGTCATCGGCCATCAGCGCGATGTCCGCGGTGTGAAGCGCGACGTCGCTGCCCGCCGCTCCCATCGCAATACCGGTGTCGCCCGCGGCCAGCGCGGGTGCGTCGTTCACCCCATCCCCCACCACCGCCACACGGCGGCCTTCGGCGCGCAACCGGCTCACAAACTCGACCTTCGCCGCCGGCAGACAACCGGCGCGGTACTCTGAACACTCGATCGCCTCAGCCACCTTGCGCGCCGCCCGCTCCCGGTCGCCAGTGACCATCGCAATTCGCTGAATGTTGAGTTCGCGCAACCGGCGGACCGCCTCTCGCGCGCCCGGCCGCAGCCGGTCCTCCAACCCGATCCACCCCAAGTAACGCCCGTCTACCGCAACGTGCACCACGCTGAGATGACCGGCCGCGGCCTGCTCGCCGTCAGCCGCCGCCACCACCCCCGCATCGCACAGCCACTCCGCGCGGCCGCACATGATCGACCGCCCCTCCACCCGCGCCCGCACACCGCGCCCGGCCTCCTCCATACACTCCTCCGGTTCCCGCACGGCGACGCCCGCCTCGCGCGCCAGCCGTGCGATCGCCACCGCCACCGGATGCTGGCTGCCGCGCTCCGCGGCCGCGGCCGCCGCCAGCAGCTCCGACGGCGCCACCCCCTCCGCCGGCGCCAACCGCACCACCTCCGGTTCGCCGGCCGTGAGCGTGCCCGTCTTGTCGAACACCACCGCATCGGTCCGGCCCACCGCCTCGAGATGCACGACGTTCCTCACCAGAATGCCGGACCGTGCCGCCGCGGCGAGCGCGGCAACCATCGCGGTCGGTGTCGCCAGCACCAGCGCACACGGACACGCAAACACCAGCATCGCCACCACCCGGTCCCAGT
Organism: Kiritimatiellia bacterium; assembly: GCA_026417735.1. Taxonomy (NCBI): domain Bacteria; kingdom Pseudomonadati; phylum Kiritimatiellota; class Kiritimatiellia; species Kiritimatiellia bacterium. The sequence continues at coordinate 191,199 of JAOACR010000020.1, forward strand.
CGTCCGTGAAAAACCACGTCACCGCGGCCAGCGCCAGCACCAGCGGCGTGTAGTGACCCACGTAGCGGTCAATCAACATCGCGAAGGGCAGCCGCGTCCGCTCAGCCTGAAGGATCATCTCGCGCACCCGCCCCAGCGTCGTGTCCGGACCGACCCGCGTCACCTCGATCTCGACCGCGCCGGTGAGATTCTGCGTGCCGGCAAACACCTCGTCGCCGTCCGCCTTGTCCGCCGGCAACGGCTCGCCGGTGATCGTGGCCTCCTGAATCGCCGTCCGGCCCGCGATGATCCGCCCGTCCGCCGGCACCAGATCACCCGGACGCAACAGCACACGGTCGCCCGGCCGCAGCTCATGCGCGGGCACCTCCTCCTCACCGCCCTCCGGGCGGCGCCGCCGCGCGGTGGTCGGCGTCAGTCGCACCAGTCCCTCGATCGCACGGTGCGCGCCGACCGCGGTCCGGGTCTCGATCACGGTAGATAGCAGCATGAGCAGCGCGATCACCCCGGCTGATTTCGGATCCCCGCGGGCCAGCGCCGCGAGCACCGCGATCGCAACCAGCCCATCCAGATGCACATGCCCGGCACGCAGGTCCGCGGCAGCGGTCCGCAGAATCGGCAGCGCGAGCATCACCGCACCCACCGCGGCAGCGACCTCGGCCGCCGCCGCACTGGGGGGGTGGATCGCCGGCGCCAGATAGCCCGTTCCGACAAACGCGGCGGCCACAATCACCCAGCCCAGTAGACCGCGGCCGGCGCCGCCGCCGTCGGCTCGCTCTCTATGGGACGTCTGCATGGTCCTCCGCGCCCGGCAGTTCCGGCGCCAGCCAAAGTCGGAGCTCCTGCGAACCGTCGGTCCGGGGCCGCAACACATAGATCTCCGCGACGGCCGCCAGAGCGCGCCGAACGCTGTCCTGCCACAGGGCGGTCAACACCACTTCCCGGTTCTCCTTCACCCGGGGCAGCAACTGCCGGAACACCGCCGCGTCTGCGCGGATCGCAGCCAGCTCGCGGTCACGCGCGGCCGCCGCCGCCGCACGGCGACGCGCCGCCTCCGCAGCGGCCTCGTGGACAAGCCGGGCCGCGCTGCGCCGCGCTTCTTCCACCCTCGACGCCCGCTCCTGCGCCGCCCGCGTCACATCGTCAAATGCCGCCGCCACTGCCGCGGGGGGCCCCAGCTCAACGGCCTCCACCCGCTCGATTCGAACACCGATGCGCCGCGCGGCGACCCTTCGCGCAACCTCCTCCTCGATCCGGCCGCGCAGCGTCTCGATGCGGGTCCGCAGCACCGCATCCAACTCCATGCCCGCCGTCGCGCGCACGACCGCGGCCTTCAGCTCATTCGAGATCACCGCGGTCGGCGATTGCGCCGCGGTCACCCACATCACCGGATCCTCGATCAAATACCACGCGGTCCACCTCGAGCGGATCAGGTTCGCTCGCGCAGTGAGCACGCCGTCGCGCCAGAGCTCTTCGTCGGCGCGGCGAGCATCCTCCGCGATGGGCGGCGTGCCGATCGTCAGCGGCCGCGGCCGCGCCGCTTCCAGTCGGATCACTTCCGCAAACGGCCGGGGCAGCGTCCAGTGCGCGCCCGGCCCCCAGGTGTCCCCGCGGACCCGGCCGAACAGCCGAACCACCGCGCGCTCGTGCGGCTGAATGAAATGCAACCCGGAGGCCGCATACAGCGGCAGCAGCGCGAAGAGCACACCCCGAACGATCCGCGCAGCCAGCGCCAGCGCATCCGCCCACGGCGAGGCGCCCGCCGTTGTACCCACCCATGGCCCGGTCGCACTCACTTGCCCGAAGCCGGCGCGGCGGCGCCGGGCCGTGTCACAAACAGGTCGAACGGCGGCGTCTCGGTGCCGAGGATCACCGTCGCGCGGCGCCCGAGCGTCTGTTCAAACGCCTGAAGCTTACGGAGGAACAGAGCCAACTCTGGATCCTGCTCAAAAACGCGGTATGCGTCCGCGGCGGCCGCGTCACCCTCCGCGCGCAGTCGCAGCGCGTCCGCGTCGGCCTCGGCGAGCATCTGCTCCCGTCGCGACTCCGCCTCCGCGCGAAGCCGAGCCGCCTCCGCATCACCTTCCGCACGGTAGGTTTCTGCGAGCGCGGCGCGCTCCGCCCGCATACGCTCGTAAACCCGTTCCAGAATCGCGGGCGGCAGCCCCAGCGAGCGAACTCCGACCGCGGTCAACTCGATTCCATACCGCTCCAGCGCCTCGGGCGCGGCGGCCGCTGCGATCTCGGACTCGATCGCTTCCAGCTTCAGCTCGGTCGGCTCCGGGTGGACCAACGCCTCAAACGCATGCCGTCCGATCACCGCGTTGCGCCAGTGACCAAGCAGCCCATTCAGGTTCCGCCGCGCGCGCTCAAACGTGCCCACCCGCTCCAGAAACTTCACCGGTTCGGCAACGCGCCAGATCGCATACAGCGAAACCATCACCGGGCGCCCGTCCCGCGTCAAAGTCTGCTCCAACGCGCCTTCCCAAACCTGTGCCCGGGCATCGAAACGGTGCACCGTCTGCACCGGCCACGGCCATCGACGATGCAGCCCGGGACGAGTGAGTGGCGCCGACGCGACCCGGCCGAACGTCGTCACCACTGCGACCTCACCCTCCCGCACGATCAGCAAGACCTGCGTCATCAGCAGCAGCACCGCCGCGCCGATCATCAGCACGGCGGTCAGCCGCTGCCCGCCCGGCCCAGTCGGTGCCGTCGCACTCATCGCACGACCTCCTCCGCCCGCACCCCCGCGGGCGAGCGGTTCGTCAGCACGCCGATGTCCCACAACACGGAGGACACCTTCGGCTCCAGATTCAGCTGCACCACCTCGCGGCCCGCCGCCGCAGCGATCAGATAGAGTCGGGGCCGCTGCAGCGCGGCGACTACCGCGTCCAGCGCCGCGCGGCCGGCATATACCACCGGACTGGCGGCCGCAGCCGCCTGCCGCGCCCGAAACCGCTCCGCTTCAGCAGCCGCGACCACAGAACGGCGCCCGCGTTCCGCCATCGCCGCCAGCCGTCGGCCCTCGGCAGCAGCGCGGGCCACCGCCTCCATGCGGGCCGCCTCTCCCCGCGCCCGCAGCACCGCCGCCTCGCGTCGCTCCATCGCCGCCACGACATCCTCAAACGCCTCCGCCACCTCCACCGGCGGGTGAACGTCCCGCAGACCGACGAACGTCACCTCGATACCCAGATTCAGACGTCCCACTTCACGACGCAGCCGCTCCGCCACCGTGCGGCCAAACTCCGCCTGCCCCGCCCCCAGCACGTGCATCACATCCCGTCCCGCCAGCTCCGCGGTGACCGCGCGCGTCGCCACGGCTCTGATCGCCGCGTGCGGGTCCGCCGCACCATAGAGATACCGCACCACGTTCGTGATCCGGTATTCCACCGGGATGTTCACCGCCAGCACCCCCACCGGCGCGGCCGCAGGCGCATTGGTCCCGGCCAGAGCGCGCGCGCCACTCAAAAAGAGGTCCTCCCGCCGATAGTGCGCGCGCGTCCACAGCATTTCAGCAATCCCCCCCTCGTCCCCCTCGTAGCCGATGGTCAGACGCTGCAGCCGTCGAACAGGCGCACGGCGAATCGTCTCGAAGGGCCAGGGCCAGGTCCAGTGCCACCCCGGCCCCACCAGGCCCTCGGGCTCCGGCAACGGCCGGCCCAGCCGCTCCCGCACGCCTTCCTCTTCCGGTCCGAGGATCGCCACGCCGCTCCATCCATACAGAACCGCCGCCTGAACGGCGACCAGCGGCGCCAGCGCACGCGCAATTCCTCGCGCCGCCCGCGTGCGGGAAAACTCGAAACCGAACTGGTAGTCCACCGACTCCGCCGCGGCGCGCCACCATGAGGCCGGCGAAAGGATCCATCGAACGAAGGCACTCTCGTAGGGCGCCGACGGCGATTCGTCCGCTCGGCGGGGCCGGTAGAGCTCCAAGAGCGTCCGCACCCACTGCTCCGCGCCCAGCGCGCCGGTCCACACCGCCAGCACGCGCCAGCCCAGCACCGCCACCCGATCCAAGCCAGCCCAGTGCGCGAGCGCGGCGCCAGCGGCCATCCCCGCGCCGATCGCCGCCGCCCCAAGCACCACGCCCACACCCCGCAGCAGCGCAAGACCGGGCCCGGCCGCGGCCGACAGATAGTAGCGCGCCGCGACAAGCAACAGGAACGCCGCTCCGCTCTCCCGGCCGGCCGCCACCAGCCACCGGGATCCCTCTCCACCCTCACCGCCGGCCGGCAAACCCCGCCACCCCTGCACCGCACCAACCAACGCGACCGCCCCCAGCACCGGCGTCGCCCACGGCACCACCCACCTCTCAAACACAGCGGCGCTCCGCGCAAAGCCGCCCGCGCCGGCGTCCGCAGCCGCAGGCGCAAACAGCGCCGCCTCCGGCCGCACGGCTGCCATCCGCAGCTCTTCCGCCTCCTCCCGCACCCGCCGCGCCAGATACAGCCGCACCGCAACCAGCGCGCAGGTTCCGACCGTCCAGAGGTAAAGGTACAGCGTGGGCGGCCCCATCCCACCGCCGGCGGCCGGCGCCGACGCCGCTGCGGCCGCAAGACTCAACACCATCGCCGCCAACGCCGCGCGTTCGCCCGACCGCTGCATCAGCACTTCACTTCCGCGGAACGCAGCAGCCATGTGCCGATCGCCAAAACCCCGCTCACGTACAGCGCCGCATACGCTGTCGCCATCGCCACATACCGCAGTGGCACCGGCACGCCAAGGTTCACCGCGTCCGCCATCCAGAAATGTTGCCAGTTGGGTACCAGCGCGTACACTGCCGCCGCCCAGCGCCGCGTCGCCGCCAGCCGGCCGAACAGATAGTCGCTCATCAAACCCGCCAGAAACACCGCGCCGGTCAGCGCCATCGTCGGTACGACGTCCAGCCGCGTCGCAAACATGAGCGCGATCGCGGCGAGAACCAGTAGCGCGATCGCGATCAGCACGTTCGCCCCAATCATCGGCACCGAGTAGAACTCTCCGACCCGTGTCGGCGCTACACCCTCCCGCGGCCGGCCACCACCCACCCAGAACGCGACCCAAACTGCCGCGGTCAAAAACCAGCCCGCATCCGCGACGAAGGGCCGTCGCGTCAAATAGTTCCATCCCGCCGCCAGTAACCACGCCACCGGCGCGGTCAACAACAGCGGTACTTCGCCCCCCCAGTCCCAGAAAAACGGCACCGCCATCACCCGCGCCGCCATCATCGTCGCCGGTGCAATCGTGAGCGAAAACATGAGCATCCCGCCCGCCACCCCCGCGAATTTGCCCACCACAAACGTGCCGCGCCCGACCGGCTTGCTCAACACCGTGGCCGCGGTGCCGCGCTGCAGCTCCCGCGTCAGCGAATGGCAGGCCGACGTGCCGGCCAGCCACAATCCCAAAAACAGATGGAGCGCAAGCACGCTATCAGCGACGATCTTCTCGCCCTCGTCCAGCGTATGCGTTGTCAGCAGCGGCATCAGCGCACAGCCCACCACCGCGGTGGTGGTCAGCAACAGCGTGAGTGGCTGTCGCGCGATCTCGCGGCGCGTCGCCGCCGCCACCGCCCAACCCGCCTGAATCGCCGCGCGCATCCCCACCAGCATAATCGCCACCGCCCTCGCTGGCGACGCGCTCGCAGAACAGGTGCCGCGGAGTTGAAGCGCACACGATGCCGCGGTAGGCTGTGAACATGAGGATCGCGCGTCATCCGCAGCGTGAAGGTTGGTGGGCCGGCGGACCGGCCCGGGTTCGCGGTTGATGCGCGCGTCGACGCGATCGAACCCCGGGGCGGTCCCGGGGTTCCGCGTTTTTCGGGACCGACATGCTGGCCAAACGCATCATCCCATGCCTAGACGTGGACCGCGGACGAGTGGTGAAGGGCGTCCGGTTCGTCGCGCTTCGCGACGCGGGCGACCCCGTCGAATGCGCCCGCGCCTACGAAGCGCAGGGAGCCGACGAACTCACCTTTCTGGACATCACCGCCTCCCACGAGCAGCGCGACACGATCGTGGACGTCGTCCGCGCGGTCGCGCAACACGTCTTCATGCCCCTGACAGTGGGAGGGGGCATCCGAACCGTCGCCGATATCCGCCGGCTGCTGCAGGCGGGCGCGGACAAGGTATCGCTGAACACCGCCGCGGTGGCCCGACCGGAGCTGATCACGGAGGGAGCGGAACGTTTCGGCCGCCAGTGCATCGTGCTGGCGATTGACGCGCGGCGGCGCGAACAGGGCGACGGTTGGGAGGTCGTCACCCACGGCGGCCGCCGGCGAACCGGCCGCGATGCGGTGGAGTGGGCCCGCGAAGGTGTCCGGCGCGGCGCCGGGGAAATTCTGCTCACCAGCATGGACCGCGACGGCACCGCGGACGGCTACGACCTTGAGCTGACGCGCGCGATCGCAGACGCGGTGCCGGTCCCGGTGATCGCCTCGGGTGGCGCCGGCGGCCCCGAACACCTCATCGAGGCGGTCACGCGCGGCGGCGCCGACGCGGTGCTCGCCGCCTCGATCTTCCATTTCGGCCGGTACTCCATCACAGAGGTGAAACGCGCAATGCGCGCAGCCGGCATTGAGGTACGACTGTGAACCGAGGGCGGCCAATGCACAGCTCGCACGAACTCGAAGAGGGGCGGACCCTCTCGCTCGACTTCTCGAAACTGGCGGCCGCCGCCGCACGATGCGATGGGCTGCTGCCCGTCGCCGTGCAGCACGCCGACAGCGGCGAGGTGCTGCTGGTGGCCTACACCAACGAAACCGCATTCCGCCGCGCGGTGGCCACGGGCCGCCTTGTGCTCTGGAGCACATCTCGCAACGAGCTCTGGGAAAAAGGGGCGACTTCGGGCGAAACTTTTGAGCTCCTCGAGGTCCGCGTGAACTGCGAACAGAACTCGCTGCTGTATCGCGTGCGGCCGCGCCGCGGCGGCATCTGCCACACGCGCAACGCCGAGGGGCGACCGCGCTCGAGCTGCTTCTACCGCCGGCTGAACCCCGCCACCGGCGAACTGGAGAATCTCGATCCATGAGCGACATCGGCCCTACGCTCAGCGGTGGCCTGCGGTTGCACCCCGGCCCGCGGGAGTTTCGCGAACGCGCGGCGCGCGGCACCCTCGTGCCCGTCTGGGTCGAACTGCTCGCCGATGAGGAGACGCCGCTTTCCGCCTACGCCCGGGTGCGGAGGGTGCTGCGGCAGCGCGACCACGCCTCCCACACGTTCCTGCTCGAAAGCGTGGAGGGAGGCGAACGGGTGGGGCGCTATTCGTTCATCGGCGGCGCACCCCGCGCGATCGTTCGCGCGTGGGGCCGGCGCGTCCGCGTGCAGCATCCCGATGGATCCAGCCTCGAACTGCCGGAGGGTGATCCGCTCGACGCGCTGCAGGGACTGATGGCGCGCTACCGACCGGTTGGGGATCCGTCGCTGCCGCCGTTCGTCGGCGGCGCGGTCGGGTTTCTCGGCTACGATCTCATCCGCGTCTTTGAGCCACGCGTGCCGGTGCGCGAGGACCAGGCGCTGCGCGCGCCAGACATGGTGTTCATGATCACCGATGCGCTGCTGGTCTTCGACCGCGCCCGGCACAGCCTCCGCATCCTCGCGAACGCCGACACCACAGAAGGCGCCGACCGCGCCTACGACCAAGCCGCGGCGACCATTGAATCGCTCGCCGCCGCCCTGCGCGAGCCCGGCGAGAAACGCCTGACCGATGTCACCGCCGCCACGACGGTCCCCGAGCCCCGCTCGACGATGTCCCGTGACGAGTTCGAGGAGTCCGTCCGCCGCGCACAGGATCACATCCGCGCCGGCGACATCATTCAAGTCGTGCTCTCACAGCGTTTCGAAACGGCCTTCGCCGGCGATTCGCTCGATGTCTACCGCGCGCTGCGATGGATCAACCCCTCGCCGTACATGTTCCTGCTCGATCTGGGCGAGAGCGCAATGATCGGCAGTTCGCCGGAGGTGCACGTCCGCTGCATCGGCGGAAACGCCACGATCCGCCCGATCGCCGGCACCCGTCCCCGCGCCGCGTCGCCGGAGGAGGATGCGCGGCTTGAGCGCGAGCTGCTCGCCGACCCGAAAGAACGGGCCGAGCACATCATGCTGGTGGACCTGGCCCGCAACGACCTGGGGCGCGTCTGTGAGCCCGGGTCGGTTCGGGTACCGGAACTGATGACGGTGGAACGCTACAGCCATGTGATGCACATCGTGTCGGACGTCACCGGACGTCTGGCGGCGGACCACAACGTCTACGACCTGATGCGCGCGACGTTTCCCGCCGGCACCGTCACCGGCGCACCCAAAATCCGCGCGATGGAAATCATCGCGGACCTCGAGCGCTCGCGCCGCGGACCCTACGCGGGCGCGGTGGGCTATTTCGGCTTCGACGGCAACCTCGATTCCTGCATCACGATCCGCACCATCATCCTCGATGAAGGCCGAGCCTATGTGCAGGCCGGCGCCGGCATCGTCGCGGATTCGGACCCGGTGCGGGAGTACGAGGAGACCCGGAACAAGGCCCGGGCGATGCTGCACGCGCTGGCGCTCGCGCAGCGGTTCGCGGCCGGAGAGAGCCTCCCATGATCCTCGTCATCGACAACTACGACTCGTTCACCTGGAACCTCGTTCAGTACCTCGCCGAACTCGGTGCACATCCGCGCGTGCTGCGCAACGACGCGATCGACGCCGCCGGACTTCTGGCACTGGCACCGGAGCGGCTGATCATCAGCCCCGGCCCCGGCTCCCCTGACGACGCCGGTATCTCCTGCGAAGCGATCCGCCGGCTGGCCGGCCGCGTGCCAATTCTCGGCGTGTGCCTCGGCCACCAGTGCATCGGCCAGGTCTTCGGCGGCCGGATCGTTCGCGCCGCCCGGTTGATGCACGGCAAAACCTCGTGGATTCACCATCGCGGCGAAGGCATTCTCGCCGGCCTCCCTGAGCCGTTCGAGGCCACGCGGTACCACTCGTTGCTGATCGAACGGTCCTCTCTGCCCTCTTGCCTGCGTATCACTGGCGAGACCGACGAAGGCGAGATCATGGCCGTCCAGCACGTCGAATGGCCAGTGTACGGCGTCCAGTTCCACCCCGAGTCCATTCTGACCAAGGACGGCAAGCGTATTTTGAAGAACTTCCTCGAAATCCCCGTCCGCACGACGTCCTCGGGAGGTTGAACGATGGTCCCGATCACCGTCAGCTACCTGGGCAATCTCCGGTGCGAAGCGACGCATGGTCCCTCCGGCAGCCGCATCGAAACCGATGCGCCCGCGGATAACCACGGGCGCGCGGAGCGCTTCTCCCCCACCGATCTGGTCGCCACCGCGCTCGGCAGCTGCATGCTGACCATGCTCGGCATCTACGCGCGCGAACGTGGATGGGACCTGACGGGCAGCCGTGCGGAAGTTTTGAAAATCATGGGCGGGCCGCCCCGCCGGATCACCCAAATCCAGGTGCGTCTGCACATGCCGATCGCGCTGGCACCGGCCGACCGGAGAGAACTGGAGAACCTCGCCCGCGGCTGCCCGGTCGCCCGCAGTTTGCACCCGGAGCTCCGCACGGACATCACCTTCCACTGGCCGCGCGGCTGAGCACCCCCCGACTCAGCGTGCCGCCTCCCGAGGCCCGCGCACCGCGTAGAGGCGCCGCATCGTCGCCACATACAGCCGCCCGTGCGCCGCCGCCGGCGTGCCCCAGATCGCACTGTCGAGCCGCGTCTCACCCAGCGCCCGGCCTGCGCGGTCCGCCGACCATGCGTACAGCGTGCCGCGATGCGTCCCGACGTACACGCGACCATCGGCGACCAGGGGCGAGCCCGAGACCTCACCATCCAGCTCGCGGACCCACACCCCCTCCCCCGTCGCCGCATCCACCGCGTGAAGGCGGCCGCTGCTGTCCGGCACAAACACCAGGCCCGCGAGCACGGCCGGCGTCGAGAGACAGTGCCGAACCAGCGGATACCGCCATCGCTCGCGCAGCTGAATTTCTCCGTTCTCCACACTCGGCTCGACACGCACCAACCACGCCTCTCGCTTGCCCCACCAACGGTCGCCACCCACCGTGACGAAAATCGCACCCGCCACGCACACCGGCATCCCGTGAATGGTGGAGGGGCCGCCCGCCTCGCGTCGCCCGTTCCATTCGCAGGCACGCTCCTTCGCCGTCCCCGGGTCCAGATCGAGCCGCGCAACGCAGCGCAACACCACCGGCGCAGACTCGGGCGGCGGCGATGGGAGCGCTTCGAACATGTACACCACCGCATCGGCACCGCCGAACACCAGATGCGGCCGTCCTGCCAGCTCCATCATCGCCGGCGAGGACCACTGGCAGTGTACGATCCGGGGGCCGATGCGTTCTCCGTCCCTCGCGAGCAGCCGGCCAGTGCGCGCGTCCACCGCGATCAGCGTCGCCGCTTCGGGGTGGCGGATCCGCCGGTGAGTGTTGTCCACCCCGTTGCAGGTGTTCAGATACGCGACATCCCCCACCAGCAGCACCGACGCGTGCCCCGCGTCATGCGTGTAAATGCCCGCCGCCACCTTCAAATCCAGCCGCCAGATCACGTCCGCATCGAGCCCGCCCAGCGGCACCGGCTCCTCTCCCTCCGGTGTCAGCAGCGCCGCCTCCTCGGTGAACGGCCCGTCATTGCCATTCGCCAGCCCCGCGGCGTCCAGACACAGCAACTCGCCACGGTTGTCCAGTACCCACAGTCGATCGCCCTCGACGGTCGGCGGCGAACAAAGACCCGCGCCGGGCCAGTCCAGATACACGTCGCCCGTCCGCTTCGGCGTGACCAGCTGCCAGAGCAGCCGACCATCCGCCTCGTCAAAACACATCAACACACCACGGTCGCCAACCCGGCGCGCGTCACGCGGCCGCCGGTTGTTTGTGCCGACCAACACCCGTCCGCCGGCGACAATCGGAGACCCGTACGTCTCGTGGCCGAGCTCCGCCACCCAGGCGACATCCTCCGGCGAATCGACCCGAAACGCCGCCGGTAGATTGGTCGCGGATGAGACCATGTTGCGCGTCCATCGCTCGCCCCACTGCGCCGCAGCGGCGGGCGTCCGCATGCCGACCGCCAGCGCGATCACCACCGGCGCCGCCACGCGTCTCCGCCCGCCTGCGGACCGGCCGATGGCCTTCATGCGCCTCCCGGCGGCTGCGCCGCACGGGCGGTCCCCGCCGTCCAAAACGGCGGCGCGGTCACGGTCGCCGGCAACCGTGTGCGCTCACTCACGACCTCAACCTCGCGACCCTCTTCGGTGAGATCGGCGTCGAGATAGGCCAAAGCCACCCCGACCCCGAGGCTCGGCGCAAACGCGCCGCTGGTCACCCTGCCGGCAGCGCGCTCACCCACACACACCGCCGCGCCCGCCCGAGCGGCGCGTCGCCCGTGGAACCGCAGCCCCGTTAGATACCGATTGCAGCCCCGTTCCAGGTCGCGTCGGACCGCCTCCCGACCAATGAACTCCTTCCCAAGATCCACAAACGCGCCACGCGAGGCGGCCACCGGCGTCTGCTCCACCGAGAGCTCGTGACCGTACAACGGATAGCCCATTTCCAGGCGCAGCGTGTCACGCGCGCCCAACCCGGCCGGCGAGGCTCCCCCGGCCAGCAGGCGCCGCCAGAGCTCCACGGTCGCTTCCGCCGGCAGATAAACCTCATAGCCCCACTCGCCCGTGTAGCCCGTGCGACTGATCACCATCGGCCGCCCCTCCCACTCGGTCTCTGTCAGACGAAAGTATTTCAACGGTGGCGCCGCACGGCCGAGCGCCGCCGCCAGCACACGCCACGCGGCGGGCCCTTGCACATCCAGCTTGCCCAGCTCGCCTGACCGGTCACGCAATCGGGTGCCCGCGGAGACCCGCGCGCAAATCCACTGCCAGTCCGAGGCGCGCGGACCCGCATTCACGATGAGCCAGAAGCGATCCGGTGCCAGCCGATAACAGGTCAGATCATCGAGCACGCCGCCGTCATCACGCAGCAGGTAACCATATCGGCACTGCCCGACCGCGAGCGTGCTGATCCGCATCGTCAATAGGCGTTCCAAATCCGCCTCAGCGGATGGACCGCTCAGCTCGAACTCTCCCATGTGGCAGGTGTCGAACACGCCGCAGGCGGTCCGCACGCTCTGGTGCTCCGCGAGAATGCCGGTGTACTGCAGCGGCATCTGCCAACCCGCGAATTCCACAATCCGAGCGCCCAACGCGCGATGCTCTTCGTACAGCGGCGTGCGCATGCGGGTCAGTCTAGCGGTCCTTCCCGACGGGCGCGACGTGCGTTCGCACTAGAGGTCGAGCCCCAGCGATTTCAACCGCCAGTAGTCACGGGTCCACTTCTCGCGCACTTCCACATGGAGCGCCACCCGGACCGGCCGCTCCAGGAGCGCCTGCAGCTCCGCCTCCGACGCGCGCCGCACCGCCCGCAACATGCGGCCCTTCTCCCCGATCACAATCGGCTTCTGGCTGCTGCGCTCCACCCAGATGTCCGCGTACACCTCCAAAGCTCCATCCGCTCCGTCCCGTACCTCCGTCACGCTGACCGCAACCCGGTGTGGCAGCTCATCCCGTAGACGGTGGATGAGCTTCTCTCGAATAATGTCCGCAAAGAACAGCTTTTGCGGAAAGTCCGTGAGCACATCCGGCGGAAACAGGGGCGGCCCCACGGGCAGCCGTTCGAAGAGCAGCTCCAGCAAACGGTCCAGGCCCTCTCCGGTCACCGCCGAGCATTCCACCCAGGCCGGCTCCGGCGGCATCGGAGTGCGATCCGCCGCCGCCCGCGCCCAGCTCTCCCGCATCGCCCCCGCGCTCCGAACGCCGAGATCGCACTTGTTCAGAGCGATCACCACCGGCGGCGCCGGCGGCTCCAGCGCGGCGAGCCTCTGCATCCAGCCCTCATCCTCCTCGCGCGGCGGCAGCGAACCATCCACAACCAGCAGCACCACATCCGCCCCCTCGGCGGACTTGCGCGCGGTGCGATTAATCCAGCGCCCAAGCTCCGACTCCGCCTTCAACACGCCCGGCGTGTCCGTTAGCACGATCTGGCCACGCTCCTCGGTGCGGATCGCGCGAATGCGATGCCAAGTTGTCTGCGCGACGGGACTGACGATCGTCACCTTCTCGCCGACCAGGGAGTTCACCAGCGACGACTTCCCCACGTTCGCCCTGCCCACCACCGCAACAACACCCGATCGCATCGGCACGGCGCCCTCCGCACCGTGTCCCTCGGTCGGCACCACCAGCGGCGCCCCGCCGTTCGGCTCCGCAACTGGGTTCATCGCTCCCACCCCCTCAGTCGACGACTCGCCGCTTCCAACAACTCTCGCTCACGCCGCGTGAGCGCCCGCAGCCCGCCCCGCGCGACCTTGTCGAGGATCCGGTCCACGTCCTCCGAGCCCGCGTCGGAACATCCTCGGGGGTGCTCCCACCGCCTCCCCCATCGCCGCAAACCATCGCCGATCCCCCATGTGCCGCCCACCACGGTTCGCGTGTACACCGCACCGGCGAGCGCACCGGCCAGGTGCGCCGAGTGCGCCACACCGCCCTGAAAGCCCTCCACGAGGTACACCAGTTCGAGCAACATGACGCCCAGCACCATCAGCCAAGCCGGCAGTGTGAAGAACGGCAACAGCAACAACATCATCGGCCGGCGGGGGTGGAGCGTCGCAAATGCGGCCATCACACCAAACACTGCCCCCGAAGCGCCCAGGCACGGATGGCGGTCCAACAGCACGTAACCGAGACCGCCCAGCACCCCGCTGCCAGCATACAGCGCCGCAAAACGGCCAGGGCCCAGCGCCCGTGCGACCTCCGGCCCGAGCAACGCAAGCCCGATCATGTTCATCAACAGATGGCCGGGACTTCCGTGCAATAGCTGATAGGTCGCGAACTGCCAGAGCCGGCCGCTCTGGACGCCTCCGCGCGACAGCGCCAGCTCGCGAAGAATCCATGCGGCGCCGCCCGCACGCCATGCGAACAGCTGAGCGAGATACGCCGCCACCGTCGCACCGACGATCGCCCAGACAATCCGGCCGCGGTCGCGCTCCCAGTTCCAAGCTCGATCGAACTCGCTCACCACATCCATGATAACCGCCCGCCGTGACCAGACCGAACCCGGTGCCGCCGGTTGCGACCACCCCGCCGCACCCTACAATGGTCGCGATGCAGTCGCCACGCCCCAGAGATCGCCGGACCTGGCGCGATACGCTCCGCTATCTGCTGCTGCAGCGCGATACTCCGGAAAGCATCGCGCTGGGCGTCGCGCTCGGCACGTTCATTGCGATGACGCCCACCCTCGGCGTACAAATCATCCTCGCGCTCGCCGCCGCTTCGTTGCTGAACGCGAATCGTCTTGCCGCGCTGCCCCCACTGGCGATCACCAATGCGCTCACCGCCGGTCCCATCTACGGTCTCGAGTGCTGGATTGGCGCCCAGTTCCTTCCGCGCACGTGCGCCGCGGATCTGCTCGAGCGATGGGCCCTGCTGCGTGACCTCATCGCCCGCCGCGACTTCCACGCGTACCTTGACCACTGGCGGGACGTTGCAAAAATCGGATGGGACCTTTGGTTGGCGATGTGGATCGGCAGCCTGCTGGTCGGCGGCGTGATGGCAATCGCCGCCTACTGGCTGACGCTCGCCATTGTCCGCGCTCATCGGCGTCGCCGGGCCATCCGGCTGCGCGGCAGCACAGCCGAGACCGCGCAGCGCTGAGCGCGCTTCAGCCTCCCCCGATGGCGAGCCGGGCCTTGAGCTTCGCCGGATGGCGCAGCAGCCGCCTCACCGTCAGCGCGTCGAGCTTCGCGACTGTCTCCTCCGGCACGCCCAGCGCCACAAGCCGCCGCCGCTGCACGCGCTCACGCCGCCGTCGCTCCGCCGGCGTCTTCTTCGGCCGGGAGCGGTTCTTGTTCCGGATCGTCCGCTGAGTCAAATGCTTCGCCATGCCCACACCTCAACTCGCCGCCCCGCTCCGCGAGGGCGGAGGCGCTCTTGTACTCGGCCGGAAACCTCCCGTCAACCAACCACACCAGCTCTCCGCCCACCCACCCCCCCGGGCTGGCCGCCCCAGCACTCCAGAAAGCCACCCAACCTTTGTGAGCCCCCACTGGTCCCTCGCCCCCCAGCCGCCGCTGTCACACCGCCGGCCTGCCGCGCCACCGGTCGGGTATTCCTCCGATCCTTGGACCCCCAATTCGCCGGCCACCCAGGATTTGGAGAACTCCTTGCGCCGCAGCAACGAACACCCCGCGGCAAACCGATCCCCTCCACCCAGTCTGTAGCTCGGCCCGCCGAGTGAAATACACCGCCCGCTTCCCTCCACCCAGCAGAGCAGCCCGCGCCGGAGGTTCGAATATGACAAAAATGAACTTTCTGCCATCCCTGTGTTGACAACCACTTGGGCTGGCAGTAGTAGTCTTCACGTGGATCAAGTCGAAAGCACGGCGGTTCCCGAGATCCTGGTCTGCTGGGACCAGGAAGAGACGGCGCAGGATCGGCGCGGGTTTCGGTGCTGTCCATTGGGCGTTCAGTTCTACACGCGGCGTCCCCTCGCGATGTTCAAGATTCTGATGCTCGACCTGTGTCTTCCCGACGGTGCGGGGCAGGAACAGCGCGCGAAGTGCGAGGGCATTGTGGTGCACACCGCCCCGGACACCGCCCGCGGACTGCACCGGATCTGGGTGTTGTTCACTAACATGCCGGAAGAGTTTCGGCGCCGCTTGCAGTGCTGGTCGAAAGAAGCCGGCACCCAATGCCCACACTGCATGAACTACTGAAGCTCGCGGTCGAACGCGGCGCCTCCGATCTGCATCTGGTCCCCGACCGGCCACCGATGTTGCGCATCGCGCAGGAGCTGGTGCCTGCCGCTCCCGATCCCGTTACGGCGGCGGACGTGGCGGCTGCGGCCGAAGCGCTGTTGCCGCCGCACCTGCGGGACGGGTTCCGCACGCGACGGGAAGCCGACTTTTCACACATGGAGCCCGGCGTGGGGCGCTTCCGCGTGAACGTGTTTGTCGCGACCGGCAACTGCACGATCTCGATGCGACATGTGAAAGACCGCGTCCCGTCGTTTGAGGAGCTCCACCTGCCGCCACAAATTCGGGCGATCGCAATGTTCCCGCGCGGTATCGTGCTGGCCACCGGCACGACCGGCTGCGGGAAGTCCACAACGCTGGCCGCGATCATCGAACATATCAACACCCACCTGGTGCGCCGAATCGTGACGATCGAAGACCCGATCGAATACCTCTTCCGCCCCGCTCGCTCGGTGATCTCCCAGCGCGAGGTCGGCATCGACACGCAGTCCTTTCACGCGGCGCTCAAACATGTGCTCCGGCAGGATCCAGACGTGATCATGATCGGCGAAATGCGAGATGCGGAGAGCTTCGTCGCGGCCCTCTCGGCAGCCCAGACCGGTCATCTGGTGTTCAGCACACTGCACACCGGCACCGCGGCGCAGGCGATCCCCCGCATCCTCGACTTCTTTCCAGCCAGCGAGCGCGACTCGGTCCGCATGGCGCTCGCGGACAATCTGCGAGCGGTCTTCTGCCAGCGTCTGGTTCCCTCCACCGATGGAGGTGTGCGTCCCGCCGTCGAAATCCTGATCGTGACACCGACCGTCCGCAAACTCATCGAGCAGAACCGGCTGGATAAGCTGCCCGCCGCAATCGAAACCGGCACCGAGGACGGAATGCAGACATTCAACCAGTCGCTGTATGCGATGATCCGCGCCGGAGAGGTCACGGAAGAAGTCGCGCTGCGGTACGCGAGCAATCCGGAAGCGCTGCGCATGAATCTCAAGGGCGTTTTCCTCGACGAGGCGCGCCGCATCCTGTCCACCTGAGCGGCGCCGGCCGCGGACACCGCGCGATTACGGTGTATCCGCCTCCCGGGTCGCGTCAAACACTGCCCGCAGACGTGGATCGTCCAGATCGAGACGGTACAACAGCTGGTTGTAATCGTACCGCGGAATGGCGAACGGTGCTCCGGAGAACGTCTCCGCGAACGTCCCTTCAAAGTAAATGTAACGGCCGGCCGCCTCGTCCAGAAAATCGTGGTGTACGGGATTGTAAAAAGAGTAGGACGGGTGCGTCGCCACCTTGACCGCGCGACACCACGGACCGGTGGAGTCCGGAGCTTCGGAATACCACACCTCGCCGAGAAACGACTCCGTCCCGCCGCTCTCCACGAAGATCATCACCCACCGGCGACGATACCCATTCCAACGGACGGAACCGGCGTGGGGCCGGATCAGCCGACCGCCCGCGTCGCGAAGCTGCAGCCGGGCCGCCCCCGCCGTCAGGGCGCCGTGCTGGATCGCTTCGCGTTCCCTTTCCGGCGTGCCGGGCTCGCCGGTGGCTCCCCATCCCCACGCGCCGTTGCGGATCGCGAAACACTCATAGGCTGCCGGGTTCGTCACCGCTTCGAAACGCGCCGGCACGCGGACGGTCGCAAACGGCTGCGCAAACAGCACCCAGTCACCCACCCGTACCGCCTGCCCTGCCGGATGGCGCCAGCCCACCGATTCGCCATACTCGAACAGCCGGCGCAGCGAACAGCGCTCCTCGTCCCACTCCGCCAAGCCGTGCCCCAGCTGCCGTTCCAGACTTTTCATCCTCGCGTACCGCACAACCAGCCGCTGTCTCCCGCTCGCATCCGGCACACTACAGGCGCCATCCACCCAGACCATGCCCTCTCCAAAATCCGGCGCCATCGGCCGCACAAACCCCTCTTCGCTCTCCCAGTACCGCAGCATCGCACCAAGGTCCTGCGGCGGGGAGCCGGGCGCAGGTAGGGCGGATACCGCCCCCGTCGTGTGGAAGTTGCCCAGCGGGTGAGACGCGCGGCTCGTATCGCCCCAAAACCAATGGATCTGCCCACGGTGGACCACCGCCTGAACCGAATCCTGCCCCACCACCCCTCCACGCACCGGCGGCTCGCTCACGGGAACCGTGTGCCCGAGCAGTTGCGAGTCCCGATACCGTCCCGCGCCGGTAATCCGCCCGATTCGCTCCGCGATGTTCGTGCGCACCAGCCGCACCTCCGCACGGCCTCCCGGCCGGACGTCCAGCGCCTGCCCCTCCATCCCGAACCCATCCCGCGGAGCGACATAACCGGGGCTTCGTATGAAAAAGAACACCCGGCCGGACATCCACCCCGGCTCATCAAACGCAACCCGTCCCGCGTTGTCGGTCCAGTACCGGACCTGATGCACCGTCCGCAGTTCGACCAGCGGAACCCCCCGCCCGGTCACCGCGTCTCGAACATGAATTTCAAACGGCTGCGCGGCCGCGACCGCTGTGATCAGTGCACCGCTCAGAGCCATCCGTGGTCCCGATACCATCGGGCAATATCCTCCACCTCCTCCTCAAAACTTCGCGCGGGACGGAAGCCAAGTTCGCGCGCCGCTTTCGATGCGTCAAAGTGACGATTCTTCGTAAAGAAGTCCACGCGCCGGCGAAAGATGGGGGGCCGAATGTTCAGCGGCGTACAGATCGCCTCGCACATCGTTCCGAGCCACTGCAGCGGCTTCACCGGCAGGCGCCAGCGGGGCGGCGGCACCCCGAGCACCGACGCGATCTTGCGCGCCATCACGTCGAGCGGCACCGCCCGTTCACCGGCGATGATGTACACCTCACCATTGAGGTCCTCGCGCGCCATTGCCAACTGGAACGCCCGGCTGAGATCCCGCACGTCGACGAAGTGCACATGCTTGCACGGCCCCACATAAAAAAAACGCCGACGCGCGATCATCCGAAACATCTTCAGGTTCCGCGTGTCACCCGGGCCGTAGATCATCGCCGGACGGATGACCACGCCGCGAATGCGCCCCGAACGGAAGTAGTCCAGCGCAATCAGCTCGCCAGCCAGTTTCGAACGCTGATACGCGTCACCGGGATTGTACGGAGAGGTCTCGGTGCCCGGGGGGTCACGGACGTCGCCCAGCACGCCCACCGTCGAACAGTGAATGAACCGGCGCACGCCAGCCTCGATCGAAGCATCGAGCATCCGTCGCGTTCCTTCGGCGTTGATGTCGTGATACACGCGCTCCGGGAATCCAGCCTGACGATAGAGAGCCGCAATGTGATACACACGCGTGCAGCCGCGTACCGCCCGCCGAAGCGAGTCCGCGTCGCGCAGGTCCGCCTCGACAATCGGCACACCGAGCCGCTCAAGTTCGCCGGCGCGGCGCCGATCCCGTACCATCGCCCGGACCGGAACGCCCTGCGCAACCAAATCGGCCGTCAGCACGCCGCCCACGTAGCCGGCCGCCCCCGTCACGAGCGTCAGTTCGCCGTTCGAGACCGCCATCCGTCACCCCCGTTCTCGCACCGGCCGCTGCAGCGGCGGCCGCATTTCGGAGTCTGTGTTCTCTGCCATTCAGCCGCAAGCGCGGCGCAGATATCGCTCACAGGGTCAACGTGATTTCCGCCGTTGCGCCGGCGCGCAGAGGAATCGTGATGATGGCGTCCAAGCTTTTTCCATCCGCAATCGCCCGCACCCGATGGGTGCCCCGCCATACCCGGACGCGAACCGTCCCCGTGGAATCGGTGGTGGCGGTGGCATCCGTCCACCATTCACCGCGGATCAACCTCATCAGACGCTCATATACCGGCTTCGGGCTCATGTCCGCCCGCAACCAGCCGGCCGGCGCGCGCTTCCAAGCCCCCCGATCGCTGAAATCCCACCATGTAATCGCCTCCACCTGAGGGTGGCTGAACAACACCCGATAGGCTTGCTCGACGTAGTCGGCCTGTGCGGCCTCACCCTCTGGCGTCGTAGGCCATTCTCCCGCCTCATAGCGCTCTTTCACCGGCACCCCCCGCGCCCGAGCGCCGCTGACCACCGTCATCTCGGTGAAATGAATCGGGCGGCCGAACACGGCGAAGCGTTCGGTCACTTCCCAGAGACGCTCGAGAGACCAGGGGCCATCATGCATGTGTGACTGCAGCCCGATCGCGTCGGGGAGCGCATTCGAGGCCGCGAGCGTCCGCAGAAGCCGTTCGTTGCGCGCGCTGACGTCGAAATCGTTGTAGAGCAACACCGTATCCGGCGTCGCCACCTCCCGCGCCCAGCGCAACGCCGTCATCACCGGCAGGGCGGGGCCATCACGCCGTACCCAGTCTCCGATTCCGGTGCCACGGTGCGCCGGTGCCGCCGCAGCGTTCGCCTCGTTCCAAACATCCCAGTAGCGAATCCACTTCTGATAGCGGGGGATCAGCTGGCGGACGCGCGCTTCCAGCAGCGGGATGGCCTCTTCTGCGGAGACAGGCGCCCAACGCGGCCACACCTCATGCCAACAAATCGGATGACCCTTCGCGGCGATTCCTCTCTCCTCACACCACCGGGCCATCGCCTCCAGCTTCGTCTCGTTTCTCTGTCCCCGCACCGGCTCGTAGGCGCCCCAGTAGAACGGCAGCGTCGCGTAATTCAGCAGCGCTCCAAATCGCCGCTGATACTCGCGCTGCCATGGCTCCGTGTTCGCGGGATCGAGTAGAAAAATGTTGCACCCAAAAAGAAAAGAGTGCTTTTGCTGGTGAACTTCCACCCGCGCCCCCCGCACCGGCCGCCCTGCTCCGTCGCGCACGCGGACCACCAGTTCGCACTGCCGCAACCGCCGCGTTCGCTCCGCAACCGCTGCCGGCGCCACCGCCGACCGTGCGTCTGCCAGCCGAGGGTCCGGACCGAGACGCTGTATCCGCAAATCTGCGATCTCCATCTCCCCCGTGCCGAAACCGGCTTGAATCCGAACCCACAGCTCGCCGGCCGCCCATGCCCGATCTGTCGTCTGGGTAACGCCGTACGGCCGCCACTCGGGAGACCACTCCGTCACAATCTCCGCCACATTTGCC
The DNA here is from genome assembly GCA_026417735.1 of Kiritimatiellia bacterium. Taxonomy (NCBI): domain Bacteria; kingdom Pseudomonadati; phylum Kiritimatiellota; class Kiritimatiellia; species Kiritimatiellia bacterium. The sequence continues at coordinate 212,010 of JAOACR010000020.1, forward strand.
CAGGGTGGGCCCGCCTGTTCTACAGCGACCCGCACGCGGTTGGAGGTCGGCGAACGCGCGACAAAGCTCAGCCCGATCCGTTCGCCTGCGGCCCACGCCGCACGCAATGGCTGTCCCACCTGCAACGAGTAAAACGGCTGCGCGGCTTCACGCACACGAATCCGCAATACGGATTCACCTCGGGGGCCGCTCGAGCGTTCCACCGTCCAGCGTCGATCACTCGGCAATTCAATTGAGCTCCACGACGAATCGAACAGGTCCTGAGCTCCTGCGCCACTGGCCGCGAGCACACCAACCAACAACCCCATCCGACGCGTTAGTTTCCAAACCACATCGGCACCTTTGACTCTCGTTTGGCTCATTCTAATCCCACCCGCACATCCCTTGGAAGCCCCCCCTCAGAAAGAATGCTCTGTCCCCATAACACCATTTTGGATTCTGACACCGGTTGCGTGGAGCTGAACGCTTCGTTCCTTTCGGTCGCCCGCAAGTAAACATCTCCGTCCCTCAGTTCGTCCCTCAGGCTTAGGCGTGAACATCTCCGTCCCTGGGGCGCTCGGGCGCTGGCATCTGTGTGCCTGTGGC
>JAOACR010000021.1 GCA_026417735.1 Kiritimatiellia bacterium
ATTGAACGAGTTGGTGCAGCAACTGCGGAATGCCGAGGAGGAACGTCGCAACATGGGCGATTTGACCCATCGCCCCTACGCGACGCAGGCCTTCGCTGTGGAATGGTGGTTGCGCATGCGCGAGGTCGCTCCCGAAAGTGCCCAGCAGGTTGCGCAAGCAATGGAAACTGCCTTCGCAGAGTTTCCACATTGGATGAGCAACGAGAGACAAGAAGCGGAGCTACGCGGCCGGCTATACAAGGCACTGATCGCCGCCGGTGTTCACAGCAACGCCGTCGTCGCCTGGGCTGATGCCGTGTTGAACCTGCTGCGGAGGGCTGCTGAGTGAAAAAGACTGGTGTGCCGGAGTGGCAACCCTTGGAGCAGGCCGTGCCGCCGGACCTGTTCCGCGCCGAGGTCGAGGCCTGGGCGAAGCGCCTGGGCGTCACCCCGCGCGCGATCCGCATCCGGCCGATGAAACGCAAATGGGCTAGCTGCACCTCCGGTGGCCGGCTGACGTTCGACGCCGGGCTCTTGCGCGAACCGGTTGAATTTCGCCGCGAGGTTATTGTTCACGAGTTGTTGCATGTCAAGGTGCCGAACCACGGCAAGTTATTTCGAGCGCTGTTGAAAGCCTGTCTGGACAGTTGAAGCCCGTGCCGCTCGCGAGGGAGACGGGGTGCGAGGCCGGGAGTGAAGGGCAAGCTGGTCCTCATCGAGGTCGTGGAGGAGAGGGCGCGTACGCTTTCCAGCAGGGGATACAGATCGAGGATCGCGGCTTTGCACAGCGCGGAGCGCCGGACATTTACGATGCGGGAGGGGGAGGGAGAGCTGGTCGAGGTCAAACCACCCGAAGCCTGAGCATGAGCAGCGGCGTGCAAGTTTTGCAGCGCGGGCGTGCTGGCTTCGGTGGATGTTGCACAACGGGGAGATGGGTGGGCAGTTGACAATGGCGGTTGGCGCGCTTAGGAAAGCGCGGGGGCTGGGGCGCCTCCCAAGGATACATCGGAATGAAGGGCGAGCTGTTGAGAGTCGTCGCGGTGCTCGGGATGGCCTGCGCCGCACTTCGCGCCGCAGTGCCGAACTTCGAGCCATTCGATTATGCGACCGGCACGGCGCTGGCGAATCCGGCCAGGGGCAGCGGCTGGGGGGCGTGGAGTTTTGCGGGCAGTAGCGGCACGATGACGATTGCGAGCGGTTCGCTGATGCATCCGCAGGTGGGGTCCACGGGAGGGCGGTTGCGCGTCGCCTGGCCGGCCGGCCCGGGAACAACGACCACCGCCGACCGGGGCCTGCAGCCGCCGATGAGCGGGGGCACGTGGTACATTCGCGTCCTCGCACGCAACCTGAACGGGAACGTGCGGTATCACGGCATCGGGCGGTTCGACGGCGGCACGGAGCGGGCGCTGATCGGCCCGGCGAGCCGGTTTACGAACTGGACGCTGACGCGCGTTGCGGAATCGTGACCCGGTATTCGACGAACGTGCTGGTGAGCAGCGCGAGCCCGCTGCAGACGTCCCTGCTGGTGTTGCGAGTGGACATGCTGAGCGGGCCCGAGCGGGTGACGTTCTGGGTCAATCCGGATCTTTCGCAACCGGAGAGCGCGGCGACGGTGGTGGGGGAGCGGAGTTGGACGAGGGAGGTGGAGTACGTGAAGATCATCCGCATTCGGGTGGGCGGCGGGGGCAGGCGCGCGATGTTCGGCCATCCGACGAAGCACGCGGTGGACGAGATTGAGGTCTCGCCGATTTCGCCTTCTGCCGCGCCGCGAATTCACGCGGCCGTCTCGACGTGGGGTCTTGCGGTGTCGGGGCCAGCGGAGTATGCGGGGTGGACGCAGCAGACGAACGCCGCCGGGCTGGGCGCGGCGGGGGGGGGGGGGATGTGCCGGCGATGGAGAGCGTATCGGCGACGAATTGGCCGGCGGCGTGGTTGTCGGGCGCGACGTTTATCTGGCTGCGGTCGCCGTGAGGTGGGGGTATGAGTGCGAGTGCGTGTGGCGGTGTGCGTTGGATTGACAGACTGATTCGGTGGGTGGCGACGGCGCTCATGTGGATGCTGGCGCTGGTGGTGATGGCTGGTGCGGTCGATCTGGCGGCGACGCTCGTTCAGGACCTGTTGACGCCGCCGGTGGGCCGGATGGAGGTGGCGGAGCTGCTGAGGGTGCTCGGCCTTTTTCTGGTGGTGCTGATCGCGATCGAGCTGGTGTATGTGGTGCGATTGTACCTCGAGGAGCGGCATTTCGATGTGGAGGTCGTGTTGGTGGTTGCGCTGATCGCGATCGCGCGGAAAGTGGTGGTGTTTGATCTGGAACGCAACGAGCCGTGGCTGCTGCTCGGCATTTCGGCGGTCGTGATTTCGCTGGCGGCGGCGCTGTTTCTTTTGCGATGGTCGCGCCGGTGGGACGCGAAAACGGTCGGCGGTCAATCGTCTCCCTGAAGAGCCCGCCGAAGAGAGGTCGAAGAGCTTCCGCGGGTCCGCGGCTGCGGGCGTTTGGTCCGGTGGCCGGAGGGCGGCCGCGGGTGCTGGTGCTGGGCTCGATGCCGGGGCCGGCGTCGCTGGCGGCGGGGGAGTACTATGCGCATGCGCGGAACGCGTTCTGGCGGGTGATGGCGCGCGTGACGGGGGTGCCGGCCGATGCGCCATACCGGGAGCGGTGTGCGGGTCTGGTGCGGGCGGGCATTGCGTTGTGGGATGTGGTCGCGGAGTGCCGGCGGGCGGGCAGCGCCGATCACGAGATCCGCCACGACAGTGTGCGTCTGCAGGACGTGGCTGGATGGCTGTGTCGGCATGCGAGCGTGCACACGGTGATGTTCAACGGAGAATTTGCGGCGCGCATGTTTCGCCGGCATGTGCAGCCGCGTCTGGGCGCGCGCGGTCGGGCGCTGCGGCTGATGCAGCTGCCCTCCACGAGTCCGGCGCACGCCAGTCGTTCGGAGGCGCAGAAGACGGCGATCTGGCTGGCGGCGATGCGGAGAGCGGGGGTCGCGCCGGTCGCGCGCGCGTGCTAAGATGAGGGCGGGAGACGACGACATGACGCGACGACATCCGAAGTTCGCGGCGGTGATCGTGAGCGTGCTGGCGGTCGCGCTGTGGGCGGGTGGGGTGCTCGCACAGGCGCAGGACCTGCGGGGCGAACTGAACCGGCTGCAGACTCGGTTGCAGGCGATGGGCGACCGTGTGATTTCGGAGTCACAATGGTCGCAGTTGATTTCCGATCTCAACTCGCTGGCGGAGAGCGCGCGCGCGGCCGGCGAGGGCGGGATCGAGGTGCTGGCGGTGGTCGCGCAGGCGCGGGCGTGGGGGGATTTGCGCCGCGAGCCGGCGCGGGCGGTGTCGCTGTTGCGGGCCGCGCGCGCGCGGCATGGAGCGCAGGCATGGCCGGAGGTGCGGCAGCTGTACCTGACCGAGGCGGAGATGCTTTCCCGCATCGGCGATGCGGACGCGATTCGCCGGTTGATGTCGGAGTATCGCGCGAGTCCCGCGTACGATCCGCCGGCCTTTGCGTACAGTGCGACGCCGGATCCGGCGCCGGTGGTGGCGATGGTTCGTCCGCGCTCGCCGCAGACCGAGTCGCCGGTGATGTTGGCGATGCAGAAGTATTTCGACGCGGCGCTCGCGTCGGCCGGCGCGCGCATTCCGGACTTTGAGCTCACCGACATTGACGGTTTACAGTATTCGCCGGGCTCGATGCGGGGGCGGGTGGTGCTGCTCGACTTCTGGGTGGCGGGGTCGGTGCCGTACGAGCGCGAGATTCCGTTCCGCATCCGTGCGCGGGAACGGTATGCGGCACAGGGGTTTGAAATTCTCGGCATTTGCCAGAACCTCGATGCGGCGGCGATCCGGGAGTACATCGGGCGGCATCGAGGGATGAGCTGGCCTCAGGTGGAGGGGCGGGCCGCGCGCAACCTGATTGTACGCCTCGGCGTGCCGGGCGAAAACGCGAGTTTTCTGCTCGACCGGGAGGGGCGGATCCGGGCACGCAATCTGACCGGTGCGGCGTTGGCGGAGGCGGTGGCCCGTTTGGTGGCCGAGTCTCCGTGAGGGGTGCCGCCGCGTGCGGCGCATTCGTCGCGTTTGCGGCGGCGGTGAGCTCTGCGGGGTCACCGCCGCTGCGGATCGCGTGTGTAGGGGATAGCATCACCTTTGGAGCGGGGCTGGCCAGCGCCAGTTTGCAGAGCTATCCGGCGCGACTGGCGGAGCTGTTTCCAACCGGCCGAGTGATCGTCGGGAACTTTGGCGCGCCAGGTCGTACCCTGCTTCGGGGGGGGGATCTGCCCTATGTGCGCGACGGTGCGTTTCGTGCCGCGATCGAGTTTGCGCCAGATGCGGTGGTCATTCTGCTGGGTGCCAATGACACGCGCCCGCCGAACCGGGGCCGGCTGGGGGAGTTCAAGCGCGACGCGGCGGATCTCGTGCAGCGGTTTCAGCGGCTGGCGTCTCGGCCGGTGGTTGTGGTCGCGTTGCCGACGCCGGCGTGGGAGAACCCGCATGGTGTGGACGGCGAGCTGCTGCGGGAAGAGGTGGTTCTGCGCTGGTGCGAGGTCGCTGCGGAATGCCGCGCGCATGTGGTGGATCTGCATACGCCGCTGCGGTCCGCGCGCAGCCGTTTTCCCGATGGTGTACATCCGGATGAGCACGGTTCGCTGGCGGTGGCGATGCTGGTTTACGGTGCGCTTCGCTCGCGGCTGTTGAGCAGCGGCCTGCCGGAGAGCGATCGCGATGCGTTGGGGGGGATGGATTCGCGGTGGGGCGAGCTGTGGCCGTGGGGGGACTACGGCATGCCGAACGTGGCCGCAGCGCTGAAGGGCAACGACTGGCTGCGGCTTCACCGGGAGCGAGTGGCTGGCGCGGCCGAGCGGGGCGTGCGGCTGCTGCTGGTCGGGGATGCGTGGTTCGAGCCTCGGCACGAACCGGCGCCGGAGTGGGCGGGGACGCCTGCGGCCTGGATGGGGGTTGCGGGCGACGAGCCGGAACACGTGATGTGGCGATTGCTCGATGGCCTATCCCGCATGCCGGCGCTGCAGTATGCGGTCGTTCGTCTTTCGTGGTACCGATTGACGAGCGAGCGGCGGGAGCTGGAGTTGGCCGATGCGATTCGGGCGCTGCGGCGGTGTGGGCGGCCGGGTCTCGAGATCGCGGTGTTGTTGGGACCGTTCGAAACCGAGGCGGATCGTTGGCGCGCGGAGACGGTCTGGGCCCGCTTGGAGGAGGAAGCGCAACACCGCCGCACCGGCGCGGATGTGGTCTGGCTGGACCGGGCTGTGCCGGCGCGGAGGGAGGGGGCTGCCGGGACCGCATCTGCGATGGATCGGATGGAGCTGGTCCGACGATGGTTGGAGAGCCGGATCGGTCGGCCGGTGGAGTGAGCGGTAGCGGGTCGGCCAGCGGGGGTGTTCTGGACGCGGCGCTGGCGGAGGGCTTTCGAATTGTACTGATTGGCGCGGGTTGGGATTCCACTCGCCGGAAGATGCGCGCGCGGATGGTGCGGCTAGAGGGTGGACGGGTGGCCGCGGACGTGCGCGGGGAACTGGATGTGTGGAGCGGGGAAAGCGATCTGGCGAGGGCGCTATATGAGGGGCTGATGGATGTCGCCGCGCCGCCGCATCTACTGGTGCTCTGGGGCGGTGCGGCGAGGTCGCTGCTGGCGCGAGCCGCGACCGCGGCGATGCTCGGCACGTTTCGGGTTCTGGACCTGCGGCGCGCGGTGCTTGTGCTGAGGCCGGAGTCGCGCGCGCGGGCGGACGGTGAGGCGCTGCTGGTGGCCATGGGTGTCGGTGGGGTGGCCGACGCCGAGTCTCCGATGGATGACCGGGTGATTGACCTGTTGTGGGCGGTACTGGCGGAGGCGCAGCGGCGGGGCTGGGGGTGGGCTGAGCTGCTGGGCCGGGCCTCGGCGCCGCGATCGCTCGAGGCGACCGGCGGCGTGGCGCTGGATCCGGACGCGCTCACGGAGCTGCCCGAGGCGCCGGCGGTGTATCGGTTGCTGGATGCGGCGCGTCGGGTTGTTTACATCGGGCAGACCGGCAATCTGCGGCGGCGGGTCGCCGAGCATTTGCGGGCGACGGACGCGCCGACGCCGAAGACCGTGGAGCTGGGCCGCCGAGTGCGTGCGATCGAATATCGGCGGGTCGGGTCGGAGCTCGAGGCGCGGCTGTACGAGGACCGTTGGATTCGCCGGTGGTGCCCACCGCTGAACGTGGCGGTGCGAACACGACGCCGCCGCGGCGGTCGAGGGGCCGCATGGGCGGTGGTGATTGTGGCCCGGTCGGCGGAGGAGGGGGCGGTGGAAGTGTTTGGCTGGCGGCCGGGGTCGTCGTTGTGGCAGCTCCGTGTGCGGGAGGGGCGCATGCCGAGGCGGAGGTTGGAGGCATTGTGGGAGGTGCTGACGGGTCGCCGTCGGCGAATGCCGCGGGGCGACGGGATCACCGCCTGGGGCCGGATCGGCGCCGAGTTGGCCGCGCGAATGTTTCGTGCGCGCCGCGCGCGATGGATATGGTTGCGGCCGGAATCGTTCCCGGATGCGGAGGCGTGGCTGGCGGCGTTCGGCGTGGCGATTCGCGAGGTGAAGGCCGGCCCTCCCGAGGGGGTTGAATATCGCTGGACGGATAGCGAGGAGGTGCCGGCTGGGCCTCACCGGCACGACGTAACGGGTTGATCTTGTGGCAGGGTTGTCGTAAGCGGGCGAAGAACAGCGAGCGACGCAGATGGATCGAGGTGAAGGATGACGGATCTGCACAAACTGTTGGAACAGGTGGCGCGAGGGGAGATCTCGCCGGGCGAAGCGGCTGCGGAGCTGAATCGGCGTGTGGAGCTGGGGCTCGGCTATGCGCGGCTCGACTTGGATCGTCGGCGGCGGTGCGGCGTGCCGGAGGTGGTGTTCGGCCCGGGGAAGACGGTGGAGCAGATTGTGGAAATTGCGCGACAGCTGCTGGAGCGGGAACGGCACGTCATGGCCAGCCGAGTTTCGGCGGAGCAGGCGCGCGCGTTGTGCGAGGCGCTGCCCGGTGCGGTGTACCATTCGGCGGCGAGGTGCGTGACCGCGGATCTGGATCCGCTGCCGCCGCCGCGCGGACGGGTCGCGGTGGTGTCGGGCGGAACGGCGGACTTGCCAGTGGGCGAGGAAGCGGCGATCACCGCGGAGCGGATGGGCGCGGCGGTTGATCGGATCTGGGATTGCGGTGTGGCGGGCCTGCACCGTTTGCTGCCCCATCTGGAGACGCTGCGCCGTGCGAATGCGGTGATCGTCGCGGCGGGGATGGAGGGAGCGCTGCCGTCGGTGGTCGGCGGACTGGTGGACCGGCCGGTGATCGCCGTTCCGGTCAGCGTTGGCTACGGTGCCCATCTGGGGGGGCTTGCGCCGCTGCTGACAATGCTGAATTCCTGCGTGCCGGGCGTCACGGTCGTGAACGTGGACAACGGGTTCGGTGCCGGCGTCGCAGCGGGCCTGATCAACCGGCTTGCGGAGAGAGGGGAATGAAGATTTTGCGATGGGATCTGGTCGGGGGGATCTCCGGCGACATTGCGCTTGCGGCGCTGTTGGATCTGGGCGCGGATCGTCGGCGCGTCGAGGCGGCCGTTCGCGCATGTGGTCTGGAGCAGGTGTCGCTAGATGTGGAAGCGGTGGCCGAGGCAGGACTGGCGGGGCTGAGGGTGGCGGTCCGGGATCGAACACCGGCGGGTCCGCACGCGCATCGGGCCTGGCGGGAGATCCGCGGCTTGCTCGATCGCGCGCCGCTGTCCGCGCGGGCCCGCGAGCTGGCGCTGCGGGTGTTTTCGCGGCTCGCCGCGGCGGAGGGTCGTGTGCACCGGGTGACCGCGGACGAGGTGGAGTTTCATGAGATCGGCGCGGCGGACTCGATCGCGGATGTCGTCGGCGCGTGTGTTGCGCTTGAGCTGCTCGGCGTGGAGGCGGTGGAGACGGGGCCGTTTCCGCTGGGGCGGGGAGAGGTTCGATGCGCGCACGGCGTCTATCCGCTCCCGGCGCCGGCCGTGATCGAGCTGTTGAAGGGGTGGCCGGTGAGGATGGTCGAGGAGGAGCTGGAAACCGTCACACCCACCGGGGCGGCGCTGCTCACCGAATGGGCGGAGTCGCTGCCGGCGCGTCGCGGCGAGCGTGTGATTCGCGCGGCGGGGCTGGGGTGGGGGTGGCATCGCTTGCGGGGGCGGCCGAATGTGGCGCGCGCAGTGCTGTACGAAATGGTGGGAGACGACGCCGGGTCGCCGGACGAGTGCCTCGTGCTCGAGACGCAGATGGACGATGTGACCGGCGAGTGGATTGGCGTGCTGGTGGAGCGGCTGCTGTCGGCGGGCGCGCTGGATGTGTACACCACGGCGGTGCAGATGAAGAAGCAGAGGCCCGGCACGCTGCTGACGGTGCTTTGCGAGCCCGCGCGCCGGGACGCGATGCTGGAGATGATCTTCCGGCACAGCCCGACGCTGGGCGTTCGGGAGTACCGGGCGGATCGCGCGGTGCTGGAGCGGCGGCATGTCACCGTGAATACGCGTTGGGGGCCGGTGCGGGTAAAGCTCGGCGTCTGGAAGGGCGAGGTCGTGACGCGGGCGCCCGAGATGGAGGACTGCATTGCGCGGGGGGATGAGCACCACGTGCCGCCCCGTTGCGTGTATCTGGAGGCGTTGCGATGCACGCCGATTGCGGCCGATTCGGGGGGACCCAACGAACCTGTGCCGCTGCCATGACGGGAGCGGACTTGCAGTTGGCCCGGTTCCGCCGCGGCGCGCTCGTGGCGCTGGCGATCGCGGCGTCGGCGCCGGCGGCCGGTGTCCGGGTTCTGGATGCGGCGGTTTGGAATCCCACGAACACGACTGCGGTTCTGCAGGAGGCGCTCACTGGCGCCTGGTCGCGGGTGATCATCCGCGCTGCGCCCGGACCGTGGTGTACCGAACCGCTCGTTGTGGGCGGCAATCGTGAGATCGTTCTCGAAGCCGGCGCGGTGGTGGAGGCGCTTCGCGGCGGTTTTCACGGCTTGGGCGATTCGCTGATCACCGTGCGAGCAGTGACGAATGTGACGATTCGTGGGAGCGGCGTCCTCCGTATGTGGCCGGAGGACTACACGGGACCGCACTATCGGCCCTCTGAGTGGCGACACGCAGTGAACCTGCGGGGTGCGGTGGACGTTCAGATTGAGGGACTGCGCATCGAGCGCAGCGGCGGTGATGGCATTTACGTCGGCGCCGGCCCGAGCCGTGAGCCGTGTCGGAGAGTGGTGGTGCGCGACGTCGTTTGCGAACGGAACCATCGGCAGGGGATCAGCGTGATCACGGTGGACGACCTGCTGCTCGAACGCGTAGAACTGCGTGGCACCTGCGGCACCGCCCCAAAAGCGGGGCTCGATGTCGAGCCGAATCATCCGTGGGAACAGGTCACCGGCTGCCGGATCGTCGACTGCGTGGCGGCGGAGAATCTCGGCGGCGGCTTCGTGTTCTATCTGGCGCAGTTGGGCGCGACGTCCACGCCGGTGTCGATCCGACTGGAGCGGTGCCGCGCAGACCGCAACGGGCGGCCTGCGCTGGTGTGGACGGGTGCGCGCGAGCAAGGGCCGACGCGGGGCGAGCTGGTGGTCGTGGACTGCAAATTTCGGTCCGACTCGTTCTCGCCGGTGGAGTTTCGCAATGTGGATGCGGGGGCTGTCAGGATCGAGTTGGAGCGCGTGCACATCGAGAGCGCGGTGGTGGGGCGGCCACCGCTGACGTTGGTGGCCGAACACGGCTTTGCGGGTTGTCTGGGTGGGGTGTCGGCGCGCGAGGTGACACTGCGTGTGCCCGACGTCCGCACGATGCCGGTCGCAGTGATCTATGAGCCACCCCTGCGGCCGCTCGGCGAGCTCGGCGGCGCGGTGATGGTGGAGGAGCCCGACGGCAGGCGGCGCGGGGAACCCCTCTCCGTGGAGCGGCTCCGCGCGTGGCAACCGGAGCTCGGTTTGGCCGACCTGCCGCGCGTGAACGTATCACCGTCTGAAGTGCCTCCGCGGGGCGAGCCGCGCGCCGGTCGGTGGCCCCTGCGACATTCTGCCGTCGTGCTGGTTTGGCCGGACCGTGGCGGTGATGCGGAGTTGGAGCTGGAGGTGGGGCGTGTCGGTGAATGTGAACAGGTAGAGGTGCGCGTGTTCGACCGGCGGGATGCGGTGGTGATCCTCACCAACGTTGCTCGTGGGACCGTTACGCGATGGCGGCTCGGCCCAGCGGAATTGGCTCCGTGGCGGGTGCAGATCAGGGGTGAGACGGCCGCCTTCGTGGTGGCGAATCCGCGCGGCCACATCCGTTTTTGGGCAGAGGGCAGGGTTCATTTGTTCGGGTGGACGGGCGAGTTTGAGATTCAAGTGCCGGCAGGACCCGCCCGGTGGGCGGTGTTGGTTCGAGGCAGTGGGACGGAAGGTGTGCGGGCCGAGCTAGCCGATCCGGAAGGGCAGGTGATCGCGTCGGAGGATAACGTCGTCAAACCGACCGTGCTGTGGGGACGGCCGGTTCAGGCGGGGCGGGCGCGGCTTCGTTTGTTGCGCCCCTCGAGCGTTCGGCTGGAGGACTACTCCATCGAACTTTACGGGTGCATGCCGTGGATCGATCCGGTGCCGCTGGAGGTGCGGGCGAGCAACGGACCCCGCTCGCCGCTCAGCCCGGGTCGAGTCCAACTTTTGGATCTCGGGGGCGCTGAGCCGTCCAACGATTGGATCGGCCGACGGCTGTCGTTTGAGGACGAGGCGGAGGGAATCAGCGCCAGACCGGCTGCCGACTCACCGCGCGAAGTCAGGCCGCTCCCGCTCGAGGGCGCATGAGGCGCCTTGCGGCGCTGCGCGGGGGGCACCGCTCGGCGGAGCCTTCGGGGATTACGCGGGCGGAGCGGGCGGCTGCGGACCGCCGGGCCCAGAGGTCACCGCCTCTTCGCGCAGGCGGCGGCGGAGCAGCCACATTGCCGCGGTTGCGAGCAAGAGACTCCCGACGGCCGGTTCCGGCACCGCGACAAAGCTGAAATCATCGATGGCAAGCCCGTGGTCATTGCCGGCGTCGTTCAACTCACGAAATCGGATCCAGAGCTCCTGCCCCGGTGTCCAGCTCAGGCCGGTGACCGTGAAGCCGACACCGGTGACGCGGTTCGAGGCGAGGTTTCCATTGAGCCACGAGGCGGCGTTGAAGTTCACCGGCGAGGGCGTCGACGTGCCGCTATTCCAGGAGCCGCTCAACCAGTTCGGCGGCTGGATCGCCCATTCGGCAACCAGCGGTTGCACGTTCACATTTGCGTCGCGCCACTGCTCGACCGTGTACTCGACCTGGAACTGGCTCAGCGTGAGGCCGGTGTTGTTCTGGATTCGCACGCCCCAGTAGCCGGCGACGCTTCCCGAGGAGGGGGAACCGAAGTAGGTACCACCCGACCCGATGCCACCCAGAGCCCGCTCCGGGTCGTCGATCAGGCCGAAGCTATAGAAGCGGCCCGTTGTCGTGTCGCCGCGGTGGATGCCGATGTCCGCCGGCGTGTTCGTCAGTGAATTGACGAGGTACCATCCGGGAAGGGTGACGCCATCGGTCCACGGGGTGGTGGTGTTGTTGGGCGTGTAAGGGAGCGAATTGAAGTTTTCACTGTAGATCAGACCTGGCGCCGTGTAAGAGATCTGCGCGCGGGCCGAAACGGCCAGCCACAGCCCGGCCGTCCACGCCAGTAGGAAAACGGTTCGGAACGTCCTCATGGTCGCACCTCGATTTCTAGCGTAGTGACACGCGGAAGAATCTACCCTTGCTTCGGAGGCGGTACCGCACAGCGCCGGTTAGTTTTCCATGATGGAGCCGGGGCGGGGCGGCGAACCGCGATCGCGGAACGCCGAGCACCACCGGCCGCAAATCTGCGAGTTTCCCCCTGCTGACTGCGCACACGGGGTGGTCGGCGGGCGAAGCCGTGCTGCCGCATCGGGTGCGAGCGGTGGGGCGGGTGTCACGCGAACAGCTTGCGGACGAACTCTCCGTTGCGGCGGGCGTCGGCGACGCCATCCTTCGAAGGGCTGGAGGTTTCCAGCACCACCCAACCCGAGAACCCGATGTCCTTGACCGCCGCGGTCACCTCCTGGAAGTAGGCGGCATCCTCGTCGAGATATTTCGGGCCGTTCTTGTAGTGCAGTTGTGAGATGCGGGCGCCGAGCCGACGGATTTCGGCTGGGACGCCATAGCTCTTGGTGTTGAAAACGTCGTAGTAGATGCGGACCGCGGGGTGGCCGACCGCGTCGAGCAGCCGCTCGTTCTGTTCCGCGGTCAGTGTGTTTTCGACCGCGAGGATCACGCCGGCGTCGGCGGCGCGCGGAGCGGCCTTTTTCAGCCGTTCGACCACGACGCGGAAGTCGTCCTCCTTCAGCCGGTTGTTTTCCAAGAGACTGCCTTTGCCGAAGAACGCGACCAGGATGTTTTTCGCGCCGAGCGCGGCCGCGCCGGCGATGGTTTGCTCCAGCCAGGCGGGTGCTCGCGGGTCGCTGGCCAGCGGGTGAGAGTTCAGCAGGCCCATCATGATCGAGCAGATGGGCAACCCTGTTTCGGCCATCTCGGCCTTGTACGCCTCGATCTTTTCCGGCCGCGCGATTTCCAGTGTGTCGGCCGCGTTGCCGGCGCGAACTTCGACGCCGTCCAAACCGGCCTCCTTGGCGGCTTTCAATCCGAGTGTACAGGTGCCCACACGGATGCGCGGCGTTGCGGCGGCGACCAGGCGCGGGGAGAGTGTGGCCAACGCGGACGCGGCGGCTGAACGGGCAAGGAACGATCGGCGCGACAGGTTCATCGGGCATGCTCCTTGTGGTTGACTCTCGCAGCATAGGCGGATGGACTGACGCATGCAATCTCGCCGGTGACCACCGCCGGGCCGCATTTCGACCTCGCGCGTGCGTGGGCGTGATGGTACGGGCGCGGGGTTTGTCTCCGCTCAGGGTGATACGGCATAGTGGCGGCGTGCGGCCCCACGGGAAACGCACGAGCAAGGAGCGAACACAATGACACGGGTCACACGCAGGAATTTTTTGGTGCGCACCGGGACGATCGCCTCAGCGGTGGCGGTGGCACGAGGGGTTTCGGCGGCCGTGCGCGCGCGTTCGGTCGGCGCCAACGAGCGGCTGCGGATCGGGCTGATTGGGTGTGGAAGCCGGGGGGTGGACGCCCACATGGGGACGGTGCGCAAGTTCGCGAAGGAGATGAACGTGGAGTTCTCAGCGGTCAGCGATCCCTGGCGGCTTGCGCGGGAACGGGCGGCTGCCTGTGCGAAGGAATGGTTCGGGCGCGAGCCGAAGATGTACGTTTCCTATCGGGACCTGATCGCGGACGATGAGGTGGATGCGGTGATGATTGCCTCGCCCGACCACGTGCACACGACGCATCTGGAGGCGGCGGCGATGGCGGGGCGGCACGTGTATGTGGAGAAGCCGCTCGCGACGGAATTCGACCGGCTGGTGCGCGCGGTGGACGCGGTGAAAGCGGCGGGGATTGTCTGTCAGGTCGGCACGCAGATTCGGAGCTTGCCGACGATGGTCGGGTGTCGCGCGCTGGTGCAGGCGGGGACGTTCGGCAAAATCACTCGGATCGAGGAGGTGCGCAATGCGGAGCGCCCCTATTGGTACCACTATCTGAAGGAGGCAAAAGCGGAGGATGTGGACTGGGCGGAGTTCCTTGCGGACCGTCCGCACCGGCCGTTTCGCGCCGACGTCTTTACGGGATGGTACGGCTACTATGAGTTTTCACAGGGGCCGGTCCCGGGGCTGGGCAGCCACTACATTGACCTGGTGCATTTCATGACGGGGGCGACCGCGCCGGAGAGCTGTGTCTGTTTGGGCGGGACGTTCTACTGGCGGGACGAGCACGAGTTCACCGCGCCGGACCAGTGCCAGGCGCTGTGGATCTACCCCGAGGGGTTTTTCGTCAGCTATGTGACAAACTTTGGCAACGGCGCGGGGAACTTGAAGCGGCTGTACGGCGAGTATGGCACGCTGAAGTTTGACAACTGGTCCGCGCCAACCTACAGCGCCGAGGGCGGACCCAAGCGAGCAGAGGGGAAGATCCGGGGCGAAAACCCCGTGCCGCCGGTCGAACACCCCGACCACTTCCTCAACTGGTTGCAGTGCATTCGGAACGGGGGTACGCCCAATGCACCGATCGAGGCGGGCTATGCGCATGCGGTCGCCGTGCTCATGGCGATGAAGTCATACGAGACCGGCCGGAAGGTCCTTTACGACGCCGCCACTCGGACGCTGCGCACGGCATGACGCAAACGGTTGATGATCCGTGTGATGGTTTGACCCGTCCAGGGCGCGCTTCCGGCTTTGCACGGAGAGGTCACGGAAAGAGAACGCGGGGCGAATCAGTTCCTAACACGGGATGCGTACTGTTTCGGCAGACGGCCGGAGACCAGAGCGATGAAATCGAGGCCAAGGCCGGCGGGCGCAATCTTCGTGGACGACGGCTATCCCGAGGCCGAGGATTACGTGAACAACTACATCGCGTACGACTCGACGGACCCGGAGGACTATCGCCGCGCGGTCGCACTGGCCCGTTGCCGGCTGTGTGAACTTCGCGGTCGCTGTGATTCAGAGCCGGGCGCCTGTCCGAGGTCCGAGGGTCGCTCTCCTTTGAGCCGGTAAGGGGAGAGGCGCCGTCGGTCGGCCTGGTGGGCGAGCCGCGCCGCCCGCTGGGCGAGCTCGTACAACCGTTGTTGGCTGCGCACCCGTGCGCCGCGGGCGGGCGGTCGGAGACGTTCGTAGCTGCCGTCGCCGCGGAGTTCCCAGGCTTGGACGTTGTCTGCGGCGCAGACATCGAGGATGGTTTCGAGCCGTCGACGTGCGGCGGGGTCCACGACCTCGATGAGCAGTTCGATGCGCTTGTCGAGGTTGCGCGGCATCCAGTCCGCGCTGGAGATGAAGATCGCGGGGTCGCCGCCGCGATGGAACCAGAAGATCCGGGCGTGCTCCAGAAAACGGTCCACCACGCTGACCACGCGGATGCGCTCGCTGAGGCCGGGCACGCCGGGACGGAGGCAGCAGATGCCGCGCACCAGCAGCGTAATGGAGACACCCGCGCGGGAGGCCGCGTAGAGCGCGTCGATGAGTTCGCGGTCGGAGAGGGAGTTCATTTTCGCGACGATGCGGCCGCGCCCGCCGGCCTCGGCGTGCCGCCGTTCTCCCTCGATCAGCTCGAGCAGCCGGCGGCGGAGACCGAGCGGAGCCATTTCGATGCGGCGGAACGTTCCCGGCTGGGCGAGGCCGGTGACCGCATTGAAAAAGGCGGCGGCGTCGGCGCCGTAATCGTCGCTGGCCGACAGCAGGCTGATGTCGCAGTACTGCCGTGCGGTGCGCTCGTTGTAGTTGCCGGTGCCGAAGTGGACATACCGCCGGATGCCGCCGGCCTCGCGGCGGACCACCAGGCAGCACTTCGCGTGGACCTTGTACCCGCGAACGCCGGCGATCACCTGCACGCCGGCCCGTTCGAGCGCGCGCGCCCACTCGATGTTGCGTTCCTCGTCGAAACGAGCCTTCAGTTCGACGACGGCGGTCACCTGCTTGCCGCTTTCTGCCGCACGAATCAGCGCGGCGATCACCGGGCTGTTGCGGCTGGTGCGGTAGAGGGTCTGTTTGATCGCGAGCACATCCGGATCGTCGGCGGCTTCTTCGATGAACTGCACGACGGGGTCGAAGCTCTCGAACGGCGCGTAGAGCAACATATCCCGGCGGGCAATTTGGGGCATCAAAGGTTCGCCGCGGCGCCACGCCGGCGGGTCGGCCGGCGGCCAGGGGGCGAACCGCAGCCGCTCCGCGCCCGGGAGGTCGGCCAGCCGCATGAGGTCGGCCAACCCCAGCGGACCCGGCGCGCGCGTGACGTGGGCGGAGGGCACTCCGAGACCGGCGCGCAGCCATTCGGCGATCGCGGAGGGGACGCCGGACTCGATCTCGAGCCGCACCACGTCACTTTCGCGTCGCGCGGCGAGGATGTCCTCCATGCCTGCCAGAAGGTCGGCGGCCTGATCCTCCGCAAGTTCGAGATCAGCGTTGCGGGTGATCCGGAACATCGCGGTGTCGAGCAGTTCCGCGCCCGGCCACAGCTGCGGCGCAAATCCTCGCACCAGGTCTTCGATGAACAGCAGACGCGTGCCACCCTCGAACGGCAGCGCAAACCAGCGGGGCAACGAGCGAGGGATCGCGACGACCACCCATCCCTCACCGGCGGGCCAGGGCCCGTCCGGCGGACGTCGCAGGCGGGCCACCATGTGGAGGGTGAGGCCGGCCAGCTGCGGCCAGGCTTCGCCGTCGGGTACCGCGCGCGGCGTCAGCAGCGGCAGTACCTCGTCCTGCCAGATTCGCTCCGCGTGTCGCCGGGCCTCGCCATCGAGTTCCTCCCATTTTGCGCGGGCCAGGCCCGCGCGGCCGAGCGCCGGTTCGAGGTCCCGTATCCACAGCGCATACTGGCGCTCCACCAGGTCTCGGACGCGCTCTGCGATTGCGGCCAGCTGCTCGCGTGGCGTTCGACCGGAGATGTCGCGCTGCGCGCGGCCCTGCCGCGCCAGCATCCACAGCCCGCCGACGCGCACCATGAAGAACTCGTCGAGATTGGACGCGCTGATGGCGAGGAACCGGACCCGTTCGAGCAGCGGGATTGCGGGATCGGACGCCTGCTCCAGCACTCGGCGGTCGAACTCGATCCAGGAGAGCTCCCGGTTCAGGTAGCGCGCGCTGCGCTCGGGGCGGCGCTCAGAGCTCATCGGCGGTCTCCTCGCGCTCCGGCGCACCGACCAGTTCGAGCGTCACGCCGAACAGCTCCTCAAACATCGCGCCCTTGTCACGCAGCGCCATCCGCTCAATGGTGAGATCGCCGGCACCGGGCACCGACAGAATCACGCGGTTGTCGCGACGTTCCACGCGAACGCGGTCCACACGGCGCTGATGCGAGCGGTCAAGCGCGTCGGCGACGCGGAGCAGCGCGGCCAGCTTCTGCACCACGACCCGTTGCGGCCGCGGCAGCGCGCCGTACACGGGGTGCTCGGGGCGCGGCGGCGACTTGCGGTGGTAGCGCGCGATCAGTGCGATCAGCACCAGGTCCTCCTGCGAGACGCCGAACAACTCGCTGTTCTGGATCAGGTACATCGAGTGTTTGTGGTGGCTGCGATTGCTCACGTACAGGCCGACCTCGTGAAGGCGCGCGGCGATCTCCAGCAGAAACTCGTGCCGCACCCCCAACCCGTGCAAGTCGCGCAGCTCCCGGAAGAGCGTGACCGCGAGCGCAGCAACCTGGTCCGCGTGGCGTCGATCGACACGGTAACGGTCGGCGAGCATCCGCGCGGCGTGCCGCACGTGATCGCGGAACTCCTCCGCGAGCTCCGGCCGGATGGACATTTCGACCTCGAGCGCGGTTCGCAGGTGCGCCTTCGGCACGACGATTCGCCGCACGTGAAACGCGGCCGCGGTCTCGCTGTAGGCCAGCAGCGAGGGGCCAAGTGTTTCCGCCTCGACGAACGACAGGCCGTGTTCTGCCGCGATCTCCTCGGGGGACATTTCGAGCAACCGATCGGCGAACCGTGCCAGCCGCGCCGGGGAGAGCGAGCCGACCCGCACGCGGTCCCAGTTGTCGGTCAGGTGTTCCGCCGCGAAGCGGACGTCGCCGGAGACGGCGACCAGGGTGTTCACGCGCTGCACCGGCGAGGCCTGAACCATCTGCTGAACGGTCCGGCGGATGTCCTGTTGGAGCGTCGCCCGCTGCCGCGGGGCGGGCACGCGTCCGGCGTCGAGCGTCTCGCGGAGGCGTACCGCGCCGAGCGGGTAGGTCTCGTAGAAGCGGACACGCCCGGATTCCAGCAGCAGCACTTCGGTGCTGCCACCGCCGACCTCGACGACGAGCACCGGTCCGCGGCCGCTTCCGGCGCGGGTCCAGCGCAGGTCGCGCACGGCGAGGTAGGTGAGGCGAACGAGGTCCGCGTCTTCCGCGCACTCGACGGGGATCCCGGTGGCGACATACACACGGTCGAGGAACGCGTCGCGGTTGGCCGCCTCCTTCACGGCGCTGGTTGCGATTGCGCGGATGCAGGCGGGGTCAGTGATGCGATATTCGCGCATCAAGTCCGCGTAGCGGCGAAGGATGCGGACGCTTTCCTCGATGGTCTCGCGGCGGATCGAACCGATCGTGAACGTGTCCTTGCCGAGGCCGACTGGCTGGGAGAGTGACTCGAGCGTACGCGGAGGGCGATTCGCGGCGACTTCCGCAATTTCCATGCGAATCGCGGTCGAGCCGATGTCGAGCACCGCGACCAGACGGGGGGGCTCGGTGGCGGCGGGGGAAGGGGGGCGCGGGCTCACGCTCGGGCCGCCTCCTGCATCGCGAGCGCGGCGGCGCCGACGACGGCGGCCTGATCGCCCAGTCGAGCGGCGACCACGCGGAACGTACCTCGGAACGCGTCCATCACCTCGTCCTGTGCGGTTTCGAGAACCTCCTCGACGAACAGCTTCGGCATCGCCTCCACCAGCCCGCCGCCGAGCACCACCACGTCCGGTGCCAGCAGGTTGATCGCGTTGGCGGCGGCCAGCCCGATGTGTCGGGCGGCGCGCCGGACGATTCGTTCGACTGTCGCGTCGCCGCGGCGGATGGATTCGGCGAGTGCGCGGCTCCGGATGCGGGCAAGGTCGGTGCCGGCGAGTTTGCGCAGCGCGGGCGCCTCGCCGCGCAGTGCGGCGGCCGCGGCGGCGGCGGCGATCGCAATGCGGCTCGCCATCGCTTCGAGGCATCCGCGGCGACCGCATCCGCACAGCGGTCCGCGCGGCAGCAGCTTCATGTGGCCGATCTCCATGCAAGAACGCCGACGCCCCCGCAGCAGGCGCCCCTCATAGACACAGGCGCCGCCGATGCCGGTGCCGGGGAAAATGCCCAGCACGGTCCGTGCGCCCTGCGCGGCGCCGGCAACGTACTCTCCGTAGGTGCCCGCGTCCACGTCGTTCGCGACAACGACCGGGCAGCCGAAGGCGGCCTCGAGGCGCCGCCGCAGCGGCACGTTGCGCCAGCCGAGGTTCGGCGCGGCGAGGAGGACGCCCCGCTCGAGGTCCAGCGGTCCCGGCGTACCAATGCCGATGCCGCCCACGTCGCGGCGTGCGAGGCCGGCTTCCCGCATCACGCGGCGGATCATCGTCTCGATTTGTGTGAGCCCCTCGTCTCCATCCTCCGCTGCGGTCGACTGCCGCAGCGACGCTCGCATGCGCATCTCCGTATCGAACGCGGCGCAAAACATCTTCGTGCCACCCAGATCGAAGCCGATCCAGCATTTCGAGCTCCGCGGCGCTGTTCGAGTCATCGCTGGTGTCCTCCGGGACGGTCGCATTCTAGCGGGCCGTCGGCGCCGGGTCACTACAACCGGCGGGCGGGTCGCAGTTGAAGAGAGCGTTTCTGCCCCGTAG
Organism: Kiritimatiellia bacterium; assembly: GCA_026417735.1. Lineage (NCBI taxonomy): Bacteria > Pseudomonadati > Kiritimatiellota > Kiritimatiellia > Kiritimatiellia bacterium. The sequence goes on from JAOACR010000021.1 coordinate 19,386, forward strand.
ATTCGATGCCGCGCGGATGCGGTTTCTGCTCTACAACATCCGGTATGCGACGGGCGGTCTTCCCGGCCGGGGGCCGCTGCAGTTTTTCCGACCATCCAAGCAGTTGCTCGATGAGCTGATCGCTTACATCCGGCAGGTGAATCCGGATGTTGCCGGACTGCTCGAGGTCGATTCCGGCTCCGTCCGTTCGCGACGCCGCGATCAGTCCCGGCTCATCGCGGAGGCGCTGGGCCACAACCATGCGTACCGGTCGAAATACGCGATTGGCTCGTTCGCGCACCGCGTGCCGATCCTGCGGCGCCAGGGCAACGCGCTGATCGTGCGGGACGCGAACCGGCCGGTGCGATTCCACTACTTCACCAGCGGTGTGAAGCGGCTGGTGCTGGAGCTGGAGCTGCCCGACGTGGCGATTTTTCTGGTGCACCTTGCGCTGGGCGGACGGGTTCGGCTGCGGCAGATGCATACGCTGTATGACCTCGTTCGGGCCTCGACGAAACCGGTGCTGTTGGCGGGCGACTTCAACGCGTTCTGGGGTCGGCACGAGATCGAACTGTTCAGCGCCGCGTGCGGTCTGCGGAGCGCGGATCCCGAAAACCGGCCAACCTGGCCCAGCTGGCGACCCCGCCGACAGCTCGACGTGATTCTGCACAGTCGAGAGATCGTGGTGGAGCGCTTCGAGCTCGGCCACGTGCTGCTTTCGGACCACCTGCCGCTGATCTGTGATTTTCGAGTCACCCACCGTTCTCGTTCGACCGAAATCCTACATCAGGCGGTCACCGCCGCGCGTGAGATGTACTGACGCATCCGGCCGGCGGGTGCACGATCGCGCGGACCGGCGGCCGATCGCCGGCGAACTTCATCTGCCTGCAGGGGCGTGCGGACACCGCGGTCGAGCGCTGGAGCGCAGAGATGGAGACGAGGCAGGGGGTCGCTGGAGCGCCGACCGACCAGGTGGCACGTCGCGACATGTTCACCGGCTCGAGGAAGTGGGTGACGAGGCACCCGGCGACGGCTCGAGGAGCCATTGCGACGGTGCTCTTCGATCGCGCGACGGTGTCGCGATGCGGTCCCGCGCCCTCGGCGGCCCCGCTGTGATGTCCTCGCGGGAGGACGACGCCCCCGGCGGCCGTGTCCGCCCGTCGTGAGCGCGCCGCAACCGTGGCGGAGGCTCAGCGCTGGATCCGGGCGGAGCCGCCTTTTGCGAACGCCTCCACGTCGGCGAGCGTCGCCATGGTTGTGTCGCCCGGGAAGGTGGTCAGCAGTGCACCGTGCGCCCAGCCCAGACGAACCGCTTCTGCGGCCGGACGGCCGGTGAGCAGGCCATAGAAGAAACCGGCCGCGAAGCCGTCGCCCCCGCCGACCCGGTCGTACACGTCGAGCTGGCAAGTGGGGGCCTGGATCACCTCTCCGTTGATCCAGGCGACCGCGCTCCAGTTGTGGCGGTTAGAGCTGAGCACTTCCCGCAGCGTGGTGGCGACCACCTTTACATTGGGGAAACGTTCCACCACCGTCTGCATCATCGCCACGAATGCGCTCGGATCAAGCTTCGAGGCGGCGGCCACCTCGGGCCCTTTCAACCCGAGGCCCTTCTGCAGGTCCTCCTCGTTGCCCACCAGTACGTCCACATGTTCGACGATGCGCCGCAGTGTTTCCACCGCGCGGCTCTCCCCCCCGGACACCTTCCACAGCTTCGCACGGTAGTTCAGATCGAACGACGTCACCGCGCCCGCCGCCTTGGCGGCCTTCATCGCGGCGATCACGGTTTCGGCGGTGCTGGGCGACAGTGACGCGAAAATCCCGCCGCTGTGGAACCAGCGGACACCCTCGCCGAAGATCGCCGGCCAGTCGAAGTCGTCCGGTTTCAGCAGCGCGGCGGCCTCATTGCACCGGTTGTAGAACACTACGGGAGGCCGCACACCGAATCCTCGATCGCTGTAGACGGTCGCCATGTTCGGTCCGCGGACACCGTCGTGGTCGAAGTACTTGTAGATGCCGCGGACGCCCATCGCGCGGACGCGCTCCGCGATCAGGTCGCCGACCGGATAGCGCACCATCGCGGTGGCAATCGCGGTGCGCAGGCCGAAGCAGTCGGACAGATTGGCGGCGACGTTGTACTCGCCACCGCTGACGTGGATCCGGCAGACGGTGGCCTTGCGGAACGGGACGATGTCCGGGTCCAGCCGATGGACGAGCGCGCCGAGCGAGAGCAAATCGATCGCGCCGCCGGCGGGAATTTTCAGTTCACTGGCCATGGGAGGTCCTCCGTGGAACGGGTTGGGTACTCAGACGGTGTAGGTGCTGGCCGAGGTGGTGCCGCCGCGGCCGGTCCAATTGGTGTGGAAGAACTCGCCGCGGGGCCGGTCCACCCGCTCGTAGGTGTGGGCGCCGAAGTAGTCGCGCTGAGCCTGCAGCAGGTTCGCGGGCAGCCGTGCGGTGCGATAGCCGTCGTAGAACGCGAGCGCGGAGGACATTGCCGGCATCGGGATGCCGAGCCGGATGCCCAGCGTCACGGTGCGGCGCCAGGCGGGCAGTCCGCGGGTGACCGCCTCGCGGAAGAAGGGGTCCAGGAGGAGATTGACGAGGTTCGGGTTGCGGTCGAACGCCTTTTTGATCTCGCCGAGGAACACCGACCGGATGATGCAGCCGCCCCGCCAAACCAGTGCGATGCCGCCGTAGTTGAGGTTCCAGTTGTACTCCTTCGCGGCGGCGCGCATCAGCTGGTAACCCTGCGCATAGGAGACGATCTTCGAGGCGTACAGCGCCTGGCGGAGGTCGTTGAGAATCGCGGCACGACCCCGCTTTGGCAGTGTGGCCCGAGGGCCGCGCAGCACCTTTGACGCCTCCACGCGTTCCTCTTTCAGCGCGGAGAGGCAGCGCGCAAAGACCGCCTCGGCGATCAGCGTGAGCGGCTGGCCGGTGTCCAGCGCGGCCAGCACGGTCCATTTCCCGGTGCCCTTTTGGCCCGCCGCATCGAGGATGAGGTCGAGCGTGGCCTGGCCGTTCTCGTCGCGGTAGGCCAGGATGTCGCGGGTGATTTCGATGAGGTACGAGTTCAGTTCGCCCTCGTACCATTCCGCAAAGACCTTGTGCATCTCCTCGTTCGACATGCGCAGACCATCGCGCATCATGTGGTACGTTTCGCAGATCATCTGCATGTCGCCGTACTCGATGCCGTTGTGGACCATCTTCACGAAGTGGCCGGCGCCGTTTTCCCCCATCCAGTCACAGCAGGGCTCGCCATCGGGGGTTTTCGCGCAGATCGCCTGGAAGATGTCCTTCACATGCGGCCAGGCGGCGGGGGAGCCACCGGGCATCATCGAGGGGCCACGGAGCGCACCCTCCTCGCCGCCGGAGACGCCAGTGCCGATGTACAACAGCCCCTTGCTTTCGACGTACTGCGTGCGGCGGATGGTATCCGGGAAGTGCGAGTTGCCGCCGTCAATCAGGATATCGCCCGGTTCGAGCAGCGGGATTAGCTGTTCAATGAGATCGTCCACCGCCTTGCCGGCCTTCACCAGCATCATGATCTTGCGTGGCCGTTTCAGGGATGCGACGAGCTCCTGCGGCGACATGCAGCCGATCACGCTCAGCCCCTTCGCGCGGCCGTTCACGAAGTCAGTGACCTTGCTCGTGGTGCGGTTGTAGACCGCAACGGTGAAACCGTGGTTGACCATGTTGAGCACGAGGTTTTCGCCCATCACGGCCAGCCCAATCATCGCGATATCCGCCTTTTGGTTCTGGTTCATCTGCCGAGGTCCTTTCTGAGATCGAAGTCGTGAGACCGCGCGCTAGGGTACCGAGGGTGGTGACGTTGTCAACGGCGATCCGGAGCGGCAGCGGTCGGTTGGCGTCATTCGTCGGCGGCGTCCTCTTCGGGTTTCGGCTCGACTGTTGGCAGCGGGGAGGGCAGGAGATGCCGGGGGAGAAACGCTGCGTTTGCGATCAGCGTTGGGACCACCGCGCTGGCGATCACCGCACCGACGAGCAGCGAGTACTGCGATTGCGACACGATACCGTGCGAATAGCCGTACAGTGCGGAGATGGTGCCAAAGGTCAGTCCGGTGGACATCAACAGCGTGTAGTACCATCGCTCGCCGCGGTCACGTCGGAACCGCGCAATGACACCGTACAGGCCGAAGATTTTCGATGCGACCTTGCCAACGAGCAGCGCGAGCAGCACCAGCGGCGCTGCCGCCAGCGCCGGTACCGACACCAGGGAGCCGGCGCGCAGGAAGTAGAAGGGGGTGAGGAAGCCCACCGTCAGCGTTCGGAGGCGACGCATGAAGTGGGCGTCGGCGTCGGCGAACTCGGCCAGAACCATGCCGGCGATGTAGGCGGGCAGCACCGCCTCGCTGCCAGACCACAGCGCCAGCGCGCCGAGCGCAAAGAGCACGAAGGTGATCCACTTGGTGCGAATGGCCGCGGTCCGGAAGCCGTAGCGACGCGTGATCTCCCGGGAGAGCGGCGGCAGCGCGACGAAGGCCACTGCGCTGGCGACGATGAACACCACGGTGCGAACGGTGAACGGCGCAAAAATCACGCCGAGCGCGATCACAGTGCCGAGATCGTTGATGAAACATGCCCCGAGGATGCCCTTGCCGAACTCGGTGCGGTTCAGGCCGGTCTCCAGCATCACCGCGTAGACGACGGCCATCGACGTGGTCGACAGCGCGATGCCGGCCAGCCAGCTCGCCCGAGGGTCCCAGCCCAGCACCCACCGCGCGATCGCCGCGCATCCGAGGAACGGCGCCATGAACCCAACGAGGCCCACCACCCAAACCTCGCGCAGCTTCGTGCGCATCACGGCGGGGTCCAGCTCCGCGCCGGCCAGGAATGTGAGCAGGACCGATCCGGACGCCGCAATGAACTTCAGCCACTCCTCCTGATTCCGAATCGCGCCGGCGCCCGCGATCCATGTGGTCAACGCGGCGGCGACAACGCCCACACAGATCTCCATCAGCGCGATCGACACTCTGAGGTGATGTGCGAGCACTGCGGCGACCAGCGCCAGCCCCAGCCAGACTGCCGCATGCGCAAACAGGGTTTCCATTGCGGTGCTCCTTTTCCGGATCAGCGGTGTCCGCTCCTCACCGTTGGGGCGCGATTTGCCGCCGGCCGAACGTTGTCGCCGCCTCGGCCGGCAAGAATCGGTGGCCCATCGCGCGCGTGCGTTCGCCGCAGGATTCGAGCTCGGCGGGCTCTCCAGCGTCGCGCGCCGCCGTCGGCGTGCCTGCCTGCGGCGGGCTGGGCGACGAGCCGGCGCAACGCACTTTTGCGTTCACACGCTGCTGCAGCGATCCACGCTGATGCTTGCGATTCACGGTTCGCAGTTTCCTCGGTCTCGCGGGACCAGCGTCGCGGTCGCATCAGCCGGCGGCTTCTCCTCCGGCTGGGCGACGAATCCCTCAGTGTACACCAGCAGCGGCTCGTTTCCGAGCCGCGGCCGTGGCTCACTGTGCCGGCGGATTCGCCCACCGAGTTGGGGAGGGGGATCTTCGGCTCCGTGGCCACCTGCGCCCCGCAGGTCTTCGGCGGAAGTTGGCGGCATGGCGCTGCCCGCGACACATCCGTGTGTCCACTCGAGGGCGGCCATCTCCGGTCACATCGCCACGGCGGGGCACGAGATTCAGGGCAAAGTCGGGCTCGCGGTGATTCCGGGCCATATGCCTCTGCGATGGAAGAATGAGCCGCAGGTGAGACTCTCACGCGTCGCCATGTGGCACAACGCGGAACACGGCGGCGGGGGCGAAACGGAGACGCGACCACCGCAGACCGGCTCCTCACCGAGGCGCGCTGGATGAGCGCCGAGGGTCTGCGACCTCGGCAGACCGCAGGTCGCGTACCGTCGCTGTGGTGCGGCGGAAACGGCCGTAGGAGTTCTGCGTCCGGGGTGCGGTGGGGGCCGTCGGGGCGTGTGGGGGAGCCTCCGTTCCGAGGCGGGATTCACAACGGCAAAACCGTTTCGAGCGGCACGGAAGAGCCCGGAAGGACCGAGTGCGCGGTGCGGTCCCGATCAGCTTGGGGGAGCGAGCCCCGCCGTACAAAACGGCCTAGGTGTGGATGGCGGGCGGACCATCGGGTTGACCTACGGGCGGCAGGGCGTGTGACTCAGTCGCGCGATGCCCGGCCGATTCTTTTCCGGCTGAGCCGATGTATTTGCGGCGAGGCGCGCGGCGCGCCGAGCCCAGCGGAGTCAGCATTCGGGTCGGCGCGTGGTGGACCACGGTCAGACGGCGTCCCGAGCCGCAAGGCGCTCAGCGAGGGCGATTGTGTAGGGGTGCTGCGTCGCGGCGGTGACCGCCCATCGGGTCACTGCGCGGTCGTGGATGGGCGAGCGTGGTGTGGCTGGTTTGTCGGGTGTTGACGCAGGGACAAAATTTGATATGCTGTCGGTTCGCTTCCGTTCGAACGATCGGGTCGAGCCGGCGGACAGCGCGCATTCGTGCGAGAGCGCGGGGGTGTTGTGTCGCGGGTCGGCGCGACGGGGCGGCGGCTGAACGGCGTGGACAGAGGATGCCCATGTAGCTCAGTCGGTAGAGCGCGTCCTTGGTAAGGACGAGGTCGGCGGTTCAATCCCGCTCGTGGGCTCCATGCCGGGCCGGGACGGGCGAGGATGGGTGAGGATCGATCGAGAACAGCGCCGAAAGGCGCGGCGAAGGAGACAGGACCATGGCGAAGGAAAAATTTGAACGGACGAAGCCGCACGTGAACGTGGGGACCATTGGCCACGTCGACCACGGAAAGACCACGCTGACCTCCGCGATCACGAAGGTGCAGGCGGCGAAGGGGCTGGCGACGTTCGTGACCTACGACCAGGTTGCGAAGGCGTCGGAGGCGCACGGCCGGCGCGATGCGACGAAGATTTTGACGATCGCGACCGCGCACGTGGAGTACGAGTCCGAGAAGCGGCACTACGCGCACGTGGACTGTCCGGGCCACGCGGACTATGTGAAGAACATGATCACCGGCGCCGCGCAGATGGACGGTGCGATTCTGGTGGTCAGTGCGTCGGACGGTCCGATGCCGCAGACGCGCGAGCACATCCTGCTGGCGCGGCAGGTGGGGGTGCCGTCGATTGTGGTGTTTTTGAACAAGGTGGACACGGTGGACGATCCGGAGCTGCTCGATCTGGTCGAGATGGAGATCCGGGATCTTCTGACGAAGTACGAGTTTCCGGGTGACAAGACGCCGATCATTCGCGGTTCGGCGCTGAAGGCGCTGCAGGCGCCGTCGCCGGACCACCCGGATGCGAAGTGCATCCAGGAGCTGATGGAGGCGTTGGACAACTTCATCGAGGAGCCGGAGCGTCCGATTGACCAGCCGTTCCTGATGCCGATCGAGGATGTGTTCTCGATTGAGGGCCGAGGGACGGTGGTGACGGGGCGCGTCGAGCGTGGCGTGATCAAGGTGGGTGACGAAGTGGAGATTGTCGGTCTGCGGGACACGCAGAAGACGACCGTCACCGGCGTGGAGATGTTCCGGAAGCTGCTGGATCAGGGGCAGGCGGGGGACAACATCGGTTGTCTGCTGCGCGGCACGAAGAAGGAGGACGTGGAGCGCGGGCAGGTGCTCGCGAAGCCGGGCACGATCACGCCGCACACGCGGTTCAAGGCGGAGGTGTACGTGCTTTCGAAGGACGAGGGCGGGCGGCACACGCCGTTCTTCAAGGGCTACCGGCCGCAGTTCTACTTCCGCACGACCGACGTGACCGGCGACATTGCGCTGCCGGAGGGGGTGGAGATGGTGATGCCGGGCGACAATGTGAGCATGGATGTGAGGCTGATCACGCCGATTGCGATGGAGAAGTTCATGCGGTTCGCGATCCGCGAGGGCGGCCGGACGGTCGGCGCGGGGCGCGTGACGGAGATCGTCGAGTAGTGCGGTGGGTGGAGGCTCGCGGCGATGCCGAGGGAGATCATCACGCTCGCGTGCACGGAGTGCAAGCGGCGCAACTACACGACGACGCGGAACAAGAAAGCGCAGACCGAGCGGCTGGAGCTGCGGAAGTACTGTCCGGCGGAGCGGCGGCACACTCTGCATCGCGAGACGAAGTGACGGGCGGGATTTGGCAGGCAGGCCAGTAGCTCAATTGGCAGAGCACCGGTCTCCAAAACCGGTTGTTGGGGGTTCAAGTCCCTCCTGGCCTGCCATCGGTGATCGGAGAGCACGGGCGGCATGGAGAAGATCCGGGCACTGATCGGTCGCTCACGCGGCTTTCTGGCCGACGTGCACGCGGAGCTTCGGAAGTGCTCGTGGCCGTCGCGGACGGAGCTGTTCGAGTCCACGGTGGTTGTGATCGTTTCGGTGGTGTTGCTGGCCGCCTTTGTCGCGGTGAGCGACGGCCTGGTGGTGCTCGTGCTGCAGGCGATCCTGCCGCGCTGACGGAGGTGGGGGTGGATGAAGAAGCAGTGGTTCGTGTTGCACACGCTGTCGGGGCAGGAGAACCGGGTGAAGGAGAGCATTGAGCGGCGCGCGAAGATCGAGGAAATGGGGGATCTGATCGGGACGGTGTTGGTGCCGACCGAGCGTGTCGCCGAGGCGAGGGGCTCGCGGCGCACGACCACGGTGAAGAAGTTTTTTCCGGGTTACGTGTTGATCGAGATGGCGCTGTATGACGAGGAGGACCGGCTGATCGAGCGGAGCTGGCGGTTCATTCAGGAGACGCAGGGGGTGATCCGGTTCATTGGCGGTGACCGGCCAGTGCCGCTGCGGCCGGAGGAAGTGGAACGGATCCTGTCGCAGGTGGAGGAGAAGAAGGACAAGGTGCGGCCGCGGGTGACCTTTGAGCCGGGTGAGTCGGTGACGATCACCGAGGGGCCGTTTCAGAATTTTACGGGGGTGGTGGAGGAGGTGGATCCGGCGCACGGCAAGCTGAAGGTGTCGGTTTCGATCTTTGGCCGCGCGACGCCGGTGGAGCTGGAGTATTCGCAGGTGGAGCGGGCGTGAGCCAGCCCGGGGCGGGAGAGCTATGGCGAAAAAAGTCACAGGTGTGATCCGGCTGCAGATTCCGGCCGGCCAGGCGAATCCGGCGCCGCCCGTCGGCCCCGCGCTGGGCCAGCAGGGCGTCAACATCATGGAGTTCTGCAAGCAGTTCAACGCGGCGACCGCGGCGCAGGCGGGGCTGGTGATCCCGGTGGTGATCACGGTTTACCAGGACAAATCGTTCACGTTTGTGACGAAGAGTCCGCCCGCGTCGGTGCTGTTGAAGCGGGCGGCGGGGATTGCGAAGGGGTCCGGCGCGCCGAATCGGGAGAAGGTGGGCCGGGTGACGCGGGCGCAGGTGGAGGAGATCGCGCGAGCGAAGGCGAAGGATCTGAATGCGGCGGACCTGGCGCAAGCGGTGAAGATGATTGAGGGAACGGCCCGCAGCATGGGCATCGAGGTGGTGTGACATGGCGCGGCACGGCAAGCGGTATGCGTCGGTGGCGAAGCTGGTGGACCGGACGAAGACCTATGAGCTGGCCGAGGCGATCCAGTTTCTGAAGGATCATCCGACCGCGTCGTTCGATGAGACGATGGAGGTGGCGTTCCGGATGGGGCTGGACCCCAGCAAGTCGGATCAGACGCTCCGCGGCACCGTGGTGCTGCCGCACGGCACGGGCAAGAAAGTTCGAGTGGCGGTGTTTGCGGACGGCCCGGCGGCGGATGCGGCGCGGGCGGCGGGTGCGGATGTGGTGGGATTGCAGGATCTGGTCGAGCGGGTGCTGGGCGGCTGGACGGAGTTCGATGTGGCGATTGCGACGCCGGACGCGATGAAGGAGGTCCGGAAGCTTGGCAAGGTGCTCGGGCCGCGCGGGCTGATGCCGAACCCAAAGACGGGCACCGTCACGAACGACACGGCGACCGCGGTGCGGCAGTGCCTGGCCGGCCGCGTGGAGTTTCGGATGGACAAGACGGGCAACGTGATCGTGCCGTTCGGGAAGCGGTCGTTTCCGACGCAGGCGCTGGTGGAGAACTGCCAGGCGGTCATTGATGCGATTCGGGCGGCGCGGCCGCCATCCGCGAAGGGCGTGTACATCCGGCGGTGCACGGTGAGTTCGACGATGGGCCCGGGTCTGCACGTGAACGTACGGGACAGCGTGTGAGCGCGAGGTGGGCATGAGCGCGACAGCGATGAGGGCAGCGCGGCGAATACGGCCGGAGAAGCTGGCGATCGCCGATGAGATCCGCCGCAAGGTGGACGGCTCCGCGTACGTGATTTTGGTGAACCCGTCGGGGTTGGATTCGGGGCGAAGCGCCGATCTGCGCGGACGGTTGCGCACGGCGGGCGCGCGGATGCAGGTGGTGCCGAACCGAATTTTTCGGGCGGCGATCGGTGACCGGGCCGCGAAGCTGGAGCGTGCGTTGCGCGGTCCGACCGCGATGGTGGTGGGCAGCGGGGATGTCGCCGAGGTTGCTCGGGTGCTGGTGCAGTATCAGCGGGAACTGAAGCTGGAGAACGTGTTGAAGTTGGGCGCGATCGGCGGCCAGGTGCTGGGTCCGGCGGAGCTGGCGGAGATTGCGAATTTGCCGCCGCGGCCGGTGATGCTCGGCATGCTGGCCGGTGTGTTGGCGGCGCCGGTGAGAGGACTGGTGACGGTGCTGCGCGAGACGACGGCCGGCATTGTGCGGGTTCTGCAAGCGATTGCGGATCGCAAGGCTAGCTGATCGCGCGGCCGGAGGATTTCGGGCGGGTGGTCCGCCCGCCGACAGAGACAGAACCAACGAGGAACGAGGAAACGAGCGATGAGCGAGACGACACAGACGGTGGAGCAGCCCCAGTTGGAGGGCAAGGCGGCCGAGTTCGTTGCGTGGCTGGAGACGCTGAACGTACTGGAACTGTCCCGGCTTGTGAAAGCGCTGGAGGCGCGCTTCGGCGTGTCTGCGGCGGCGCCGGTGGCGGTGGCGGCTGCGCCGGCGGCCGGTGGTGCGGCGGCCGCGCCGGCCGAGGAGAAGACGGAGTTCACGGTGGTGCTCGCTTCGGCGGGCGCGAACAAGATCGCGGTGATCAAGGAGCTGCGGGCGCTGACGAACCTGGGCCTGAAGGAGGCGAAGGACCTGGTGGACGGCGCGCCGAAGACGATCAAAGAGGGTGTTTCGAAGAAAGACGCGGAAGAGATGAAGGCGAAGCTGGAGGCGGCGGGCGCGAAGGTGGAAATCAAGTGATTCGCGCGGGGTGCGCGGTGGGCCCGGACGGAACCGGGCGGATCGGAGGCGTTCGCGACTGAGGACGTGGAATGGCCAGGCGCATCAACTTCGGAAAACTGAAAGATGTCATCGCTCCGCCGGACCTGATCGAGGTCCAGACGGAGTCGTACCGCGAGTTTCTGCAGCGGGACGTGCCGCCCGCGAAACGTCGGCGGGTGGGGCTGCAGGCGGTGTTTCGCGAGGTCTTCCCGATCGAGAGCTACGACGGGCAGTGCGTGCTCGACTTCGTGAAGTACGACATTCGGGAACCGAAGATGGGGCCCGTGGAGTGCCTGCGCGAGGGGCAATCGTACACCGCGCCGCTCTACGTGACCTTCCGCCTGAAGGACCCGAAAGAGGTCCGCGAGGAGGAGGTGTTCATGGGCGAGGTGCCGCTGATGACGGAGCAGGGCACCTTCATCATCAACGGCGCGGAGCGGGTGGTGGTCAGTCAGCTGCACCGCTCGCCGGGCATTTGCTTCGAGAGTGAAGACCATCCGAACGGCTCGACGCTGTTCTCATTCCGGGTGATTCCGGACCGTGGCTCCTGGCTCGAGGTGCAGTTCGACACGTCCGACATTCTGCACGTCTACATGGACAGTCGTCGGCGGCGGCGGAAGTTCCTCGCGGTGACGTTCCTGCGCGCGCTGATCGGCATGGGCGACCGCGGCGATGGCGAGAACGCCGGCCGCGGCACGGACGAGGAGCTGTTGCGGCTGTTCTATCCGATTGAGACACTGCGGCTCGACCGCGCGTCCGACCTTGCGCACCGGGTGCTGCTGCACGACGTGCTGGATCCGGACAATCAGGTGATTCTGGCGCGCGCCTACGATCCGCTCACGCCGGACCTCGCCCGGCAGATGCAGGCGGCCGGCCATCGGGAGGCGCAGGTGGTGAACATCCGCTGGGACGAGGGGGTGTTCCTTGCCAATGTGCGTCGCGATGCGCAGAACCGTACCGCGGAGGATGCGCTGAAAGACATCTACACGAAGCTTCGTCCCGGCGATCCGCCGACGCTGTCGAATGCGCGGCAGTTGCTGAAGCGGCTGTTTTTCGATGAGAACCGCTACAACATCACGCGTGTCGGTCGATACAAGATCCACCAGAAGCTCGGTGCGCACGTAGGGGCGGACGACTGCGTGATTCTCTGCAAGGAAGACATCATCGAGGGGATTCGCTACCTCATCAATCTGCGTCGCGGCGAGGGCACGGTGGACGACATCGATCACCTGGGCAGCCGGCGCGTGCGGACGGTCGGTGAACTGTTGGAGAGCCAGTGTCGCGTGGGGTTGGCGCGGCTGGAGCGGCTGGCGCGGGAGCGGATGTCGATGGTGGACCTCGCGGTGGAGAAGCCGACACCGCAGAAGCTGATCAATCCGAAAGCGCTCTCGACGGTCATCCGCGATTTCTTCGGGCGGAGCCAGCTCAGCCAGTTCATGGATCAGACGAATCCGCTCTCCGAGCTGGCGCACAAGCGGCGGCTGAGCGCGCTGGGACCGGGAGGTCTGAACCGGGAACGGGCGGGCTTCGAAGTGCGCGACGTGCACTCCAGCCACTATGGCCGGATTTGCCCGATCGAGACACCGGAGGGGCCGAACATCGGGCTGATCTCCTCGATGAGCATGTATGCGCGGGTGAACGCGTACGGCTTCATCGAGAGTCCGTACCGGCGGGTGCAGAACGGTCGTGTGCTGGACGAGGTCGATTATCTGACCGCCGACGAGGAGGAGAAGTTCATCATCGCGCAGGCGAACGCGCCGCTGGACGAGCGGGGCCGCCTCGCGAGCGAGCTGGTGATGGTTCGAAAGGGCGGCGAGTTCAAGGAGGTGCCGCGCGAGGCGGTGCAGTACATGGACGTGTCGCCGCGGCAGGTGGTGAGCGTTGCCGCCGCGTTGATTCCGTTCCTGGAGCACGACGATGCGAACCGGGCGCTGATGGGTTCGAACATGCAGCGCCAGGCGGTGCCGCTGCTGCGCGCGGAGAGCGCGCTGGTGGCGACCGGCAACGAGGAACGGATTGCGCGGGACTCACGGGTGCTGGTGCTGGCGCGCGAACCGGGACGGGTCGCGTACGTGTCGGCGAGCCGGATCATCGTGACGCCCGACGGACGGCTGCCGGACAAGCGGCATCTGAAGGACGGCCCGGAGGTTCAGATCTACGAGCTGCGCAAGTTCATGCGCACGAACGCTGGTACGTGTTTCAACCAGCGGCCGGTGGTGCGCGTCGGTCAGAGAGTCCGGCGCGGGGACGTGCTGGCGGATGGCCCATCGACCTCGAGCGGAGAGCTTGCGCTGGGTCGCAACGTGCTGGTCGCATTCATGCCGTGGCACGGCTACAACTTCGAGGACGCGATTGTCATCAGCGAACGGCTGGTGCGAGACGACGTTTACACCTCGATCCACATCGAGGAGTTTGAGTGTGGTGCGCGTGACACGAAGCTGGGGCCCGAGGAGATCACGCGCGACATCCCGAACGTGGGCGAGGAGGCGCTGAAGAACCTCACGCACGGCGGGGTGGTGCGGATCGGCGCGGAAGTGAAACCGGGGGACATCCTGGTTGGCAAGGTGACGCCGAAGACTGAAACGGAGCTGGCGCCGGAGGAGCGGCTGCTGCGGGCGATTTTTGGGGAGAAGGCGGCGGACGTGCGGGACACCTCGTTGCGGGTGCCGAGCGGCACCTGGGGGATCGTGATGGATGTGAAGGTGTCCGCGCGCAATGCGGTGAAGCGCACGAAGCTGAGCAGCCGGGAGCGCCGTCAGCAGATCAAGCAGCTGCAGGACGAGTTCCGGGAGAAGCGTCAGAAGCTTCAGGAGAGCTGCATCGAGTCGCTCGCGAACATTCTCCTGGGCGAGAAGATTCCGGTCGACGTGGTGAATCTCGAGAACGGCGAGACGATCATTCCCGCGAACCGCAAGATCACGAAGACGCTGCTGCGGAAGCTCGCGGCCGCCCGCGAGCACGTCGAGATGGATGCGGGGCCGGTCCAGGCGAAGATTCAGGCGATTTTGGCCGAATACAACCGCCGATTTTCGGATTTGGACGTGGAGGAGGCCAGCGCGCTGGACCGCGTGGAGAGCGGCGACGAGTACGATCCGGGCATCATCAAGCAAGTGAAGGTATACGTCGCGACGAAGAAAAAGATCAGCGTTGGCGACAAGATGGCCGGCCGGCACGGCAACAAAGGCGTGATTGCGAAGATCGTGCCCGAGGAGGACATGCCGTTCCTGGAGGACGGCACACCGGTGGATATTGTGTTGAATCCGCTGGGGGTGCCGTCGCGGATGAACGTCGGTCAAGTGTTGGAGACGCACCTCGGGTGGGCGGCGCGGTATCTCGGCTACGAGCTGGGGCGAATGGTGCGCACCGGTGCGGCGACCGCGGAGCTGCGAAAGTGTCTGGAGCGCATTTATGGCGCCGCGGGGCGTCAGTCGGAGATTGCGGGCGCCAGCGATGCGGAGATCCGCGAGCTGGCCGAGTCGTATGCGGACGGCGTGCGGTTCGCGTCGCCGGTGTTCGACGGTGCGCCGGAGCCGAACATTCACGCGTTGCTCGCGGAGGCGCGGAAGCGCGGTTCGCCGGTGGGCATGGATGGCAAGGCGGTGCTGTACGACGGCGGGACGGGCGAACCGTTCGAGCAGCGGGTGGTGGTGGGTGTGATCTACATGATGAAGCTGCATCATCTGGCCACTGACAAGATCCATGCGCGAGCGGTCGGGCCGTACTCGTTGGTGACGCAACAACCGCTGGGTGGGAAGGCGCAGTATGGCGGTCAGCGTTTTGGTGAGATGGAGGTATGGGCGATGGAGGCCTACGGCGCCGCCTATTCGCTGCAGGAGCTGCTGACCGTGAAGAGCGATGACATCCGCGGTCGGACTGCGATCTACGAGGCGATTGTGAAGGGTGACAACGTGCTCGAGGCGGGCACTCCGGAGTCGTTCAACGTGCTGATGAAGGAGCTGCAGAGTCTCGGGCTGGACATCAAGGTGCACCGCACCGGCAAGGGATGAGCGGCGCGAACCCCGGTTTAGGACGGAAGACACCATGGCCGATTCGTTGACCAGCGTCGTTCAGCAGGCTCTGGGGTTGGCCCCCGAGAGCGACTTCGACTCGGTCAGCATCACGCTGGCCTCGCCGGAGACCATCCGTTCCTGGAGCAAGGGCGAAGTCAAAAATCCGGAGACGATCAACTACCGGACCTTCAAGCCGGAGAAGGGCGGGTTGTTCTGCGAGCGGATTTTCGGGCCCACGAAGGACTGGGAGTGTGCCTGCGGCAAGTACAAGCGGGTGAAGCACAAGGGCGTGGTGTGCGACCGTTGCCTGGTCGAGGTGACGGAGTCCCGCGTGCGCCGCGAGCGGATGGGGCACATTGAGCTGGCCGTGCCGGTCTCGCACATTTGGTTTTACAAGTGCACGCCGAGCCGGATGGGGCTGGTGCTGGACCTTACGGGGAACCAGCTCGAGCGGGTGCTGTACTACGAAGACTACATTGTCGTTGATCCTGGCGACACCGCGCTGCGGCCGAAGCAGCTGCTCACCGAGCGAGAGTATCGAGAAGCGATCGATGCGTACGGGGAGGGGACGTTCCGTGCGCTGATGGGCGCGGAGGCGATTCGCGATCTGCTGAAGCAGGTGGATCTGGAAAAGGAGATCGCGCTGCTGACGGAGGAAATGGAGACCACCCGCAGCAAGCCGACGCGCAAGAAGCTGACCAAGCGGATCAAGCTGCTGGAGGGCTTTTTGCGCAGCGGATCGAGGCCGGAATGGATGGTGCTGGAAGTGTTGCCGGTGATTCCGCCCGATCTGCGCCCACTGGTACCGCTGGAGGGGGGGCGGTTTGCGACGTCGGATCTGAACGATCTGTACCGGCGTGTGATCAATCGGAACAATCGGCTGAAAAACCTTTTGCAGCTGAAGACGCCCGACGTGATCATCCGCAATGAGAAGCGGATGCTGCAGGAGGCGGTGGACGCGCTGTTCGACAATGGCCGGCATGGTCGCCCGGTGACCGGTGCGGGCAACCGTCCGTTGAAGTCGCTATCGGACATGCTGCGGGGCAAGCAAGGTCGGTTCCGCCAGAATCTGTTGGGCAAGCGGGTGGACTATTCCGGGCGCGCGGTGATCGTGGTGGGGCCGGACTTGCAGATGAACCAGTGCGGCCTGCCGAAGAAGATGGCGCTGGTGCTGTTTGAGCCCTTCATCATTCGGCGGCTGAAAGAACTCGGCATCGTCCACACCGTGCGCAGCGCAAAGAAGATGATCGAGCGCGAAGCGCCGGAAGTGTGGGACATCCTCGAGGAGGTGACGCGTGGCCACACCGTGATGTTGAACCGCGCGCCGACGCTGCACCGGTTGAGCATCCAGTCGTTCGAGCCGGTGCTGATCGAGGGCGAGGCGATTCGGATTCATCCACTGGTCTGCACCGCGTACAACGCGGACTTTGACGGCGATCAGATGGCGGTGCACGTGCCGCTGTCGGTCGAGGCGCAGCTGGAGTCGCGGCTGTTGATGCTGGCGCCGAACAACATCTTTTCGCCATCCAGCGGACGCCCGATCACGACACCGACGCAGGACATCGCACTGGGCTGTTACTATTTGACCAGCGACTCTCAGGCGGAGCGGATCCGGCAGCGGCAGAAGGGCGGTGCGGCACCTGACGAGCACCTGCCGCTGATGACGGGTCCCGACGAGGTGCACACCGCCTACGACGAGGGGGCGGTGCGGATCCACGACCGGATCCGTCTGCGGAACCCGTGCCGGGGGCGGTCGGGCGTGGTGTATGGCGATCCGAACGCGAACGTGATCGTGACGACCGTCGGACGGGTGTTCTTCAACGAGATCTGGCCGCCCGAGCTGGGGTTCGTGAATTCGGTTGTGAAGAAGAAGGACCTCGGCGACATGATCCGGCACTGTTACCGGCTTGCCGGCCACCAGGAGACGGTGCGGGTGCTGGACCGGCTGAAGCAGCTCGGGTTCGAGTTCGCGACGCGGGCGGGCATTTCGATCGGCATGGTGGACATGATCATTCCGCAGGAGAAGGCGGAGATCCTGGCCCGAGCGCGCCGTCAAATCGCGGAGGTGCAGGCGCAGTACAACCGCGGGGTGATCACCGACGGCGAGCGGTACAACAAGATCATCGATATTTGGACGCACGCGAACCAGGAAGTTGAGAACGTGATGTACAGCGCGCTCGACCGGAACATCGGGGAGGACGGCGAGCGGCGATCGGAGCTCAACCCGGTGTTCATCATGGTGGACTCCGGGGCGCGCGGCAGCCGGCAGCAGATCCGGCAGCTGTCGGGCATGCGCGGTCTGATGGCGAAGCCCTCCGGTGAGATCATCGAGCGGCCGATTTTGTCCAACTTCCGCGAGGGGTTGAGCGTGCTGGAGTACTTCATCAGCACGCACGGCGCGCGCAAGGGGCTGGCGGACACCGCGCTGAAGACCGCGGACGCGGGCTATCTGACGCGCCGGCTGGTGGACGTCGCGCACGACATCATCGTGGTCGAGGAGGACTGCGGAACGCTGAACGGAATCGAGGTCGCCGCGATCATTGAAGGGGAGGACGAGCGGCTGCCGCTGGTGCAGCGCATTGACGGCCGCACCGCGCTGGACGACATCCGGGATCCGCAGACGGGCGCGCTCATCGTCGCGGCCGGACAGGAAATTGACGAGAGCGCTGCGAACCGAATTGTGCAGGCGGGCTTCGAGCGGGTGCGCATCCGCAGCGTGCTGACGTGCGAGTCGGTCCGCGGGGTGTGTGCGAAGTGCTACGGCCGCAACCCGGCGACCAACCGTCCCGTCGCGCTGGGGGAGGCGGTGGGCATCATTGCGGCGCAGTCGATCGGCGAGCCGGGTACGCAGCTCACGATGCGGACGTTCCACATCGGCGGGACTGCGAGCTCGGTGTTCAAGCAACCGCAGATCGTTGCGCGGCATGACGGGATCCTGCGCTACCAGGATCTGCGCACGGTGCAGACCGTGGAGCTGGTGGATGGTCGAGAGCAGCCGCGGTTCGTGGTGCTGAACAAGAACGGCGCGCTGATCGTGTACGACGCGGACGGCCGCGAGCTGGAGCATCACACGCCGGTGATCGGCGCGGTGATCAGTGTGCCGGACGGCGGCACCGTGACGAAGGGTCAGCAGATTGTGAAGTGGGACCCGTACAGTGTGCCGATTCTGTCTGAGCACAGCGGTGTCGTCGAGTTTCGGGACTTTATTGAGGGGGTGACCGTCCGGCGCGAGAAGAACGAGATCGGCGCGGAAGAGACGGTGGTGACGGAGCATCGGGAGGATCTGCATCCTCAGATCCTGATCCGCGCGGAGCCGGGCGGAGAGGTGCTCGGCAGCTATGCGATCCCCGCCGGAGCGCATGTGACGGTGGCGGACGGCCAGCGGGTGCACGCGGGGGCGATGATGGCGAAGACGCCGCGCAAGGTGGTCCGCACGAAAGACATCACCGGCGGTCTGCCGCGTGTGGCGGAGCTGTTCGAGGCCCGCAAGCCGAAGGACGCCGCCGAGATCGCGAAGATCGACGGCATCGTGGACTTTGGCGGCACGGTTCGCGGGCGGCGCCGCCTGCTGGTGCGCGATCCCACGACCGGGGATGTGGAAGAGCATCTGATCCCGCTGGGCAAGCACATCGTCGTGTTTCGCGGCGACCGGGTGAAAAAGGGGCAGCAGCTCACAGAGGGCCCGGTCGTTCCGCAGGAAGTGCTGGACGTGTGCGGGCCGAAGGAGCTGCAGGAGTACCTGCTGAATGAGATTCAGGAGGTCTATCGTCTGCAGGGGGTAGAGATCAACGACAAGCACATTGAGATCATCGTCCGCCAGATGTTGCGGAAGGTGAGGATCACCGACCCCGGGGATACCGAATTCCTCTGGAGCGAGCTGGTCGAGAAGTACCGTTTCCAGGAGGTGAACCGCCGCGCGGTGGCGGAGGGCAAGCGGCCGGCGGAGGCGCAGCCGGTGCTGCTGGGGATCACGAAGGCGGCGCTGGAAACGGAGAGCTTCATTTCGGCGGCGTCGTTCCAGGACACGACGCGAGTTTTGGCGGATGCGGCGACGCTGGGCCGGCGCGACTACCTGCACGGGTTCAAGGAGAACGTGATTCTGGGCCATCTGATTCCGGCGGGGACCGGTTTCCCGATGTATCGCAACATCAAACTGGTGCCGCTGGCCGAGCCGATCGCGGTGGAAGACCTGCTGGGCGACCGGCTGCAGACCGCCGCGCCGGACGCGGCGATGCTGGCCTCGGCGATTCCCGAGGAGGACATGGAGAGCTGACGTTGCGCGGCGCGGGAGCGCCGGTTAGAATAGAGGTTTACCCCGAGGATCGAACGCGATGCCGACGATCAACCAACTGGTGCGGGCGGGGCGGCCGAGGCCCCGCCGCAAGAGCAAGTCACCGGCGCTGACCGGATGCCCGCAGCGGCGCGGCGTGTGTCTCGTTGTGAAGACGATGACGCCGAAGAAGCCGAACTCCGCGCTGCGCAAGATTGCGCGGGTGCGGCTCACCAACGGTTACGAGGTGACCGCGTACATTCCCGGCGAGGGTCACAATCTGCAGGAGCACAGCATGGTGCTGGTGCGGGGCGGGCGGGTGAAGGACCTGCCGGGCGTCCGCTACCACATCATCCGTGGCACGCTCGACGCGTTGGGCGTGGAGAGCCGGCGTCGCAGCCGGTCGAAGTACGGAGCGAAGCGGCCGAAGGCCGCCGCCGCAAAGGGCTGAGGGGACCCGAGCTACCATGGCACGACGTCGCAGAGCGGAACCGCGGCCGGTCACGCCGGACGCACAGTACAACAGCGAGCTGGTCGCGCACCTGATCACGACGGTGATGCGGCGCGGCAAGAAATCGGTCGCGCAGCGGATCGTCTATGGCGCGCTCGCGCAGCTTCGCGAGAAGGTGCCGGATCAGTCGCCGTTGGAGGTGCTGGCGCGTGCGGTGGAGAACGTGAAGCCCCGGCTCGAGGTGAAGTCGCGCCGGGTGGGTGGGGCGACGTATCAGGTGCCGGTGGAGGTGCCGGAGCGCCGTCAGCTCGCGCTCGCGTTGCGCTGGCTGCGGCAGTTTGCGTCCGCGCGGCGCGGCGTGCCGATGGAGCGCGCGCTGGCGCTGGAGATTCTTGACGCCTACAACAACACCGGCGCCGCGATCAAGAAGCGCGACGACACGCACAAGATGGCGCAGGCGAACAAGGCGTTTGCGCACTATCGCTGGTGATGCTGACCGATGGCCGCCGTGCTCGAACCGATGCCCACCCGTCCGACGTCCGGCTCACCGGACGCCGCACCCGCGGCCACCGCGCGCCGCTGGCCGCTGGAGCGGGTGCGGAACATCGGCATCGTCGCGCACATTGATGCGGGCAAGACGACGCTGTCGGAGCGGATTTTGTTCTATTCGGGCCGTGTGCATCGGATGGGCGAGGTGCACGACGGCACCACCGTGATGGACTGGATGGACCAGGAGCAGGAGCGGGGCATCACGATCACGAGTGCGGCGACGACGTTGCGCTGGAGGGACTGCCAGATCAACCTGATCGACACACCCGGCCATGTGGATTTCACGGCGGAGGTCCAGCGCTCGCTGCGGGTGCTGGACGGGGCGATCGGCGTTTTTTGCGGCGTTGCGGGCGTGCAGCCGCAGTCGGAGACGGTCTGGCGGCAGGCGCGGCAGTACGGGGTGCCGTGCCTCGCGTTTGTGAACAAGATGGATCGCAAGGGGGCGGATTTCGCGGCAGCGGTGCGCAGCCTTCGGGAGCGGCTGGGGGCGGCGCCGGCGGTGATGCAGCTGCCGTGGGGGGCGGAGGAGGAGTTTCGAGGGGTGCTGGATCTGGTACGACGGCGCGCGCTCGAGTTCGACGAGGCGGCGCTCGGCGCGCGGGTAGTGGAGTCGCCGGTGCCGTCGGAGTACGTCGAGACGGTGGAGGCGGCGCGCGCGGAGCTTTGCGAGAGGGTCGCGGAGGCGGACGAGTCGACGCTGGCGCTGTATTTGGAAAATCCGGATCTCGCGCCGGAGGTGATTCTGGCCGGTCTGCGCCGTGCGACGATCGCGGGCCGCCTGCTGCCGGTGCTGTGCGGCAGCGCGCTGCGCAACCGGGGTGTGCAACCGCTGCTCGACGCGGTGGTGGACCTGTTGCCGTCGCCGCTGGACGTGCCGCCGGTGCGCGGTCATCACCCGAAGACGGGGGCGGAGATCCAGCGGCGCGCGGACGACACGGAGCCGCTGGCGGCGCTGGTGTTCAAGATCGCGACGGATTCGTTTGTCGGGAAGCTCGCGTACGTGCGGGTGTACTCGGGCGTGCTGCATCGCGGTACGAACGTGTACCACCCGCGGCTGCGGCGCCGCGAGCGGGTGGCGCGGATCGTGCGGCTACACGCGAACCAGCGGGAGGAGATCGAGGAGCTGCGCGCGGGGGACATCGGCGGCATACCGGGGCTGCGCGCGTTTGCGACGGGGGACACGATTTGTGCGGAATCGCATCCGATTCTGCTGGAGCCGATCGCGTTTCCGGAGCCGGTGGTCTCGATGGCGATCGAGCCGCGGTCGCAGGCGGACCGTGCAGCGCTGGACGCGGCGCTGGCGGCGCTGGCGGACGAGGACCCGACCTTCCGCGTATCGACCGACCCGGAGACCGGCCAGACGCTGATCAGCGGGATGGGCGAGCTGCACCTGGAGGTGTTGCGCGAGCGGCTTGTGCGGGAGTTCAAGGTGCCCGCGAACGCGGGCCGGCCGATGGTGTCGTATCGGGAGACGGTGACGCGGCCGGCGGAGTCGGAGCATGAGTTTCACCGCGAAATTGCGGGTGCGATGCAGTTTGCGCGGGTGCGGGCGGCAGTGGCGCCGCGGGCGCGCGGCGAGGGGAACACGATTGCGGTCGAGGCCGGCGAGCGCGAGATTCCGGAGATGTTTCGCGGTGCGGTGGAGTCGGGCGTGCGGGATGCGCTGGCGACCGGCCCGCTGGCGGGGTATGCGGTGGTGGACACCGCGGTGCGGATCACGGGGGGTGCCTGGCGGGAGGGGGACACGACCGAGATCGCGTTTCGGACCGCGGCGATGCTGGCGGTGCGCGAGGCGATGGCCGCCGCGGAGCCGGCGTTGCTGGAGCCGATCATGGCGCTGGAGATCGTTACGCCCGATGCGCATCTCGGCGACGTGCTGGCCGATTTGAATGCGCGGCGCGGCCGCGTGCGGCAGGTGGAGGCGCGCGAGGGCCTGACCACCATTCGTGCGGAGGCGCCATTGATCGAGCTGTTCGGGTATGCGACGACGCTGCGGTCGCTCACGCGCGGCCGTGCCACCCACAGCATGGAGCCGCGGCGGTTCGAGCGGGTGCCGGCGGCGCAGCAGGATGCCATGATACGGCGGTAAGCGAGGCGAACATGACGGGGCAACGGATACGGATTCGTCTGCGGGGTTACGATCACCGGGTGTTGGACCAGTCGGCGGCGGACATCGTCGAGACCGCGAAGCGCACGGGCGCGCGGGTGGCCGGTCCGATTCCGCTGCCGACCCGACACGAGCGGTTTTCGGTCAACCGGAGTCCCCACGCGGACAAGAAGTCGATGGACCAGTTTGAGATTCGGACGCACAAGCGAGTGCTGGACATCATCCGGCCGACGGCGCGGACGGTGGACGAGCTGAAGAAGCTGAACCTGCCGGCTGGCGTCGACATCAACATCAAGGTGTGACGAATGAACGCGCTGATCGGGCGGAAGATCGGCATGACGCGCGTCTTTGATGCGGACGGGCGGCAGCTGTCGGTGACGGTGCTTCAGGCGGGGCCGTGCGTGGTGGTTCAGCGGAAGCGGGCGGATCGAGATGGGTACGACGCCGCGCAGCTGGGCTTTGAGCCGTGCAAGCCATCGCGGGCGACGCGCGCGGCGGTGGGGCACGCGAAGGCGGCGGGGGTGGGACCGTTTCGGGTGCTGCGGGAGGTGCCGCTGGATCCTGGTGAGGACCCGAAGCCGGGTGACACGGTCACGGCGGCGATTTTCTCGAAGGGCGAGCTCTTGGATGTGACCGGTGTGACAAAGGGGCGGGGCTTCCAGGGGGTGATGCGGCGGCACGGGATGGCGGGGCAGCCGGCGTCGCACGGTCATACGATGCATCGGCGTCCGGGGTCGGTGGGCATGCGCGAGCTGCCGGGGCACATTTTGAAGAACAAGCGGATGCCGGGGCACATGGGGCACGTGCGTGTGACGGTGCAGCATTTGCGCGCGGTGGACGTCCGGCCGGAGGATCACCTGGTGCTGGTGCACGGCGCGGTGCCCGGCCCGGTGGGGGGCCTGGTGATGATCCGGCGGGCGCTGAAGAAGGCGGCGAAGTGATCATGAGCAAGCTGGAGGTACGGAATTTAAAGGGCGAGACAGTTGGTCACTACGAGTGGGACGACCACCGTCTGGTGACCGATCGCGGGGTTCAGGCGGTACACGATCTGGTCGTGGCGCGACAGGCGACGCGGCGGGCCGGCACCGCGAACACGCGGGGCAAGGGGGAGGTGGCGGGCAGCAACCGGAAGCCGTGGCGGCAGAAGGGCACTGGCCGGGCGCGGGCGGGGTACCGCCGGTCGCCGATCTGGCGCGGCGGGGGGGTGGCTCACGGTCCCCATCCGCGCAGTTATGCGATGCGGGTGAACCGGAAGGCGGCGCGGCTGGCGTTCGCTCGGGCGGTGAGCGAGCGGATCGCTGCCGGCGAGGGGGTGGTGGTGGAGTCGCTGGAGATTCCGGAGCCGAAGACGCGGCACGTCGCCGAACTCGTGCGCTCGCTGGGTTCGCCGAGGAGCTTGTTGTTGCTGGCCGAGCCGGTGGGGCGGAATCTGCGGCTGGCGGCGCGGAACCTGCCGGGGGTGGAGGTGGCGGCGGCGAGGGACGTCGGCGTGGAGGCGGTGCTGCGTCCCGCGCGGATTGTTGCGACGCCGGCGGCGATGGACGTGCTGGCCGGCCGGATCGCGCCGGTGGTGGCGGGAGGTGCGCAATGAAGCCGGCCGAGACGATCATTCGTCGCATGCTGGTGACCGAGAAGGGAACGCGGTTGCGCGAGGGCCGTCAATACGTGTTTGAGGTTGCGCCGGACGCGAACAAGATCGAGATCCGCCGCGCGGTCGAGCAGCTGTTCAAGGTGCATGTGACCGCGGTGAACACGATGTGGCGGCGGGGCAAACTGAAGCGGGGGCGGACGCTACAGGCGGGCCGCACGCCGTCACGAAAGCGTGCGATTGTGACGCTTCGCGAGGGCGAGAAAATCGAGATGACGTGAGGCGAGCACCATGGCGCTGAAACGCTGTAAACCAGTCACGCCCGGCCGCCGGTTCGCCGAGCTGCCGACGTTCGAGGAGATCACCAAGGACCGTCCGGAGAAGTCGCTGCTGCGACCGCGGCGCAGCACCGGTGGCCGCAATATGTACGGCCGCATCACGGTGCGGCACCGCGGCGGCGGTCACAAGCGACGGTTGCGGGTGATCGACTTTCGCCGGGACAAGATCGGGATCCCAGCGAAAGTGGTCGCGATCGAGTACGATCCCAACCGCTCGGCGCGCATTGCGCTGTTGCACTACGCGGACGGCGAAAAACGCTACATTCTGGCGCCGGAGGGGCTGCGGCCGGGGGCGACGGTGATGAGCGGCCCGGATGCGGAGCCGGCGATCGGCAATGCGCTTCCGCTGAACAAAATTCCGTTGCGACTGCCGGTGCACAATGTTGAGCTGCGGCCGGGCGGCGGCGGCCAGCTGGCTCGCGCGGCGGGTGCAATGGTGGAACTGACGGCGATCGAGGGGGGATACGCGCTGTTGAAGCTGCGCTCGGGTGAAATTCGGCGGGTTCCTGAGACGTGCATGGCGACGATCGGTCAGGTCGGCAATCTCGATCATGCGAACGTCTCGCTCGGGAAGGCGGGGCGGCGGCGTTGGCTCGGCATTCGGCCGACGGTGCGGGGCGTCGCGATGAACCCGGTGGACCATCCGATGGGCGGTGGTGAGGGGCGCACGTCGGGCGGTGGGCCGCCGGTGTCGCCGTGGGGTGTGCAGACGAAGGGCAAGCGGACCCGGCGGCGTCGGAAGCCCTCGAGCCGGTTCATTGTGAAGCGGAGAGATTGAGCGATGTCGAGATCCTTGAAGAAGGGGCCGTTTGTGGATGAGCACCTGCGTCGCAAGGTGGAGCGGGCGCGCGCGACGGCGGACCGGCGGCCGATCAAGACGTGGTCGCGCCGGTCGATGATCACCCCCGAGTTCGTCGGGCAGACGTTTCTGGTGCACAACGGTCGTACTTTTGTGTCCGTGTATGTGACGGAGAACATGGTGGGCCACCGGCTCGGCGAGTTTGCGCCGACTCGCACGTTCCGCAAGCACGGCGTGGCAACGGACAAGACGGTGGCGTTGAAGTAGCGGCGGCGCCAGTTGCAGGCGGCGGTGCGGTTGCCTATACTGGCCGGCCGCGTCTGCGCGGGACGGGTTCCGCGGGGAAGTGGATTATGGACATTGTCGCGACGACGAAATACGTGCGGCTGTCGCCACGGAAGGCTCGGGATTTGGCGCGCGAGCTGAAGGGGCGGCCGGTGTCGGTCGCGCTCGCGTTGCTGAGCGCCAGCGAGCGGCGGGCCGCGTACTGGCTGGGCAAGACGCTGCGGTCGGCGATCGGGAACGCGACGAACAATCGCAATCTGAATGCGGAGCGGCTGGTGGTGAAGGAAGCGGTGATCGAGGAGGGGCCGAGGTTGAAGCGGTGGATGCCGGTCGCGCGCGGCGCGGCGCACCCGATCCAGCATCGGTTCAGCCATGTGCGGGTGGTGTTGACGGAGGCGGGAAGCTCGAAGTAGCGCCGCCACACGGGAAAGGGGTGTTCGGTGGGTCAGAAAGCCAATCCGATCGGGATGCGGGTGACCGTCACCAAGGCGTGGCGGTCCCGGTGGTTTGCGGACCGGCGAATGTACGGGCTGTTCGCGGTCGAGGACGACCGGATCCGGCGATGGACGCTGGAGCGTTTCAAAGACGCGGCGATTTCGGAGATTGAGATTGAGCGGCACGGGAATCTGGTGCGGCTGACGATCCACACGGCGCGCCCGGGGGTGGTGGTGGGGCGGCGGGGCAGCGAGGACCGTCGCGAGGAACTTCGGAAGCTTCTGGCGGAGCGCACGAAGCGGGACGTGTATGTGGACGTGCAGGAGGTGCACCATCCCGAGCGCAATGCGCAGTTGGTCGCGGAAGGAATTGCGGCGCAGCTGGTACGGCGGGTGTCGTTCCGGCGTGCGATGAAGCGGGCGGCGGACCTGGCGATGGAGGCCGGGGCGGAGGGTATCCGGATCCAGGTGGCCGGCCGCCTGGGCGGTGCGGAGCTGGCGCGCACGGAGGGGCTACGCCGCGGCAAGGTGCCGCTGCACACGCTGCGCGAGAACATTGACTACGGCTTTGCGGAGGCGCGGACGGTGGCGGGGCAGATCGGCGTGAAGGTGTGGATCTGCAACCGGACGGACGACCGGACCGCGCCGGCTGGGCGAAAGGAGCGTGCGTATGCCGCTCATGCCTAAGCGGGTGAAGTATCGGAAGCAGCAGCGCGGCTCACGGCGAGGCATTGCGCAGTCTGGCAATACGCTGGCGTTTGGGGAGTATGGGCTGCAGTCGCTCGGGCGCGGGTGGGTGACCGCGACGCAGCTGGAGGCGTGTCGGGTGGCGATCAACCGGTTCATCAAGCGGAAGGGCCGGGTTTGGTTGCGGGTGTTTCCCGACAAGCCGGTGACCAAGAAGCCGCTTGAAACGCGCATGGGGAAGGGAAAGGGCGCGGTCGAGGCATGGGTCGCGGTGGTGCGGCCGGGCACGATGTTGTTCGAAATGGACGGTGTGCCCGCGGAAACCGCGCGCGAGGCGCTACGGCTGGCGGCGTTCAAGCTGCCGGTGCATTCGCGCTTTGTGTCACGGCACGCGTTGGTGCGGTAAGGCGCACGGAGAACCGGCAATGAAGGCGCGAGCGATCCGCGAATGGACCGACGATGAGCTGCGCGTGCAGATCGAGCAAGCGCGGCGCGAGCTGTTCAACCTGCGGATGCAGCCGGCAGTGGGGCGGCTGGAGCGCCCCTCGCGCATTCGCGAGGTGCGGCGGGACCTGGCCCGGATGGAGACGGTGCGGACCGAACGGAGGAAAGCGAAAACATGACGACGACCGGCACAGCGACGCCGGCGCGCGGCCGCCGCAAGGAGAGGATTGGCGAGGTGGTGAGCGACCGGATGGCGAAGACGATCGTCGTGCGGGTGGAGCGTCGCCAGCGTCATCCGCTGTACGAGAAGGAGATCCGCGCCTATTCGAAGTTTTACGCGCATGACGAGGCCGGTCTCGCCCGGGTGGGCGACCGGGTGCGGATCGTGGAAACGCGGCCGCTGAGCCGGCTGAAGCGATGGCGTCTGGTCGAGGTGATCGAGCGGGCGCCCCGGAGCGGGGAGGACGCGCGATGATTGGGTTGCGGACGACGATGGAAGTCGCAGACAACACTGGCGCGCAGCGCGCGCAGTGTATTCGGGTGCTTGGCCACGTGCGCGACTATGCGCGGGTGGGCGATGTGATCCGCGTTACGATCAAGGAGGCGACACCGGGTGGGATGGTGAAAAAGGGCGACGTGGTTCGGGCGGTCGTGGTGCGGACGCGCCAGCCGACGCGTCGGCCGGACGGTTCTACAGTGCGGTTTGACTCGAACGCGGTGGTGCTGGTGGATGACCAAATGAACCCTCGTGGTACGCGGATTTTTGGCCCGGTGGCTCGGGAGCTGCGGGAGCGCGAGTTCATGAAGATCGTGTCGCTGGCGCCGGAGGTGGTGTGAGATGAGGGGACGGCGTCGGCGGTCTACTCCGTCGCCCGTGCCGTTCAAGCGGGGTGACGTGGTGTATGTGATTTCGGGCGATGACCGTGGCCGCACCGGCAAGGTGCTGCAGGTGCTGCGGCGTGAGGGGCGCGTGGTGGTGGAGGGGATCAACCTTGTGCGCAAACACCTTCGGAAGTCACCCGAGCACCCGAAGGGAGCGATTGTGAGCGTCGAAGCGCCGCTGCCGGCCTGCAAGTTGAGGCGGTTTGATCCGGAGCGCGCGTCCGCGTCGAAGAAGACCGGCTGATCGCGAACGGCAGGAGTGACCATGGCGGCGTATCTGAAGGAGTTGTATCGGACGCGGGTGGTGCCGGAGATGGCGAAGGCGCGCGGCTATGCGAACCCGCTGCGGGTGCCGCGGCTTCGGAAGATTGTGGTGAACATGGGGTTTGATGCGGACACCGACCGCGACACGATGAAGGCGCTGACGGAGGATCTGGCGAAGATCACCGGTCAGCGTCCGCTGGTTACACATGCGCGCAAAAGCATTTCGAATTTCCGGTTGCGCGCGGGCATGCCGATTGGCGCGAAGGTGACGCTGCGGGGTGACCGGATGTACGAGTTTTTGCACCGTCTGATTGTGGCGGCGCTGCCGCGGATTCGGGACTTCCGGGGTGTGTCGCCGCGCGGGTTCGATGGGCGGGGTTCCTATTCACTGGGTGTGCGAGAGCAGACGATTTTTCCTGAGATCAATCCCGATCACATCAAGCGGGTGCAGGGCATGGACATCACGCTGGTGACCAGCGCCCGCACCGACGACGAGGCTCGCGAGCTGCTGGAGCGGCTGGGCATGCCATTTGCGAAACAGGGGGCGTAAGACCGTGGCGACAAAAGCGTGGAGAGCGAAGCAGCAACGGCCGCCGAAGTTTCGGGTTCGCGCGTACAACCGTTGTGAGCGGTGCGGGCGACGGCGGGCGTATTGGCGCAAGTTCCGGATGTGTCGGATCTGCGTGCGGGAGCTGGCGCAGGCGGGGCGGCTGCCCGGCGTCATCAAGGCGAGCTGGTGAGCCGGCGGGAGTTTTGACGATGAGTTTGAACGATCCGATCGCGGACCTTTTGAACCGGATCCGCACGGCCTGTGCGGCGGGGTTGCCCTCGGTGGACGCTCCGCACTCTCGGCTGAAGGAGCAGATCTGCCGGGTGTTGAAACAGGAGGGATTTGTTGCCGACTACGCGGTGGAGCCCCGGGGGGCGCGGCGGATGTTGCACATTGCGTTGAAGTATCACGGGTCGGGTCCGAATCGCGTGCCGGTGATTCGCGGGTTGCGTCGGGTGAGTTCACCGGGTTGTCGGCGGTACGCGGCGGTGGACGAGCTGCGACCTGTTCGCAGCGGCACCGGCATCGCGGTGATCACGACGTCCGCGGGGTTGATGACCGACCGCGAGGCGCGCCGGCGGCGACTCGGCGGCGAGGTGATCTGTCAGGTCTGGTAGTGCGGAGAACGGCCGATGTCACGACTCGCAAAGAAACCGATTGCGCTGCCCTCGGGGGTGACCGCGGCGGTGGACGGGCCTCGGATCAGTGTTCGTGGGCCGAAAGGAGAGCTGAGCTGGACGTTGCCGGCGGGCGTGGTGGCGGAGGTTGGCGCTCAGGGCATCGTGGTGCGGCGGCTGGGGGAAAGCGCGGACCATCGGCGGTTGCAGGGCACGTCGTGGTCCATCATCGCGGGGATGGTGACGGGGGTGCACCAGGGATACGTCCGCGAGCTGGAGGTGCAGGGGGTCGGCTATCGGGCGCAGCGGCAGGGCTCGACATTGTCGCTGACGCTGGGTTTCTCGCATCCGATCGAGTTCCCCATTCCGCCGGGAGTGGACATTCAGACGCCGGACGCGACGACGATTCGGGTCAGCGGTTGTTCGAAGGCGCTGGTGGGGGATGTGGCGGCGCGGATTCGATCCTTTTACCGGGCGGAACCCTACAAGGGCAAGGGAATCCGGTACAAGGGTGAACAGGTTCGGCGGAAGGCCGGAAAGACCGTGGCGTAGGGCACATTGGGCGGATGAAACCGAGAACACGTGCGGAGTATCGGCAGCGGCGGCACCGGCGGATTCGTCGACGGGTGCGGGGCAGCGCGCAGCGGCCGCGGATGTGCGTGCACTTCAGTTTGCGGCATGCACAGGTGCAGTTTGTGGATGATGATGCGGGGCGGACGCTCGCGGCGGTATCGACCTATGCCGGTCCGCTGAAGGAGTTCGCCGGGCGGGTGACGGTCGAGGCGGCGCGGCAGATCGGCCGGGCGGCGGCGGAGGCGGCGCGCGCGGTCGGGATTTCTGAAGTGGTGTTTGACCGTGGTGGTTTTCGTTACGGCGGCCGGGTGAAGGCGCTGGCCGACGCGGCACGCGAGGGCGGCTTGAAGTTCTGAGGTCGGGGGCAAAACGGATGAATCGAAAGCGGATTGGTGCCGATCGCGTGGACCGGGCGGGGGACGACTCCGGGCTGGACGAGGCGGTCGTTCAGATCAATCGCTGCGCGAAGGTGGTCAAGGGTGGCCGTCGGTTCAGCTTCAGCGCACTGGTCGTGGTTGGCGACCGGGCCGGGCATGTCGGATTTGCGTTGGGCAAGGCGCGCGAAGCGGCGGATGCGATTCGCAAGGGTGGCGAAATGGCGCGGCGGAACCTTCGCACGGTGCCGCTGCGCGACCGCACCATTCCGCACGAGGTGGAGGGCCGGTTTGCCGGTGCGCATGTGCTGTTGAAACCGGCGTCGCGCGGCACCGGCATCATTGCGGGCGGCGCGGTGCGGGCGGTGCTGGATCTGGCCGGAGTGAAGGACGTGCTGGCGAAGTCGCTTGGTAGCGACAGCGCACTGAATGTGACACGGGCGACAATGGAGGCGCTGGAGCAGCTTCGTCCGTATGAGGCGCTGCGGGAGATGCGGTCGGAGGGAGTGGTGACCACATGAGACTGCACGAGCTGAAGAATGCACCGGGCGCCCGCCGGCCCCGCAAACGGGTGGGGCGGGGTGAATCGTCCGGGCATGGCAAGACGGCGGGGCGAGGTCACAAAGGGCAACATGCGCGGGCGGGCAGTGGTCGGCGTTTGCGGTTTGAGGGTGGGCAGATGCCGCTGATCCGCCGGTTGCCGAAGGTGGGGTTCAGCTCGCCCAACCCGGTGGAGTACCAGCCGGTGAACGTGGGCCAGCTGGAGGTGTTCGAAGACGGAGCGGTGGTGGACCCCACGGTGCTGCGCGAGCGCGGGCTGGCGCGAGGACCGGCGCGGATGCGGATCAAAGTGTTGGGGGACGGTGAGCTGACCAAGGCGTTGACGGTGCGAGCCCACGCGTTCAGCCGTTCGGCCGCCGCGAAGATCGCCGCCGCGGGTGGCACCGCGGAAACGATCCGCTGATCGAGGGGCGGCGATGCTGTCGGCCTTTGCGAACTCGTTCAAAATTCCGGAGCTTCGCGACCGCATTCTGTTCACGCTCGGCCTGATTTTCGCGGTTCGGATCACCGCGGTGGTGCCGGTTCCCGGTGTGGACTACAACGCGCTGCGCGAGGTGATTGCGGAGGTGCAGCGCCAGGCCGGCGGCGGGTTTCTGGGGCTGTACGACCTGTTCACGGGCGGAGCGATGGACCGGTGTGCGGTGGGCGCGCTGGGCATCATGCCCTACATCAGCGCGTCCATCATTCTGCAGCTGATGACCGCGGTGATCCCGGCGCTGGAGCGGTTGGCGCGCGAGGGGGAGGCGGGGCGGCAGAAGCTCACGCAGTACACACGCTATCTGACGGTGGGGTTGTGCGTGGTGCAGGGCAGCGCGTTGGCGGGCGCGCTGTTGAACCCGTCCGCGCTCGGCATTCACCGGCCGATCGTTCACATGCAGTCGCACTTTGGATTTGTGGCGCTCGCGGTGCTGACGATGATGACCGGCACGATGGTGCAGATGTGGCTGGGTGAGCAGATTACCGCGCGCGGCATCGGGAACGGCATTTCGCTGATCATCACGATCAACATTGTCAGTCGGTTGCCGGGCGCGGTCGCGCAAACGATGCGGATGTTCGAACCGGTGGGTGGGGAGCGGCCGTACACGCCGTTTCATCTGGCGCTGATGCTGTTGATGATCTTCCTGGTGATCGCGGGCACCATCGCGGTGACGCAGGCGCAGCGCAAGATTCCGGTGCAGTACGCGAAGCGGGTGGTCGGGCGGAAGGTGTACGGGGGGCAGAGCACATACATGCCGCTGCGCGTGAACTACGCGGGTGTGATGCCGATCATTTTTGCGCAGTCCCTTCTGCTGTTTCCGCCGCGGCTGTTGAAGGCGTTGCCGTGGACCTGGGCGAAGGATCTGGGCGCCAGCATTGACTACGGCTCCGGCGCGCACATGGTGCTGTACGCGCTGATGATTTTGTTCTTCTCCTACTTCTGGGTTGCGACGCAGTTCAACCCGGTGCGGATCGCGGACGATCTGAAGAAGTATGGTGGGTATGTGCCCGGCATCCGGCCTGGCACGCCGACGGCCGAGTATCTGGACCACACGATGACGCGGATCACGTTGGCGGGCGCAGTGTTTCTGACGGTGATTGCGGTGATTCCGACCGTGATGCAGAAGCATCTGGGCATTCCGTGGCTGGTCGCGTCGTTTTTTGGCGGCACGAGTTTGCTGATCGTGGTCGGCGTGATGCTGGACACGATGCGGCAGATCGAGGCGCACTTGCTCACGCGGCACTATGACGGTTTTCTGAAGAAGGGCCGTCTGCGGGGGCGGACCTGAGCGGCGGGGAGGTGTGTCGGGATGAAGGCAATTCTGCTGCTGGGGGCGCCGGGTGCGGGGAAGGGGACGGTCGCGGCGCGGCTGGCCGCGACGACGCCGTATCGACATGTGTCGACCGGCGACATGTTGCGCGAGGCGGTGAAGGCCGGGACGCCGGTCGGGTTGGAGGCGCGCGCCTACATGGAGCGCGGGGACCTGGTGCCGGACGATGTGATTCTGCGCATCGTTCGGGAGCGGATCGAGCGGGAGGGAACGTCGGCCGCATACATGTTCGACGGTTTTCCGCGGACCCGCGCGCAGGCGGACGGACTGGATGCGCTGCTGGCGGGGTTTGGGGCGAAGCTCAACGGGGTATTTTTGCTTGCGGTACCGCGAGAGGTGCTGATCTCGAGGATTGCGGGGCGACGCGTCTGCCGGCAGTGCGGCGCGGTGTATCACGTGGTGAACCTGCCCACGCGGGTGGCGGGGGTGTGCGACCGCTGCGGTGGGTCGACCTATCAGCGCCCGGACGACAACGAGGCGACGGTCGCGAACCGGCTGGACGTCTACGAGCGACAGACGCGCGAGCTCATCGATCTGTATCGCGCGCGCGGCATTCTATACGAGGTGGACGCGACCGGCACGCCGGAGGCGACGCGCGATCGGATCGCGCAGGTGCTGGCGGCGTGGCCGTGAGCATTCCGATCAAGAGCGAGACCGAGCTGGAGCGGATGCGTGCGAGCGGCCGGGCGGCGGCGCGGGTGTTGGCGGCGGTGTTGGCCCGCGTGGCGCCGGGGGTGACGACGGGCGAGCTGGATGAGGTGGCCCGGGAGGCGCTCGAGCGGGAGGGTGCGCAGAGCGCGTTTCTGGGCTACCGGGGGTTTCCGGCGCGCATTTGTGTCTCGATCAACGACGAGGTGGTGCACGGGATCCCCGGTCGGCGCCGCATCGCGGCGGGCGATGTGGTGAGCGTGGACTGCGGGGTGGTGTTGGACGGGTGGTACGGAGACGTGGCACGGACGGTGGTGGTGGGCTCCGCGGAGCCGGAGGCGTGGCGACTGGTGAGCGTCGCGGAGGCAGCGCTGGCGGCGGCGACGGCGGCCGCGGTCGAGGGACGGCGTCTCGGCGACGTGTGCGCGGCGATCCAGCAGACGGTGGAGGCGGCAGGATATTCGGTGGTGCGGGACTATGTGGGCCACGGCATCGGCCGATCGCTGCACGAGGAACCGCAGATTCCGAACTTCGGGCGGCCGGGCACGGGTCCGGTGTTGCGGGCCGGAATGACGCTGGCGATCGAACCGATGGTGAACGAGCGGGGCTCGCCGGTGCGGGTGGATCCGGACGGCTGGACGGTGCGGACCTGCGACGGCGGCCGTGCGGCGCACGTGGAGAACACGGTTGCGGTGGGGCGAGCTGTCGCGGAAGTGCTGACGGATCTGGGCGATGGATCGTGACTGGTTTGTGCTGGACGCGGTGGTTGTGGATGTGATATCATCTAAAGCTTTTCGGGCGCGGCTGCGAAACGGCCACGAGTTCGTCGCGTTCTTTGCATGTGCGGCGGACGTGCGCCCGTTGGCGGTGGGTGATCGGATCACAGTGGAGATGTCGCCCTGTGACATGAGCAAGGGGCGCATCCGACCGCTGGACGAGGTGATGCGGAGATGAAAGTGCGCAGCTCGGTGCGTCGAATTTGCGAGCGGTGCAAGGTGGTGCGCCGCCGCGGAGTTGTGCGGGTGATCTGCACGAACCCGCGGCACAAGCAGCGTCAGGGCTGACGCATGGAGAGGAGTGGGCTATGCCGCGAGTGATGGGCGTGGACATCCCGGGGCGCAAGCGGATCGAGTACGCGCTACGGTACATTTACGGAATTGGATTGAGCCGGGCCCGCGAGGTTTGTCAGAAGGCCGGCGTTGACGTCGCGAAGCGGGCGGACGATTTGACCGATCAGGAGATCACGCGGATTTCCGAGGTGCTGCAGGGGTACCGCATCGAGGGCGATCTGCGGCGTGACGTGCAGCAAAACATCCGCCGCCTGATCAGCATCAACGCCTATCGCGGCATCCGACACCGGCGCGGATTGCCGGTGCGCGGGCAGCGGACGAAGACCAACGCGCGGACGCGCAAGGGGCCGCGGAAGACGGTGGGTGCGGTGCGCGGCAAAGAGGCGCGAGCGGCGGTGAAGGCGGCGAAAGGGTAAGGTGCGGCCGTCGGAGTTCCGGAGAGCGTCGTTATGGCCGATGACAAACAGATGAACGGGGCATCCGAGCCCGTGGCGCCGGAGACGGGTGCGGGGACGGCAGACGCAGCGGCGAAGCCTGTGCGGAAGGCGCGCGGGAAGGGGGCGCGCCACTGCCCGGTGGGGATCGTGCACATCCGGGCGACCTTCAACAACACCTGTGTCACGATCACGGATCCGAAGGGGAATGTGATCGCCTGGAGCACGGCCGGCCGGTGCGGATTCAAGGGATCGCGGAAGAGCACCGCGTATGCGGCCACGGTGGTCGCGCAGGAGGCGGCGCGGGCGGCGATGGCGAACGCGGGCATGCGGGAGGTAGAGATCTGCGTGCAGGGTCCCGGCGCCGGGCGGGAGTCGGCGATTCGGGCGGTGCAGGCGGCGGGACTGCAGGTGACCGCGATCCGGGACGTGACGCCGATTCCGCATAATGGCTGCCGGCCGCCGAAGCGGCGGCGCGTCTGAGGCGTCGAGGAGTACCAGCGATGGGCAGATACATCGGACCTGCGTGCCGGCTGTGCCGCCGCGAGGGGATGAAGTTGTTTTTGAAGGGCACCCGGTGCTACTTGGCGAAGTGCGCGATCGACAAGGAGCGCAACCCGCCGGGGCAGCATGGGGCTCGACGGCGTAAGCTCTCGGACTACGGAGAGCAGCTTCGGGCGAAACAGCGTCTTCGCCGGATCTACGGGATGCAGGAGGAGCAGTTCCGGGTGTTTTTCGAGAAGGCGTTGAAGCGGCGCGGTGTCACGGGAGAGCGGTTGCTGCAGATGCTCGAGCTGCGGCTGGACACGGTGGTGTGGCGGCTGGGCTTTGCGGTGTCGCAGCGGGCGGCGCGGCAGATGGTGCTGCACGGCCACATCGAGGTGAATGGCCGGAAGGTAGACATCCCCTCCTGTCAGCTCCGGCCGGGCGACCAGGTGCAGGTTCGTGGTCGGGAGGCCAGCCGGCAGCTGGCGACAGCAAGCCTCGAGCAGATCGCGAGCGTCCGCAAGAGCGACGAGGTCGTGCCGTGGCTGGCGCTGCATCGCGAGGAGCTGCGGGGTGAAGTGCGGTATGTGCCGAGCCGGGATGAAATCCAGCCGATCGTGAACGAGCAGCAGGTTGTGGAGTTGTATTCGAAATGATACGGGGTGGCGGCCCGCAGCGGCCGCCGGTCCCCTCACCATACGGGCCGGGTAACGTCCGGTCCTGGGAGGTTCGTCGATGCCGATCCGAGTGGCGAGATTCGAAATGCCGAAGGCGGTTGCCGCCGTCGAGAGCGATCCGTCTCAGCATTATGCAAAGTATGTGGCGGAGCCGTTTGAGGCCGGTTACGGCCGGACGCTGGGCAACTCGTTGCGCCGGGTGTTGCTGTCCTCAATTGAGGGCGCGGCGATTTCATCCGTCCGCATTGAGGGTGCGATGCACGAGTTCTGCAGCCTTCCGGGTGTGGTCGAGGACGTGACCGACATCGTGCTGAACTTGAAAGGCGTGCGGTTGAAGATGTTCGCGCGCGAACCTCGCAAGATCCGGCTCCGGAAGAAGGGCCCTGGCGAGGTGACCGCCGGCGACATCGAGGGCGATGCGATGATTGAGGTGCTCAACCGTGAGCACCACATTGCGACCCTTGCGCCGGACGGCGTACTGGACATGGAGATGGAGGTGTGCATCGGGCGGGGGTACCGGCCGGCGGAGTGGAACAAGAAGCCGGACCAGGACATCGGCGTGATCCCGATCGACTGTCTCTTCTCGCCGGTTCGACGTGTGAAGTACACGGTCGAGAACTGTCGCGTGGGGCGCCGGACCGACTATGACCGCCTCGTGCTCGAGATCTGGACGGACGGGCGCGTGGAGCCGGACGAGGCGCTGACGATCAGCGCATCCATTTTGCGACATCACCTGGATGTCTTTGTGCACTACGACCGCGACTTCATCCAGTTTGATACCACGGAGCGGCAGGTGGATGCGCAGCGCGAGGAGCTGCGGCGCAAGCTCGCGATGAGCATTAACGACATTGAGCTGAGCGTGCGCGCGGTGAACTGTCTCAACAATGCGAACATTCTGACGGTCGGCGAGCTGGTGCAGAAGAGCGAGGCGGAGCTGCTCAAGTTCCGCAACTTTGGCAAGAAATCGTTGAACGAGATCAAGCAGCGGTTGCAGGAGCTCGGCCTCTCGCTCGGCATGACGTTCGAGGCCGATCTGTTGCCGAGCGAGGCCGACCGTGCCGCGGCGGCGGAAAAGGGCCGGGCGGTCGGCGTCCGGTCGGAGAAGAAGAGTTAGGATCACGGCGGGAGGACCGGCATGCGCCATCGCAAGACGACCATCAAGCTGGGGCGGACGACCGCGCACCGCAACGCGTTGCTGGCGTCGCTGGTGTGCAGCCTGATTTTGCATGGCCGAATCCGCACGACGCTGGCGAAGGCGAAAGCGGCCCGCCGGCTTGCGGAGAGGTCTGTCACCTGGGGGCGCGCGGGGACGCTGGCGGCGCGGCGGCGGGCGTTGGCGGTGCTGCGCCAAAAGCGGGCGGTCAGTCGGCTGTTCAAGGAGATTGCGCCGGCGATGAGCGATCGCAACGGCGGCTATACCCGCATTACCCGGCTTCCCGGCCGCCGGCGAGACAGCTCAACGATGGCGGTACTGGAATGGGTTCGGCCAATCGGCGAGGCTGCCCGAGAGGCTTCCGCCGCGACGGCCGGCTGAGCCGGTCGGGTTCCCCTCGCCTGTAGGATCGCCGGCGGGCGGGGGGAGCGGCGGCAGGGAGATGAGCGTGTCTCGCGCGGAAGGCGGCGCCGGCCCTTCACCGATCGCGCAGTGCCAGGCGTAAGCCGATCGCCAGATAGAGCAGCGTCGGGCCCCACCCGCCCACCCATGCGGGTATCAAGCCCATTTTGCCGGCCCACAGTCCCAAACTGACCATCGCCCAGGAGGAGAAGAACAGCGCCAGGCACAACACGATGCCGCGGAACGCACCCTTGCGCGCAGTGGTGGTGCCAAATGGGATTCCAAACAGTACGGCGATCAGGCATCCCCAGGGCAGGGCCAGCCGGCTGTGCAGCGTGACACGCAGCCGTTGAACTGCACGGGCGTCCAACTGGGGGTGTGTGCGGATGAACCGGACCAGCTCCGCGGCGGTCAGGAATTCCGGGTCTTTGATCTCGTTGAGGAACTCGCGGGGGGTTTCGGTGAATTCGGTCATCGGTCGGAGGGGGAGAATCCGCGGCGGCCCGAGCGGATGGCCGTTCGCGTCGTAGTATTGGAGGCGGACGTTGTAGAACCACCACGCCCCGCCGGTCCATACAGCCTCGTCCGCGAACGCCTTCCAGATGTCGCGGCCGGCGGCGGACTGCTGAACCACCTGAATGTTCTGCATCTGGTGCGTGAGGGTATCGAAGCGTCCGATCAGCCAGGACCGGCGCTCGGTGGGGTTGTGGTAGGGCAGCGGTCCAGCGATGTGCGCCTCGTCTGCGTCGGACCGGCCTTGGACCCGGACAAACTGTCGGGTGCGATACGCGGCCTCGGAGCCCATCGTCTCATTGACCGCCAGAACGACGCCACTGGCCACCAGCCCGATCACCATCAGCGGTAGCATCAACCGCACGAGGCTCAGACCACAGGCGCGCATCGCGGTGATCTCATTGTGACGGGTGAGCTGGGAGAGCGACCAGAGAGTCGCCAGCACCATTGAGACCGGCACGATGTAGTTCAGCGAGGCGGGGATGAGCAGCAGATAGTAGAGGAGGAGGCTGGGCAGCGATGCGCGGCCTTGAAGAAAGTCTGAGAGGTTGTTGAAGAGGTCAAAGACGACATAAACCATCGTGAACGCTGCGCAGCAGACCACGAGCGGCGCAAAGAACCGACGCAGAAGATATCGATCCAGCAGCTTCACGCGCGCGAGCATACGGGGGCGGCGGCGACGCTGGCAAGGACGGGGCGAGAACGGCGGCGCACGTCAGCGCGGACTTTCGACGGTGCGCAATTGGGTCGCCAGCGCCCGCAGCTCGGCGTCGTCCGGCGCAATCCTCAGCGCACGGTGCACCACCTCCGCGGCTCGGTTGGTCTGTCCCGCCGCGAGCAGTGCGCGGGCCAGCGTGTCGAGGTGGACTGCTGAGTTTGGTTCGAGCGCCACCGCGCGCGTGGCAAGATCCAGCGCCCTGCCGGTGTCGCCGAGGTGGAGGCGGCACCATGCCAGATCGTTGAGGATCGCGGCGTCGTCGGGCGCGCTGCGCCGGGCGACCTCGAGCGCTGCCGCGGCGTCTTCCCATCGGCCTTCCGCGATCAGCAGGCTTGCCCAGATGTGGTTGGCGCGGGGATGGCCCGGCCGGAGGCGGAGAAGTCGGGCCGCGTGCTCCCGCGCGCGGTCTGAACGCCGTTCGGCGACATCGAGGGCGAGCAGCACATCCCAGGCGGGCCCGAAGGCGGGATGACGCGCGACGACCTGCTCGATGATTTCCCGGGCTTCCGCGGTACGGCCTTCCCCCGCGAGTGCGTCCGCGAGAACCGTTTCCAGCCACGGGATGCGCAGATTTCTTGATCGAAGACTGTCAACGGTTCGGCGGAGGGCGGCGATGTCGCCGGCTTTTGCCGCGACGAAGCCGTTTGCGATGTGCGCGGCGCGGTCGTCCGGTGAATCGGCGAGGCGGCGGGTGAGAATGCCGCGGGCGGTCGCGACATCGCCCGTCATCGCAGCGAGGAGCGCCTCGTAGACCGGCAGTGTTGGTGGTTGCCGGTTGCGCAACGAATGCGCCACTGCGACCGCGGATGTCACGTCGCCGGCGTTGAGCGCGGCAAGCCCGGCGGCGAGCTGCAGCTCGATGCGATCCGGGTGTTGCTCGGCCAGCTGTTGGAACAATGCGCGGCTCTGCGCCACGTTGCCGCGGCCCTCGAGGACCGCGGCCATCGCAAGCTGAACGGCAGGGGCATCTGACTCGTGGCGCAGGTCAATGAGATCCGACAGCGCGAAGTCGAGCAGGCCGGAGCGAGCCGCCAAAGCGCTTCTGCGGTATTGAAGGTTCGGATCGCGGATGAGGCCGTTCCACCGCGCGGCCGCGACCCGATCAAAGGCGGGGCGTTGTGCGAGCCAACGCTCGAGATCCTGTTGGGCCCTTTCCGCCGACGGGTGTCCCAGATCGCGGGCCAATCTGGCCCGGTTGTGCCGGGCGCTGAACTGCTCCGCATCGAGGGCGGCAGCGGCGTCGAACGCGGTCAACGCTTCGGCGGAGCGGCCGATCTCTTCGAGCATGAATCCGAAGTCGTTCAGCAGCCGGCTCGAATGGCGCCGCAACCAAACCGCGTAGGGTTCGAACGCGCGGGGCAGCCGGTCCAGCCGTGCGAAGGCGGCGGCCAACTGTGAGGTCCATGCTGGGAAGCCGGCCCATCGCGCGGCGAGTGTGGACGCATCCAGTGCGGCGACGCCGCGGTAGGACAGGCGAGCGGGCAGCGCGGTCCATCCGCCGAGGCGCCAGAGTTCGGGCAGATCCAGTGTGACGACGCGGCCGGTGACCGAGGGGTCCCGAACGAACCAGTCCGCGAGGAGCGCGTCGAGACCGGCGGGTGCGAGTCCGCGAGCGCGGGGGTCGTCGGCGAAGATGTCCGCCACATAGCGCAGGTACACTGGATGGCGGCCCAGTTGGACGTTGAGGAATCGCAGGTCCGGCCGTTCGCTGCGGGCGCGCACGGTGAGTAACGGCTCGAGCGGCGATGCCAACACGACCCGTTCGGACCCTTCGAGCTCCTCGAGCACGTTGCTCGCAAACTGGTCGAACGGCGTGGAGTCACAGAGGGCGACCTGCCGTAGGTGGCGACCGGCTGCGGCGCCGAACGAAAGCACCATTGCCGCCGTGTAAGCGACCGCGGCCTTGCGGCGGCGCGCGGGCGTGAGGTCGAGGCGGGCGAGCGGGCCGGGCAGATCCCGGCGGTCGAGGTCGTGCAGGAAAAGGCGGATCAGACCGGCGGCGGCGGCGGCGGTCCACAGTGCCATCACCCCGTAGGGAACGACGAGCAGCGGCGAGGCCTGAAAAATTGGCCAGGGTGCGAAGGGTGCATCGAAGGCGACGGAGACCGCGACGGCGGACACCAGCAACAGTGAGGCTGCGGCCGGCCCGCGTCGCTCGGGCCGCTCGCCGGCGAAGGCGGCGACCACCAACGCGCCGGGCAGACCCACGCACAGCGCCGGTAGCAGCCAGCCGACCGGGGGGATCGCGGTCCGTACCGCACGGAGTTGAGCCCGCAACACTTCCCGCAACGCGGGGCCGAACGATTCGGCGTCCGCCCAAGCTGCAGCGGCTTCGCGCTGGAAAATTGCGGCGCGAACGACCCAGGGCGCCAGCAATGCGCCCAGCAGGATGGCGCCCGCGATCAGCGGCACGCGGATGGCGAGGTGGCCCCGGGACGCATCCGGCATGAACGGCAGCACGAGATCCCGATGGGCGAGCAGAAGCAGCGTCAGCCACGGGAGGAGCACCGGCCACAGGAACCATGTGCCGGGGGATTCAGCGGAGGCCAATCCGAGCAGCGCGGCGGCCGCGTACAGTCGCCGGCGTTTCCCGCTGCGGCCGTAGGCGGCCGCCAGACCCACACCTCCCAGCCAGAGCACTGTGGTTAACGCGGCGGGGTGACAACGAGTGGCAATAAACAGAAAGGGAAACGATCCGGCTCCCAACAGCACCGCCAGGATGGCCGGCACATGTGCCAGTTGTGGCGTGTCCAGCGGCGGAGCGGGGGATTCTTTGTCGCTGGAGTCGTCCGGAGCGGTCTGGGGAGGCGGGCATGCCGCGGTGCTGGTTCGAAACATCGCGGCGAGGTGGAACAACAGCGCGGCGGCGGCGGCTCCGACCACGACGTTGAATCCGTTCAGTGTGCGAATGAAGAGTGG
Organism: Kiritimatiellia bacterium; assembly: GCA_026417735.1. Lineage (NCBI taxonomy): Bacteria > Pseudomonadati > Kiritimatiellota > Kiritimatiellia > Kiritimatiellia bacterium. The sequence goes on from JAOACR010000021.1 coordinate 61,163, forward strand.
GAAAGGGAGACGCTGGGCGATCCGGACGACGCTTTCCCACAGCGGGTGCGTGAGTGATGGCAGCGGTCCCCGTCCGCCGATCACGGCGATGGTCTCCGCCGGTTCACCGGGGAACAGTCCGGGACACATCACGCAGGCCAACAACACCAGTGCAGTGCCGCCCACGGCCGCCACCCATGCGCCGTGGTGCGGTGGCAATGGTCGTGGGGGTAGTCGTGTTACGGGATTGGCAACAGCGATCGGTGGAATGCTCGCGCCGGTGTTCACCGACATCAGAGGGCCGTGCTCCGCGCTGCAGGGAGAGCCGCTTCGATGCGCCAGTAGGGGAGGGCGGTCGCGCAACGCCGTTCTCGGATGTTCCATCCCAGACGTTCAAGCAATCCGGCGATTTCCTGCACGCTCCACACCCGTCCCTGCGGGCTGGTGAGCCGCATGTTCAGCGAAAAGAGTGCCGCCATCGGATCAGCACGGTCTCCGCTGCTCATGAGGTCCACGATGATCAGCCGGCCGTTGGGTTCGAGATGAACGCGGAGACGGTCGAACAGATCGGCGGCACTCTCTGGCGACTCCTGATGCAGCGTGCCGCAGAAGAGAATCGCCTCATAGGGCCCCCCCCACTCGCGATGCTGCCGGTAGTCGGCGGGAAGAAAGCAGAGGCGGCTCGCGGCGGGGGAGGCGGCATGGAGTTCGCGGGCGATTTCGAGGACGGGCGGAAGGTCGCTGAGGGTGATCCGGAGGCGGGGATCGCGTTCGGCGAGCAGACGGCTCAGCGTACCGGGGCCGGCGCCGACATCCAGGAGGGTTTCGACGGGCCCGGGGTCGGCCAGCGGCAGCAGCTGGTCGGCGAGCGCCATGGCGCGGCTATGCATCGCCAGCACGAAGCGGCGGGTCTGGTCCGTGTCGCCACCCAGATGACGTCCCGGCTCCGAGGGGGGGCGGCCGGTGCGGACTGCGTGCGCGAGCCGGGCCCACAGCGGAAACAAATCGCGATTGATTGCGAGCGCAGGCAGGAGCGAACGCGGCGAGTCCGGGTTCAGATAGACCTGGAGTTCCTGAGCCGGTTGCCATCCGAGCGGTGTGGTGTGGACGACGCTCAGCGCCGCCAGGGCGCGGAGCAAGTCTTCCAGGTGCGGCCGGCTGCACCCGCATCGGTCGGCGATATCGGCGGTGGTTCGGGCGCCGGCGGCGATCGCCTCGAAAACGCCCAGCTCGACTGCGGCGACCAACGCGGCAGACGCCCAGTAACCGGTGGCGAGGTTCATCAGACGGGTGAGGCCCTCGTCGGTTCCGTCGAGGGCACGGGCGTTGGTGGGGCGGTGGGTCGTCGTCACGTCCCGCATTCTAGTGGCCTACCGTCGGGGCTCCAAACAGGTTGGTTGAGTGTGAAGGTTCGTGATGCTCTGCCAGAAAGGGGCGGCGTCACGGCCGGCCCGTTCCAATCGTGTGACAGCGACCGTGGGGAGGGGTATAAGAGGGCATGCTGTTGTCCACGACGCTGCGACTTTTTCTCGACGGTCTGGGGCGCCGCGAAGAGTACGAGTACTATCTGCGCAAGTTTCAGACCGCACCGGGCACGTGTTTTGCGGCGATCGTGCCGGATGACACCGCAGTCGCGGAGTTTCTGCAGGCGGTGGAGTTTGACCTGCAGTTTCTGCTGAAGCTGGAGTTGACCCCGATTGTGCTGTTGTGCGGCCGTGAGGCGGCGGCGGCGGCGCGCGCGATGGAGTCGGCAGTGCCTGCCCTGATGCGATGGGCGCCGGCCGCTGGGGAAGGTTGGACGCGCGGCACGGCGGACCGTCTGGCGGAGTGTCGTGCGCGGCGCGGGGGGCTGATCCTGGAGATGCCGGCGCGAAGCCGGCTCGAAGCGCTGCTGCCCATGATTCCGGACCTCGTGCGCCGCGTCCAGTGGCTCCGGAGCCGCGGCATGTTCCGCGCGGTGGACGGTACTCCGGTCACACTGCACCTGTTGCAGGGCGAAAATGATCAGGAGCTTTCGGCCGACGATGCCGCCGACGAGGCGCTGTGTGTGGCGAGCGCGGCGCTGGACCGATATCCGTCACTGCATTTTTCGGTTGCGTCGCCGCTGGACCTTCTGCGGGAGCTGTTCACAGTGCGGGGCCGCGGAACGGTGATCCGGCGCGGCAGTCGGATCCTTCACGCATGCTGTTTGGAGGGGGTTGACGTGCACCGGCTGGTGGCTGTGCTCGAAGAAGCGTTTGGGCGGCGGCTGATCCGCCGAGAATGGTTGGCAGCGGTCAGCGATGTGTACTACGAGGAGCAGTACCGCGGGGCGGCGGTGCTCGAGCGCCATCCCGCAGGGCGCTATGTGTCGAAATTTGCGGTCGGTATGGCCGCACGGGGGGAGGGTCTTGCGCAGGAGCTGTGGCATCGGCTCCGGCGCGAACACGCCGCGTTGTTTTGGCGTTCGCGCGCCGACAATCCCATCAACGGATGGTATGACCAGCAGGCAGAGGGACGGCTACGGGGTGCGCGATGGCATATATTTTGGCGCGGAGTCCGTATCGAAGACATTCCTCGCATTGTGGAGTACTGTTACAGTCGCCCACCGGACTTCGAGGAGGGGGGGGCGGGCGGTGCTTGAGCGAGGGATGGCGCCGAGGGGAGAGAGGGGCGGATGTCGTCAGGGGGGCTGGGGCGCCCCGTTGGGTTCTCGCGGATCAAGACCTAGGAGGCGGGCGGTTCGCTCGACATGGGATCCGCGCCAGTAGAGGCGATCGCAGCTCTCGCACCGCCACAGAGAGGGGTGACGTTCGCGCACTCGGGGCGGTAGCCGCGCTTCCATCGCAGGGGATGGATCGGCGGGTACGAGCGGGTGGTTGCAGACTGCGCAACGACTGAACGCCTGCGCCGAAGGATCCAGCCGCAGCCGGCTGACGAGCTCGCGGAACTGCGGGAGCGGCGTTGAGGCGGTCAGGCGGACCCACTGGGTGGGGGCTGGAAAGTTATCGCGGATGTGGCTGTTGCAGGTTACGAACACTCGCTGCTCGGCGTTTGCCAGTCGGATCAGGTCCCGCGTGCGGAGTGCGGGGTTCCACACGGCATCATAGCCGCACAGACGCAGCCAGCGGCCGAGCCGGATTAGCATGTGGTCGATCACAAATGCGGGTGGAGAGGATATGGTCGGATGCGGTGGCGCAGCGTGGCAAGGCGACGGCATTGGGGCTCAGGCCGATGGCTCGGCCCCCAGGAGGTGCTGTCCGCCATCGACGAAAAGGACTTGGCCGGTGATATAGCGGGCACGAACGAGGAACAGTACCGCCTCCGCGACCGCCTCCGGTGGAATGGGGCCACCGAGGGGGATGCGGCCGGCGCGATCGCGCAGGTAGTGGGCGCCCTCACCCGGCGGCGGCAGCACCGCGCCGGGGGCGACCGCGTTGACGCGGATGCTGGGGGCCCACGCGAGCGCCGCCGACCGGGTTGCCGCTGCCAGCGCCTTTTTTGAGAGCTCGTAGGGTACGCATGTCGGGTCGACACTCGCGATCCGCCGGTCCAAGAGGTTCACGATCACGCCGGTGCGGACGCGTAGCGCGAAGGCCTGCATCAGCAGTACAGGCGCGCAAAGGTTAACCTGCAGCTCGGCGTCCAGTGCAGAGTCCGTGACCGCCCCCCAGCCATGTTTGTGGAACACGGCCGCGTTGTTGACCAGAATTGTGAGCTGGCCGGCCCGGGCGAGCGCTTCGCGGATGAGATCGTCGGGGGCGGCGGGATCGGCGAGGTCTGCGGGGATCGTCCAGGCTTGCGCGCCTTCGTGGTGAAGTTGCGCGGCCAGTTCGCGAGCTGCGTCAGCCGACCGGCGGTAGTGGATGACCACGTGAGCGCCCGCCCGGGCCAACGCAAGGGTAACGGCACGGCCGATGCGGACCGCTCCGCCGGTCACCAGCGCCGTATGGCCAGCAAGCTCCGTCATCATCGGGGTTTCGGCCGAACTATCGGACGTAGGCAGTCCACTGGCAAGCGCACCGGCCGCCTCTGGCCGTCGAGGCTGATGCATTCAGACCAGTCCGAGGGAGAACGCAGTGACGAAGCCGGCGCTCAAGACGCCCCAGACCGTCAAGAGGGCCGAGCCAAGCCGCGGCCACGGAAAGTGTGGGCGCGCCAGCACCGCCATCGGCACCACGTTCGCGTACACCCGCAGAAAGTCGATGTGATAGCCGAGGATGTGCAGCCGGGACAGGAGGAAGAATCCCAGATAGGCGAGTGCGCACAGCGTGGGGGGGGAGACTGGCCGTTGGCTCACTGCAGCGGTGACCAGCAGCACGAAAGTTGCACTGATCGCGGCGAAGGCGACGGCATCGAACAGCCATTTTGCGCTCACCGGGCTTGCGATGATGTCCGCGAACTTCGCGAAAATACCGGCGCACGGCAGGCCGAAGCTTTCGGTCACGCCGAGCGAGCTGCGGTGAGCCGGCAGGTGGGCGAGAACGAACAGGTTCCATGCGATTGGCGGCGTTGCGCCGGCGAGCGCGATGGCGACGTGCCGCCAGCGGCGTTCAGCCAGCCACGGCAGGACGAGGATCCCGGCCGTGAGGAGCATCGTTTCGTGTGCGAGGGCCGCCAGGCTGTAGCAGAACGAGAACAGCGCGGCGCGGCGGCGCACGGTTGCGGTGATTGCGAGCAGCAAGAACACTGCGGCGAGCAGGTCGGCGGTGGTGAACAGAAGGGCAATCCAGTGGCCGGGCGAGGCCAGCACCATCAGTGCGCTCCACGGCGCGACGGATTGCGCGTGCAACAGCCGGGCGACGATCGCTACGATCGCGACGTAGCAGACGGCGTTGATCGCGATCAGCGCGTACGGAATCGCGGGGCGGTGACCGAAAGTCACCAGATGGCCGAGCAGTGGGAACAGAATCCGGCGGTAGCGGAATCTCGGATTATCCAGCGCGGCGCGACTGCCCGGGTGGCGCAACGCCGGATCGAGTGCGATGGCGAGGTACATCTGGCCGTCGTACCCGACTTCTCCCCGGGCCAGAACGTGGGGGGGCGGCGTGACGAAGGGAGAGTGGGGGCGCTGGCTGCCGATTCGATAGAAGCCCAACACCTCGCCGCGGAACGTGACCTGCCAGTTCCAGCCGAGCACCGCGGTGATGATCGCGGCCGCGACCGCGATCGTTCCGAGTGAGGTGTTGGCCGCGGCTGGCTTCACTTGCGCGTTCCTCCGACCTGGCCGCTGACACTAACGAGCGGCCGGCTGCTGAGTCAAGGGGACGGGACGATGATTCCGCGCGGTGAACCCTTCGGCCGCAGGGAGTGGGCGCCGCGCAGCGTCGCATCCGAACCGGTGCGAGACGGGCCGCCGCAGAGCCACCCCCGCAGTGGCGGCGGTGGGGGTGGCTTGCGAAGCACGGGTGAAGGGGATTCAGTACTGGTGCGTTGAGAGGAAACCCGATGAGCACGGACAGGCACATTGTGGACAGTCGCGCGATCGAGCATCTGATGTCGTTTCTGCGGATCGAAGGGCTCAGCGGTGACGAGGGGAGGGTTGCGCAGGAGGTTCGGCGGCGGCTGCTCGCGGCGGGCTGTCCGCGGGCGGCAATTCTCGAGGACGACGCGGCGCGACGCCTGGGTGGGCGGTTTCGGCAGGGAAACCTGATCGTGCGGCTGCCGGGCACACGGAGAGGGCCGCGGCGATTGTTTTTGGGTCACATGGACACCGTTCCGCTCTGTCGTGGTGCGGTGCCGGTTCGACGGGGCAACCGGATTGTTGCGCGGGGTGCGAGCGCGGTACGGGCAGACAACCGCACGGCGGTGGCGGCGCTGGTGACGGCCGCGGAGGCGCTTTTGCGCAGCGGTACGGATCACGGGCCGATCACACTGCTGTTCACGATCGGAGAGGAGATCGGCCTGTATGGGGCGAAGGCGGTGCGGCCCTCCGATCTGGGGCGGCCGGCGATCGGCTTCAATCTGGATGCGGGCGATCCGGCTCGAGTGATTGTTGGCGCGATTGGTGCTTCACGGTGGACCGCGGTGGTGCGCGGCCGGTCGAGTCACGCGGGCATGTGGCCCGAGAGGGGGGTGTCGGCGATGTTGGCAGCGGCCCGCGCGATCGAGCGGGCGGCAGCGGAGGGGTGGTTTGGAAAAATCGAGCGGCGCAGGGGGCGCGGCACCGCGAACGCGGGCATCATTGCCGGGGGGGAGGCGACAAACCAGGTGACGGACCGGGTCGACGTTCATGGTGAGTGTCGGAGTCACAGCGCCGCGTTTCTCCGCCGGATTGTCGCGGCGTGGCGCCGCGCATTCGAGCGCGCGGCGGCGTCGGTCCGCAACGTGCAAGGCGATCGGGCGAGCGTTGAGTTTTCCGAGCGGTCGGACTATCGCGCGTTTCGTCTTTCGCGCAGTCATCCGGCGGTCCGGACCGCCATCCGCGCGGTTCGGGCGATTGGTCTTTCGCCGGTCACCGAGGTGGTCAATGGTGGTTTGGATGCGAATCCTCTTGTCGAGAAGGGGATTCCAACGGTCACGCTGGGCGCCGGCCAGCACAACGCGCACAGTGTCGAGGAGTACGTGGAGCTGTCGGAATATTTGGCGGGCTGCCGGCTGGTGTTCGAGCTGATGAGGCAGCCGGGCTGAGCGGCCGTTCGCCCGGTGGCGCGGCGCCGCTTGAGGCCGTTGTTCGGGGACGGGATGATGGGCGGGATGGATGCGTACTGGGTGGCAGGTTGCGTGTTGGCCGGCTACTGGCTGGGGTCGGTGCCGTTCGCGTACCTAATCGGGCGCGCGCATGGAGTGGACATCCGACGAGTCGGCAGTGGGAATGTGGGGGCAACGAATGTCGGGCGGACCTTGGGGTGGGGGTGGGGAGTGCTGACATTCGTGTTGGACACGGCGAAGGGGTGGGTGGCGGCGGTCGGTTCGCCGTGGGTCGGCGAGCGGATGGCCGCGGCTGCGTCGCCGCCATGGTTGGGGCTGCTGTGCGGGGCGGCGGCGGTCGCGGGGCACATTTGGCCGATATGGCTGCGATTTCGCGGAGGGAAAGGGGTTGCGACCTGTGCGGGGGTGTTGCTGGGGGTAGCGCCGGCGGCGGCGGTGGTGGGGGTGGCGACGTGGGCGGTGGTGTTCGCGATGCGCCGGATAATTTCACTCGCCTCGTTGGCGGCGGCGTTGGCAGTGCCGCTGGCCGCCTGGGTGGTCTATGCGCGGGTTGATGTGTGGCGTCCCTGGGCGCTGACGGTGCTCGGCGCGTTGGTAGTCTGGCGGCACCGTTCAAACATTCGGCGTTTGCTGGAGGGGACGGAGCCGGCGATCGGTGTGAAACGGGCCGGCGAGGGGGGTCAGTAACTCATGGCGCGGGCAGCGGTGATTGGTGATGGGGCGTGGGGGACCGCGCTGGCGCTGTGTCTGTGTCGCAACGGTCACCGCGTTTGCGTTTGGGGGCCCGACCCCGACCTGATTGCGGACACACGGAAGAGTCGGGAAAACCGTCGGTTTTTGCCGGGGGTGCCGCTACCGGATGCGATCGAGTGGACGGCCGAGCCCGCCGAGGCAGTGCAAAAAGCGGACGTGGTCGTGTTCGCGGTGCCCTCTCGTTTTGCCGCCGCGGTGCTCGCACGCTTTCGCCCGGCCGGCCCGGCCGGTCCGTTGTGGTTGAGTGTGACGAAAGGGCTAGATCCGGAGCGGGCGCGCACGATGAGTGCGCTGATTGCGGCGGTGATGGGAGAGGTTGACATCGCGGTGATGTCCGGACCGAGCTTTGCGGACGAGGTGGCGCGCGGCGTGCCGACTGCGGTGGTGGTCGCGGCGGCCAAGCGGCAGGTGGCGGAGACGGTGCAGCGGTGGTTCGCGCAGCCGACTTTTCGCGTGTATACGAGTGATGACGTCGCGGGTGTGGAACTCGGAGGGGTGCTGAAGAACGTCGTGGCGATCGCGGCGGGGGCTTGTGACGGTCTGGGGCTGGGCGAGAACGCGAAGGCGGCGTTGGTCACGCGCGGGTTGGCTGAAATGATTCGCATCGGGGTTGTGCTGGGGGCGCGGCCGGAGACATTCGCGGGCCTGAGTGGCGTCGGGGACCTGATGCTGACGTGTTACGGGCGGGCCAGCCGGAATCGCACATTTGGTGAACGGCTCGGGCGCGGTGAGCGAGCGGTGGATCTGCTGCGCGGCGCCGCGCCGACGGTGGAGGGCGCACTGAACTGCCGGCAGGTGGCGACTCTGGCTCGCGAGCATGGAGTGGAGATGCCCATCGCGGAGGCGGTGCGCGATGTGGTGGAGGGCGTGCTGACGTGCCGCGAGGCGGTCGACCGGCTGCTGCGTCGGGAGCCGAAGCCCGAGCAGTCGATGGTGTCGTTCGCGGGTGGAGGGCGGTGACGCAGGGACGATACGGGGAGGTCAACGTGCTGGCGAAACGGTATCGGTGGGCGTGGATCGCGGAGATTGCGGCGGTGGTGCTGTGCGCGGGGGGCTGCGGGGGAGGCGGGAGGCTGCTGCGGACGACCCCCGACGGGCGGCCGATTTCCGGTCTGCAGAACTCCGAGCGGGAGGTGCAGGCCTTTGTTCGGCGCGCTGTGGATCCGCGAGAGCTGGCGGTGTCGGTGGTGATCGGTGAGGGCGACGTGCCCGTTTTCATCAATGCACATCGGCCGCAACCGGGGCTTGACGCGGTGGCGGTGTTCATCTCGCCCGAGTACTCGCGGCTCCCGTTGATCGAGGGATCGTTGGAGGGGCGTGCCGCAAAGCTGCTGGTGGATCCGACCTCGTCGGCCAACTGGACCTCATTGGACCGCGCGCGCGCGTACGGGCTGCTGCCATTGGGTCCGCCGCTGGTGTACGGGGTGCCGGAGCATGTGCCGGATTCGAGCCGGGGCGCGCTGTGTGCGGCGCGGTCGCTGGTGGTGGACCTGGTGCCGGTGAACGCGGTGCTCTTTTATGCGAGGCCGCTGCGGGGACCGCTGTGGCCGCTCAGCCGTTCGGCGGATGCCCAAGATGCCGATGTGGTGTTGGGTTGGAGTTTTCTGCGTGCCTTTGAGTGGGTCCGCTGGGAATTTCCCGCCCGGCGGATGTTGTTCTCCTCGCGGCCGGAGAGCGAGCCGGAAGGCGCCTCTGGCGCGACGCTGGCACGGTTGCGGCTCGAGCCCGGTTACAACGCGCCAGTGGTCAAGGGGACGGTGGAAGGGCAGACGCGGCTGCTGTTGCTGGATCTCGCCGGAGAGTTTGAGATCGCGATGGCGGCACCGCCGCCCGCTCCGCTGCGCCAGGTGACCGTCGGGGATCTGGTGCTGCGTGAGCTGCGGCCGGCGGCGCTCGGCGACCTGGGTCTGGGGTTTCCGGAGCTGACACGGCTGGGGCTTCGAGCGCTCGGTCGGTATGTGATTGTGCTGGACAATCACCGGAACGAAATTCGCATCGAGCGCCCAGTGACGGAGCCGTCCGCCGAACCCTGAGGCCGACGGTCGATCCGTGCGGTGCCGGTTTCCGTGTTATTGGCTTGCGTGCGGCGTGCTGACGGCGCTGGCGGCATGCCGGCAGATTGGGGAACCGGCGGCGCCGTGGATGCGGGGGCCGAACGCCGACCGCGGCGCGAGGGTGATGGCGGGGAGCAGCGGGGCGAGGGGGCCGGCGGCCGACGGCGTCGTGCTCTACTGGGAGGGCGGGCCGAACGGCGCCGACGCGCCGGTGGTCCGCGTAGCGGTGAACGGTCGGCTCGTGCTGGCGCTGGTGGATACCGGTTCAACGATCACGCTCCTGGAATCTTCGGCAGCGCGGCGGTGTGGTGTGGCGGCTGCGGCCGACCCGATGAATGGCGCGACCAACAAGCTGACTCCGTGGAGCGGACAGGGCCTTGGCGCTTCCTTTTGCGCGACGGCCGCACGAATCCGAGAGCTCCGGCTGGGCGACTGGCTGCTGACGAACGTGCCGGTCGGTATCGCCGATGCCGGTGGAGATCCGACGCGGCCGTTTGCGGGCGGTCGCAGCCGGGCGGCGGAGCTGATTCTGGGAGTGGACGTGGTCAGAGGTGCGGGACGGCTGGGTTGGGATGGACGACGCGGCGCAATCGTTCTGGGCGGCGCTGCGGTATTGAGGGAGACGGAGACCGCGGTGGCGATCCCGCTGGTCGAGAACTCGTGGCTGCCCGTGTTGAGGATCGAAGTGGACGGTCGTTATCGGATGCATGCGGTGCTGGACACGGGGAGCGAGTTCGCGCTGTACGTGCCGGGTCCGCTTTCCCGGACGGTCGGCCTGCCGCCTCCCCGCGGGCGGGCGGTGCTCGCCCACGGGATGGGGGGGCGCGTGGTCGCTCACGCGGCGGGGGAGGTGGAGCTTTCGGTGGGGGGGATGGGCTGGGGGAGAGTCCCGTTATGGATTGGCGCGACGGGTCAGGGCCACGCTAACCTGCCGTTCGCGCTGATCGGGCGGGGGGCGTTTGAGCGCCGGCGGTGGGTGCTCGACTTCGAACAAGGGCGGTTGTGGGTGGTTCGTGAGGGCCGGGAATAAGTGGCCGTCGTCGCCGCGCCGGCCGCATGGCGCCGTTGTGGTCAGACGCCGTTGGACTTCATTGTGCGCTCCAGCTCTGCGAGTCCCTCAGGGGTGCCGATGTCGTGAAGGGGCGGTGGTGCTTCGATGCCGAGCAGACAACGCGCAGCAGCCCACCGGGGAAACCAGTCCAGCTCGATGGAGCTGGGGCGGTCTGCCGGGATGGAGGCGACCGCGCGTTGGGTCATTGCGTAAGCACCGGCATTGATCCAGCCGGCGCCCCCCGCCCCTTTTTCGGCGAAGCCGCTGATGAATGGACCGTCGCGGCGCACGGTACCGAATCGGGTGGCGTCGGACACGGGTGTGATGGCGATCGCGGTCCAAGGGTTGGGCATCCGCACCAGTTCGCGCTCCAAGGATTGGAGGTTGAAATTGGGCAAGAGCGAATCGCCGTTCAGCACCAGCACCCGTTCGAATGGCGTGAGGGCGGCGAGCGCTCCGGCCGCATGCCGGAGGCCGCCGCCGGTGCCCAGCGGTGCGGGTTCCGCCGAGAGTGATATGTCGAGCGGGGGACTTTCGGGGTCGACCGGAATCTGCCAGCGCGCGGGCGTTGCGTTGGAGCCCGCGACGCGCTGGGCCGTTGCGTCGAGCCACGCAACAAGGCGGTCGGCGAGATGGCCGGCAGCCAGATGGATCCGACGGACCCCCTGGCGGGCGACCCATTCCAGCTGCCACATCAGGAACGGCCGGCCTGCCACCGGCACCAGCGCCTTTGGGGTGTTGGGGAAAAGCTGGGCCAGGCGCGTCGCACGTCCTCCGCAGAGAATGATCAGTGGGCAGCTCACGGCGGGGGACGGCGGGCAGCGACGAGCCAGCCGTCGCGCAAATCTGGCAGCAGTGTGCCGAGCAAGTGTTCGAGGAGCAGGTAGACACGCATCGCCGCGTTGCGCAGCGGGCGGCCCGCGGAGAAGAACGCGTTGGCCAGATAGGTGATGTGTTCGCGGCGGAGCGGCTCGAGGCCGGCCAGCCGGCACAGCGCCTCGAATTCGCCGGCGGTGAACAGATGAATATAGGGGTACGTTGCGCATCCGCCGACGTCCTCCGGCACGGGGAGGTGAAAGGGGCTGCGGCCCACCGCGATGAGGAAGCGGTTCAGCAACGACGTGAGGTTGGGAGAGGTGGCGACGAGCAATCCACCAGGCACGAGCACGCGCCGGATCTCGTGCAGTGTGGGCAGAAGGGCATTGGGAGGCAGATGCTCGGCGACTTCGGAAAACGATATCGCGAGGAACCCTGAGTCCGGGAACGGGATGCCTTGCCGGGTCAGATCGGCCTCGGTGAGCTCGACCTTTCGCTCGCGGAGCAGGGCGTCGAAGTCCGCCTGGTAGAGGGCGTGTCGGCGGGGGATGTCGAGGCCGTGCCACTGAATTTGCGGCACGAACTCCTGCAGCAGCAGCAACAGTGTTCCTTCGCCGACGCCGACCTCGAGGCCCCGGCCCGTCGGGGCCGGCAGTTCGAGGTCCTGGAATGCGGTGATGATCGCCCGGTACCGGTTCCACATTCCGCGGTAGGCCTCCGGGTGTACACGGACGGTGCGCAAGGTGGGATCCAGCCGGGTGCACAGCGCGTGCACGCGCCGCACGTCCGCGGCGCAGATTCGCGGCGGTCGGCAAGGTTGGGGGGGCGGAGTTTTCATCCGGTGGTGGTGGTCAGGCGCACGGCGGTGCGTCCCGCGATCAGAGCGCGCAGGTAGTACACTGTGAACACGTACATTGCTGCGATCGCAAAAGGCGGCACCGCGATGAGGCGCCAGCCGCGGACCTCGCGCCAGACGGGGGCGCTCCATAGCGACGCGAACGCCAGGACCACCAGAGGTGCCCACGGCCAGGCGGGCGGCACCAGTGTCGCGAGGCAGGCCACGCACAGCATCGTCCGCGCCACCAGGTGCCGCAGATAGCCGGGCTCGTGTTCGAGATGCCGCAGGTAGACGGGCACGGTTGCGCCCATGCACTCCGCGTTTCGCGCGTACTTCCGTAGCAGGCCGAGCGGTGTGTGGCGGCGGCCGTAGCCGTGGAGATGTTCGACCTCCACGCCCGTGTCCGCGAGCCGCCCTTCGCGCAGCAGGCGCACGCGGAAGTCGAAGTCCTCCCCGCCAAACGGGAACCTCGCCTCGTCAAAGCCGCCGATTTTCTCGAAGATCTCCCGGCGGACGCCGTTGAACTTCGTATCGAGGTCGTGTTCGCAGCGCAGGCGCTGATAGCGGGCCAGAAACACCTGGCCCCAGAAGTCGTAGCGATAAAAGTCCTCGCCGGCGCCCAACCCCGTGAAGGTCGTCGCGACCACGGTGGGGTCGTCGAATGCGCGGAGGACTTTCAGGAGTGCTTGCGGATCGCGGATGCGGACATCCGCCTGCATGAACAGCAGGATCGGCGCGCGGGCGGCGCGCGCGCCGTCGTTGCGGGCATGGTTCATGCCCGTGCGACCGGCCGGGGATGAAAGAATGCGGACCTCGGCGCGCCGACCGAGCGGGTGGCTGCGGATGACCTCCACCGAGGGATCCGTCGAATGCCCGTCCACGAAGATCACCTCGAACGGCCGGTCGAACTGTTGCCTCGCGAGCGAGTCGAGGGCGAGGGGCAGCGTGGTGGCCTCGTTACGGAACGGAATGACGATGGAGATTGCGGGGGCGGGAGCTTCGGACATTGCCATCAGAGTTCGGGCTCCCGCAGCACGAGGGTTGCGCCGGTTTGCCCCAGCCGGACGGGGACCTCCTGGAGGCGGGCGAGGGAGTTCCGGATCCGGCGGTGGCGGGCGGGTTCGGCCATGATCAGCAAGAAGCCCCGGCCGCCGGCACCCAGCAGCTTGCCCCCGAGTGCTCCGGCGGCGCGGGCGGCGGCATAGGCGGCGTCAATCTCGCGGTTGGAAATGCCGGTGGCAAGGCCGCGTTTCAAGGTCCAACCTTCGTGCAGGAGACGCCCGAAGGAGGTCCAGTCGGCCGCCAGCAATGCGGCCTCGCCAAGCTCGACCAACTCGGTGAGGCGCCGCAGCGAACGCGTGTTGCCGGGCATCCGTCGGCGCTGTTCGGCGAGAATGTGCTGCGCGGAGTCCTCGCGCCCGAGGTAAAAAAGGAGGAACCGCTGTTCGAGTTCCGTCAGCGCCGCCGCGGGCAGACCGACGCGGTGCACCCGCACCCGATCGCCGGGACCAAAGTCGAGCCGCAGCAGGCCGCCGTAGGCGGCGAAGTACTGGTCTTGATGGCCGCCCGCGTCGCCCACGCGCACCCGTTCCACTTCGATCGCCTCGCGGGCGAGATCCTCCGGGCCCACCCGGTCGCCGCGGAACGCATGCAGCGCATAGAGCAGCGCCACGGTGAACGCGGATGAAGAGCCGATGCCGGTGCGGCCGGGCAGGTCGGCGACGTGCGCGATCTCGACCCCTCCGCGCGTGGGCACCAGCCCGAGGCATTCTCGAATCAAGGGGTGCTGGAACTCCCTCGGCACGTCCACCAGCTCGGTCTTCGAGTAGCTGGCGCGGTAGCGGTGGGCGAAGATCGGGTTCAGACGGTGCAGCGCAATGTAGGCGTAGCGGTCCAGCGTAACGCCCAGCACCGCGCCCCCGTGCGCGCGGTAAAACTCCGGAAAGTCCGTGCCGCCACCGAAGAAGCTAATGCGGAACGGCGCGCGCGCGATGATCATCGTGGGATGCCCCCCGTGCGGCGGCACTCGTCGAGAAACCGCCGGACCGATTCGCGGGTGGACGGGGGCGGGCAGTAGCGCCGCAGCGTATCGAGAGAGATTTCATATCGCTCCACCGGCAGCATCCCGCCGACGTGTGCCGGAGCGTCGCGGCCCAGCCACTCGGCGACTTCCCGGAGCGTGACGATGCCCTCCCCGGCCACGTTGATCACGCGTTCCTCGACGCCCCGTTCAATCAGGTCGAACAAAATCCGGGCGAAATCGCGGGTGTCCAAGTACTGATACGCCGAGGCCAGATCCACGCGCAACGGGGCACCGGTCAGCAGGTCGTAGATGGAGTTCTTCCAAAGTCGGGGCCCGACGAACCCCCCCATGCGTAGAATCAACCAGCGGCGCGCATCGTGACGCACGATCTGTTCCGCAAGCCACTTGTGAAACCCATACTGGGAGAGCCGTGAGGATTCGATCGGCGAGTCTTCCGCCGTCGTCGCCGGTGAGGACGGATCGGGATAGACGTCACAGGAAGACAGGTGCACGTACTGCGCGCAGCGGAATTCGTGGAGCGATCGCTGCACGCTGCGGACGGAAAGATCGAACTCAAGCGCAGGATCCTGCGTGGCGAGGTATTTTCTCGAATTGCCGTTTGCGTTGATGAGCAGCTCGCTCGTTGCGCCTCGGGCGGCGTCGTAGTTGTCCTTGTCCACCGCCAGCAATTCGAATCCCCGCCGGGCAGCCTCCGCCGCCACCGCGGAGCCAACAAAGCCGTGCGCGCCGAGCACGACGCATCGTCGGCCCCCTTTCATAAGCGGACGTTACCCTCCCGACGGGCCCGTTCGAACCAGGCGACGGTGCGCCGCAACCCCTCCTCCAGCGAGGTGGAACAGCTCAGCCCTAGCGCGCGCAACCGCGACACGTCAAAGATTTTGTCCATCTGCCCGTCCGGTTTCGAGGTGTCCCAACGGATCCGGCCTTGGAACCCGACGACGCGCGCGACCGTCTCCGCCAGTTCGCGGATTGAGATTCGCGTGCCGGTCGAGATGTTGACCGGTTCGCTGGAGTCATAATGGGCGAGGAACCAGGGGATGGTCG
This sequence comes from Kiritimatiellia bacterium, assembly GCA_026417735.1. Taxonomy (NCBI): domain Bacteria; kingdom Pseudomonadati; phylum Kiritimatiellota; class Kiritimatiellia; species Kiritimatiellia bacterium. Next base: position 76,372 of record JAOACR010000021.1, read on the forward strand.
CCGCGACATCGCCGGCGTAGACGAAGTCTCTGGTTGGTCGGCCGGTGCCCCACGCGACGACTTCCGCGTCACCGCGGTCCCGAGCTTCAATGTATTTGCGGATTAGCGCCGGGATCACGTGCGCCTGGGTGAGGTTGAAGTTGTCGTGCTCGCCGTACACGTTGCCGGGAATCAGCACGACGGAATTGAAGCCGTACTGTGCACGGTAGGCCCACGACTGGACGAGCAACACTTTCTTCGCGACCGAGTAGCCGGCGCTTTCGATCTGAGGAAAACCGTTCCACATCTGATCCTCGCTGATCGGTGAAACCGCACGAGCGGGATAGGAACAGCCGCCGATCAACGTGAGGAACTTTCGCACACCCACACGGAACGCGGCATGGAAGGTTGCGGTGTTGATCGCCAGATTCTCGTAAAAATAGTCCGCTGGTCGGAGGCGGTTGTCTTCGATGCCGCCGGATTTCGCGGCGAGGTGGACGACGGCGTCGGGCCGGACATCGGCCAGCAACCGATCCGCGGCATTGGGCTGCAGCAGGTCACAGTCGCGCCGGCCGACGGCGATGATGTCGGCGGTCGGAAAGCTGCTGCGCAGTGCCGGTACGATGTGGTGGCCCAGGAAGCCCGTGGCACCGGTGACGAGGATCCGCTGAAAGGGAGTGCTCATTGTCGCGCGCGGTGAGATCGGCTGCTCGCGAGCCTGCAGTGACGTTCTTTGTCGCTTGCTCGCGCGGGTCGCTGGCCAATTCGCGCTGGCCGGCAGGCGCCGGTTGTGCGGCCGGCGGAGCGGTGGGACGGCCAGAGCGCCGGCGCCGTCGCGCGTTGCGGCCGCTCGAGCGTGGTGAAAAACCGCTCAGACATTGGAAAAGCGGGGGCCACGGAGAATCTGGTATCCCTTGATCAGTTCAGCGATGCCCTGCTGGAGCGACACCTCTGGGCGGTAGCCGGTGGCTTCGATTTTCGCATTGCTGACGATGTAGTTCCGCTGATCGGGGTCCCGGCCGACGGGGGCCTCCATGATCGTGAACTCCGGCACCTGCTTCTTGATTTCGAGACAGAGCTCGAGCTTGGAGAGGTTCGCATCGCTGAGGCCCACGTTGTAGGCCTGCCCGGCCATGCGGTCGATGTTCTCCAGCGCGTGCAGAAATGCGCGGGCGACGTCGCGTACGTGGATGTAGTTGCGCTTGAAGTGCGCCTCAAACAGCACCACAAAACGGTCGGTGACGGCGCGCCAGGTGAAGTCGTTCACGAGAAGGTCGAGGCGCATGCGGGGGCTGATGCCGAACACGGTGGCGAGCCGAAGTGAGACGCTGTTGCCGGCCTCCAACACGAGACGTTCGGCTTCGACCTTGAGCCGGCCATACAACGAGACGGGACGAAGCGGTGACTCTTCGGTGCATTCGATTCCGGTCTCGCCGATGCCGTAGCCGCTGTTCGTGTTTGGGAAGACGATCCACTGGTCGGAGCGCCGCAGGCGGATCAGCGCGGCAATCGCGTCCAGGTTGATCGCTCGGGCTTCCGCCGGCCAGCGGTCGCAGGCGGGCGCACCGACGATGCAGGCGAGCGGGAGGATGGCCTCCACGTCCGAGTCGAGCAGCCGTCGCAGCAGCGGCTCATCGCGCGCGTCGCCGCGGACGAGCTCGAAGTTCGGATGGTGGCAGCAATCGAGCAGCGAGGTTTGCTGATAGAGGAAATTGTCGAGCACGGTGACGCGTCGGCCGGTGGCCAACAGCATCGGCACGAGTACTGAGCCGATGTAACCGGCGCCGCCGGTGACGAGCACGTGGCGAAAGCGAGGCGCGCTCATGCGCGCCAGAGTAGCGGCCGTGGCGCTGCTCTTCAACCGGCTTGGCTGGATCGCAACCGCCGGCCGGGTTGGGGTCGGAAGCAGCGACCGTGAGGGCTCCCTCGTCGGTGGGGGGCGCGATTGGAGGTGCAGCTGAGCCGGGGTAGAGTGAGATGGCCATGTTGAGCGTCGACATCCGTGCAGCGTTGGTCCAGCAGGGGGCGAACGTCGTGGAGACGTTCGACGGGGGGCGGATCGAACTGCCCTTCCGCCGGCCGAAGCCGGTCGTGGGCTTCCTGCTGGTGGGGGCGGGCATCGTCGTTGCCGCGTTCATGCTGATGTGGATCATCGCTCCTCTTCGCGCGGCGCTGGCCAGCGAGGGCTCCGTCCGGTGGGTTGCGGTATTCTTCGGCATACTCGCGCTGCCGGGGCTATTGCTCGGAGCGGCGCTCATCGCGGCGGGTGTCGCGATTTATCAGGGGCGTTCGCGGACCATTCTTGAGGTTGGTCGTGGTCATCTTCGCCTGACGGAGGAGTTTCTTGGATTCCGCCACACGTGGAGCCGGCGGCTTGAGCGAATTCGCGGCTTTTCCTGGGAGAGTGTCGGCGGGGGGACCTCCGCCTCGAGACCGCCGGCTCGCCTGTCCGGCTCGGTAGCGCTCCTGGCGGGTGTTGTGGGCGAAAAGCCGTTGTGCGTCGCTCCGTTCTATCCGGCGGGGCTGTTGCGGCCTTTGGCGGAGGCGCTGGCTCAGATGACGGGGCGGCCCGTTGCGGGGGGTGCCGAGGCGGCGGATTGCAGTGATGGTGTGAGAGGAGCGGCGGCCATCGAACCGGAGCCGCCCCCGCCGGTCCACACCAAGGTGACCGTGGTCGAAGGGCCGGAGGGGATTGCGATCGACGCGCCGCCGGCGGGGCTGTTACGTGGCAGCCACGGTCTGATCATTTTTGCAGCCATGTGGCTGGTGTTCTGGGGACTGATGGCCTGGGCCGCGCTGGCCGCGGGCGGTGGGATGGGGCGAATGTTCCTTCCTGTACTGCTTTTTGGCGGCGTGGGCGTGGCGCTGTTGCTCTGGTCGGTGCAGCTTGGTCGGCAGCGCGTCTTGATTGCCGCAAACGCGTCGGTGTTGGCGGTACGTCGTCGTGGTCCCCTTCGAAATCGCGAGGAGCGGTATCCGCGTACCGATCTGGCAGCGGTTCGGTGCGGGCCGAGCGGCATCGAGGTGAACAAACGGCCAGTGATGGAGTTGCAGTTCCATTTTCACAATCGGCCGAAGGTGGGATGCATGTCCCACTTGTCGGAGGAGGAACTGCGCTGGTTGGCGGCGAAACTGCGGCGCTGCCTTGGGGTGCCCGAGGTGGCCAGTGCATGGGGGCCAGAGGGGGACGCCGCGGCGATCGGGCGGTGAACGAGGGGGTCATGCCGCGCTGGGGTTCTGCCCAGGTGGGCGGGAGGGCGCGAGCGGCCGCAAGTCCGAGAACATCGGCATGGAACGCTAGAGAGTGCTGGGTTTTGACGCTCCCAGCGGGCAGGTCTACGTTGGACGTTTGAATGCGTGAGCGCCCACCACTGAAACTGTTGCCAAACGATCAGGAAGCCCTTTTGCGGGCGCTGGCCGGAGGGACGTGCCAGTTTGACCCGCTGCCCGCGGCAGCGCAGGCCTATGTGGCGTGGTGTCTGAGGGAGTTGGCCGCTGCGCCGGTGGTGTGGGTGACCGATACGCCGCACTCGCTTGAGACCCTCGCCGACGATGTGGCGGCGCTCGCGCCCGAGGGCCGGCGATGGTGTGTGTTTCGCCGTCGCGAACCGGCGGACCGCATGATCTCGATGGAGGCGCGTCGGCGCATTGAGGGCGAACGGCTGAGGGTGGTGTGGGAATGCCAGCGGGAGCGGCCGCCGGATCTGATCGTCACGTGCATCGCGGCGCTGCTTCAGCCCACCGTGGCGGCGGAGGCGCTCGGCGCGTTTTTGGAGCTTGCGACCGGCCTGGCGATCCCGTTGGAGAGCGTTCGGGCGGTTCTGGCGGAGGGCGGCTACGAGTGGGTGGCGGAGGTGGATGGACCTGGGCAGGCGGCGGGTCGGGGCGGGATTTTGGACGTTTGGCCGCCGGCTGAACCGTGGCCGGTTCGGGTGGAGTGGCAGGGTGAACGGATCGAGTCCATGCGCACGTTCGATCCGGTCCGCCAGCGGTCCATCGAGCGGGTGACGGCGGTCACACTTGGTCCGGCCCGCGAGGCGGCCGGTGGGGCGCTGTTGATGGATCATCTGCCGGCGGATGCGGTGCTCGTCTGGCACGACGAACCGCTGTTGCGCGAACATGCGGAGGCGCATCAGCGTCTGGAGGCTGCGACGGGATCGGACTTTGAGGACGTGCGGAGTCGGTGGGGGCGCCACCTTGTGTTTGCGCCGCAGTCGAGCGGAGGCGCCTCCTGGACGCTCGGTGTGCGGGCGCTCGATCCGTGGACTGCGAGGGAGGACACCGCGAGCGACCAGGTGGCGGCGGTCCGCGCGGAGCGAGTGAAAATGTGGCTGGCGCGAGCGCGGCGGGGGGGCGAGGTGTGGCTCCTGTTGGCGACGGAGGGATCGCTCGCTCGTTTCCGGGAGCTGTACGTGGAGGAGGCGCACTGGCCGGCCGGTGTTGTTCTGGGTGTCGCGCCGCTGTCCGGAGGGTTTGAGCTCGAGGACGGCTCGTTGACGGTGGTCGCGGAGCCGGATCTGTTCCCGCGGCGCGGTCCCACGGCGGCGCGGTTGGCGGGTGGACGCCGCCGGACGGCCGCTGCTGTGGAGGGCGAGCGTCTGCTCGACCCGGGGCGGATGGAGCCGGGCGAGCTGGTGGTGCACGTCGAGCACGGTATCGGCCGATATTTAGGCATCACGAACGTGCGGGTGGGTGGGGAGCTGCAGGAAGTCCTCGCCGTAGAGTACGCGGAGGGCGGGCGGCTCTATGTGCCGCTGAATCAGGCCCACCTGTTGAGCCGGTACATCGGCGTGGGAGGGCGCCCACCGGCGCTGCACCGGCTGGGTAGCCGCCGCTGGGCACGGGAGCGGGGCGCGGCGGAAAAGGCGATTCGCGATCTCGCCGCTCGGCTGATCGAGACGCAGGCGCTGCGGCAGATATTGCCGGGGCACGCGGTCGGCCCGGACACACCGTGGCAGGCCGAATTTGAAGCGGCGTTTCCGTATGTGGAAACCGAGGACCAAGCCCGTGCAATCGCCGAAGTGAAACGGGATCTCGAGGCGCCGCGGCCAGCGGATCGGCTCATCTGCGGGGATGTGGGTTATGGAAAAACCGAAGTCGCGATGCGCGCGGCGTTCAAAGTGGTGATGGACGGGCGGCAGGTTGCGGTCCTCGCGCCGACGACGGTGCTCGCGCAGCAGCATTTCGACACCTTCCGGGAGCGCATGGCCGCCTTTCCGGTGACGATCGCGATGCTGAGCCGGTTTTGTGCGCTATCGCAGCAGCGCGAGACCCTTCGCCGGCTTCGGGAAGGGACGGTGGACATCGTCATCGGCACTCACCGCTTGTTGCAGCCGGACGTCATGTTCCGAGATCTGGGGCTGGTGATCGTGGACGAGGAACAGCGCTTCGGGGTGGAGCACAAGGAGGCGCTGAAGCGTTGGCGGCCGACGGTGGATGTGATCGCGATGAGTGCGACGCCGATCCCTCGGACGCTCTACATGAGCCTGATCGGCGCTCGTGACCTCAGTGTGATTGAAACGCCCCCCCAGGACCGGCTGCCGATCGAGACGATCATTCGCCCGTGGGACGACGCGCTGGTCCGCGAGGCAATTTTGCGGGAACTGGATCGGGGTGGGCAGGTGTTCTTTCTCCACAATCGAGTGGCGACGATCGCGCACCGCCATGAGACGCTGCGCCAGCTGGTGCCGGAGGCGCGCATTGGCATTGCGCACGGCCAGATGCCCGAGCGGCAGCTCGCGGACGTGATGCGGCGGTTCGGGGAAGGCGCGCTGGACGTGCTGCTCTGCACGACCATCATCGAGAGCGGCCTCGACATGCCGCGGGTGAACACGATTTTGATCGAGCGGGCGGACCGGTTCGGCGTCGCGGATCTGTACCAGTTGCGCGGCCGCGTGGGCCGGTATCGGCATCAGGCGTACGCCTATTTGCTGTTACCGCGCCATGGGCGGTTGCTCGACACCGCGCGGCAGCGGATCGCCGCGCTGCGCCGCCACAGCGGCCTCGGCGCAGGATTCCGGCTCGCGATGCGCGATCTGGAGATCCGTGGGGCGGGCAACTTGCTGGGGGCCGAGCAGAGCGGGCACATCGCGGCGGTCGGTTTTGATCTGTATTGTCAGTTGCTGCGCCGGACGATCGCACAGCTTCGAGGGGAGGCGCCGCCGCCGCCGGCGACCGCACAGGTGCAGCTTGAGTTCATCCGCTATACGCCCGATCCGGTGTTCGCGGATGCCGCCGCCGCCCTGCCGGCCGACTACGTGGAGGATGAGTCGCTGCGGCTGCAGCTGTACCGCCGCATCGCGGGTGCACTGACCGAGGAGGAAATCGACGACCTCGCGGAGGAGCTGCGCGACCGGTTTGGCCCGCTGGCGCGGCCGGCGGCACGTCTGCTCGAGCTGACGCGGTTGCGCCTGCTGGCCAGCCGCGCCGGCTTTGAACGAGTGGAGACCGACGGCGATCGGTTGCTGCTCTACCGAGAGGGCGAACCGTGGATGCCTGACGGGCGCGCACCGCGTCTGCGGGGGGAAACCACCGAGGCGCGGATTGCGGAAATCGTGTCGCTCTTGCGGCGGCTCGCTCGCGACGCCTCATCGTCGGCGGTCGGAGTTGCCGATCTGCGTCGTCTTGGCTAGGTTCCGCACGGCTTCATGCACCACGCGCAAGCGACACCGCCCCGGGAAACTCTCGCCGAAGTCTGGCGCTGGCGGTTTGCGATCGCGAATCTGATGCGGGCGGATTTTTGCGCGCGATACCGGAACATGTCGCTCGGTGTCGCGTGGTCGCTCCTCAACCCGCTGGTGCTGCTGGGCATGTTCGCGTTCGTGTTTACCTACGGGGTGCAGGGCGTTCATCGGCCCTATTTCCCGGTGTTCCTGCTGCTGGGGATCGTGCCCTACAATTTCTTTTCGCTTTCGTTGGCGGCCGCGACGCCCTCGCTGCAGTTCAATGCCGCGATTGTGAAGCGGGTACCATTTCCTCGTGTGCTGCTGCCGGTCGCGACGGTGTGTTCCCAAGCACTGCACTTTGCGGTGCAGCTGGCGCTGTTGGGGCTGTTCGTTCTTTTCTGGCGCGTACCGCCGACCGCGCACTGGCTCTGGTTGCCGTTGCTAGCGGGACTGGAGCTGGCATGGGTCGCGGGTGCGGCGACGCTCGCGTGCATGCTGAACGTGCGGGTCCGCGACATGCGCTACCTGGTCGAGTCGGGTTTGGTGGTCCTGTTCTGGCTCACCCCTGTCTTTTACTCGGCGGACGCGGTTCGCCTACGCGCCCCCCGATGGCTCTGGCATGTCTACTCGATGAATCCACTGGTGGGAATCATCGAGGGCGCTCGGAGGGCGGTTCTGGACGGCCGGCCCCCGGATTTCTCGACGCTGTCGGTCGCGGCGACGGTGACCGCACTGACTCTCGCGACGGCCTCGCTGGCGGCGCGCTGGATTGGACCGACCTGTGCGGACGAGCTGTAACGACGCTGGGGGTGGATCCAACTTGCAAGCGACGGCGGACGTCTTGGCGCGGTTCGACGGTGTCGGCAAAGCGTTTCGGACGGTCCGGCATCCGCCGCTGTTGGCCGAGGCGCTGTGGCGGCGACTTACGCGGCGGGAGCGGCCGGCCATGCTGTGGGCGCTGCGGGGGGTTTCGCTGGAGTTGCGGCGGGGGGAGCGGGTGGCGCTGGTGGGGCCGAACGGCGCAGGGAAGTCCACGCTGTTGACATTGTTGGCCGGCACCACGCGGCCGACGATGGGAACCGTGGAGGTGCGCGGCCGGGTGGCGGCGTTGCTGGATCTGGGCGCAGGTGTTCATCCCGACCTCACCGGGCGTGAGAACATCTGGCTGCTCGGTTCGCTGCTGGGGCTGAGCCGCGCGCAGATTCAGGCGCGGGCCGACCAGATTGAAGCGTTCGCGGACATCCCGGAGTTTCTGGACGCCCCGCTGCGCACCTACTCGTCGGGGATGCTGCTGCGGCTCGCATTTGCGGTGCTGATCCACACGGATCCGGACATTGTGGCGGTGGACGAGGTGCTCGCCGCCGCAGACCAGAAGTTTCAGGCACGCTGCTTTGACTGGCTGGCGGAGTTCACCCGGCGCGGCGGCGCCGCGATCGTGGTGAGTCATGCGCTGGAGCGCATCCGTTGGTTCTGCGCTCGGGCGGTGTGGCTTGAGGGCGGGCAGGTGCGCGCGGACGGACCGATGGCGGACGTGATCCGGGCGTATGAGGGGGGCGCGTGAAGGGGCCGATCAGCTCCCCGCGGCGCCCGATCACGCCGCTCACTGCGATCGCAGTGCTGCTGGCTACGCTGTGGACGCTCGCGCAGTTTCGTGTGGTCAGCTATGTGGTCACCAGTGATCCGAAACTTTATTTGACGCTCGCCCGCACACTGGCGAGCTCGCCCATCGGATCCTCGGAGTGGCGAACCGCGTTCGCGCAGATTTCTCCTCTGTGGCCTGTCATGCTGGCTCTGTGCTGGCGGTGGCTGGGGGCCTGGGCGCCGTACTGGCTCAATTGGGGGCTGGGGCTTCTTTGGCTGGTCGCACTGCGGTTGCTGATCGCGCGCCGATGGGCGGCGGGCGGGACGGGAGCGTTTGTGCTGGCCGCGGTTCCTGCGATCGTCGTTCGCGCCCATCCGCTGGAGTTGGAGTGGCTGCTGCATCCCTACCGCGAAATGTCCGCCATGCTGTTTCTGACGGCGCTCTGGGCGGTGTTGCCGGATGTGCCGCGGGCCGCGGGCCGGTGGCTGGGCGCGGGCACGCTCGGGCTGCTCGCCACGCTCGCGCGAGAGCCGACAGCGCTGGCGCTGGCCGGTCCGGTGTGCGTTGCGGTTGCCGCGCGGGACGAACCGTGGAGCGGGCGCGCCCGCGCAATCGCCGCGTTTGCGGCGCCATTTGCGGTTACGGCTGCACTATGGTGGTTCACTCGCACCGTGACGGGGCTGGAAGAATGGACGGGCCAGCTGCACGGCTTTCGCCACGAAATGTTCGAGCTGGAGCGGTGGCGACGGGCGGCGGCCAATCTGTGGCAACTGTGGCAATGGTGGGTGGGCGGCCTGGGGCTGCTGGGCAGCATTGGCGCGGCGATCGGCCTGGCCCGGGCGGTGCGACGTCGTGACCCTGCGGCATGGCTGGCGGCGGCAACGGTGATCACGATTCCCTTCTATGCGCTGTATCTTGCGGCGCCGCGATATTTGACGATTGCCTGGCTGGGAGCCGCGTGGATGGCGGCGGAGGGATGGGCGGAGGTGCTCGAGTGGTTTCGTGCGCGATCGCCGCGCTATCGCGGTCCGTCAACCGCCCTCGCGGTGCTGGCGGCGCTGTTGGCGACAGCCGGCCGCACGATGATGGAGCCGTCCTTGACGCTCGGGCCCCGGTTCGGCTGGCAGGAGACCCGGCGCGCGGCGGCCGCGATTGATGCGGTGTGTGCGGGCGGCCCCTTGTTCATCGAGCGGGACTGTCGTGCGATCGAATCACTGGTGTTGCATCATGCGAATGCGCCGCTCCGGTGGCCGGAGACGGCGGGCGAGGGGGCTCCGTCCGGAGCGGTCTTTGCGAAACCGTTGAACGCCGCGTGTTACACGCCGGCGCGTGTTCGGCGGGGCGGCGTCCGCGTGGAGGAGTGGCTCCTGCAGGCGGGGCGGCTTTCCGTGCCTGCGGAAAAAACGCCCGGCGGCTCAACAATCGTACTCGGCGAGGGGCGGTATCGGTTGCTCCGGTTCACGGCCTGGACGGACGGAGTGCCCGCCAGTGCTTCGGGGCGCATGCGTTTGCCCGGTGGATCGCAGGCGGTATGGCTCGATCTGCGCAAAGCGCCCGTTGGTCGGTGGATGTTTGCCTGGCGTTCGGTCGATGGGGGGCTGCTCATGTGGAGCGGGGAGGGGTGCGGTCTGCATTCGCTTCTCATCGACGCGGTCACCGCGGAGCGCGAAGGGGAATGGTGGCTCCGCGCCGACGGGCCCGTGCCGGCCGATCCGATCGCCGCAATTCAGCAGGGCTCCGAGGTGGTGTGGTTTGAGATGGGCCCCATGCGCTGGTTGTCTGCGCAGCGTTGGTTTCAGCCCCCATTTGTGACCGGCAGCACGGCGGAGCGGCACGGCGCCGCACTGCTCGAGGGCGGACGGCTGCAATTGCCGCCAATGGCATTGGGAACCGCGGGAAGGGCGGCGCGCTTGGCGGTGACGCTGGAACTCGCGCCCGTCGGTACCCTCACCGGCACCACGATAAGCGTGCGAGGGAACGGACGGCAACTTGCCAGGCGCGTGATGGGCAGGCAGGGGGGGACAGTCGCGTGGACGACGGAGCTTCAACCCGGCTCGGGGGCGGAGGTGGAGCTTGAATGTGTACCGCCGCTCTCCCCTCGGGGGTTCTTCCGGGTCCGCGCGATCGGGCTCATGCTTTCTGCGGTGGCGTCCCCGCCCGCCGAACAGTGACCGCACCTCGATGGCTGGGCTTTCCAGAGCATACTGCCGTGGTCGCCGCGGTCGGGCATCTCTGCAATGTCGGCGGAAGTGACGATCTCCGCATTGGTCGACACGTGCACGACCAGTCGTTCCTGCGCTCGAAAGATTGTTTCCCGCTCCGTCTCGGTGAGGAATCACTCCACGGGGCTTGCGCGGATATGGAACGGCGGAGATTTCGGCCACGCGGTCCGGGCGCCGCCCTCAGAATAGTTGGGGTTCTAAACCCGGGCCGTTGCGTCGATAGAAATCGTTTTCGCGGATTAGCACGGTCACCAATGGTGCTCGGGGTCCTGACCATCTTGCGCAAAGCGCATCGTACAAGGCCACGGGATCGAACCGCCCACGCTTCGGTCTCTCGAGAATGCCATTGGACCAGAAAAGCTCCGCGGCCCGGTCCGGTGTCGGCATGCCGGAGACGCTGAAATCGCTCGGGCACACCAGCAGGGTGCCGCGGTATTCAAAAGGTCAGTCTGGCGCAGTGCCGGTGTTGTGGCAGACCACGCGGACTGCCGCGTCGAGTTCTGCGCAAGCGCGCGCTTGAGTTTCCGCGACCGGGGCTGGGTCGTGCGAGGTGCCGATCGCGACCGGTAAAGGACTGAATGTCTTCGAGATCAGCCGCATTCCAGGCGTGCGCGATCGATCGAGCGCGCCGCTGGTCAGGTTCGAGGGCATACCTTTTGTAATCGCGCAGCAGATCGGCGAGCGCGGCTTCGGACTGCTCGCGGAGAGGCAAAGAGAAACCGCGCCCGAGCGGGTGGAGCGAGCGGACGTGACCACTGATCGTCACTCCGCTGTCGCGCAGGCGGCGGCCTCCGTCCGGCCGGCGCGAGAGGTATCGCTCGAGAAGTGGCGCGGTCAAATCAAAGCACCCCCCTCGCGATGGTGTTCGAGCGTGCCGATCAGTCGAAGCAGGGTGTCGGTGCTCGGGTCGACACAGCCCCAGTCGTGCGCGTAGACCACAGAAGTGACGCGAGGGCGGGGGCTGCTGAGGTGGCCGCCGGTCTTTGCTCGGGACGTGGCGAGGTGCCGGGGTTCGCGCGTTCCCAGGCGAGGTAAGCGTCGGCCATTTGTGAAAAGGTGGCCCACCGCGCACGGCCCTCCTTCACGAGCGGAGAGACGACCTGCGCGAACCATGCCTCGATGACGGCGAAGGGATGGTCGGGGCGGCCGCGGAACTCACCTGGATGGAGGGTGATGTGGAACACGTTCACGCGGTCGGCCCGGGCGGCGCGCAGGGAGAGTTCGAGGCCTTCGGTCAGCATGTCAAAGTAGCGCCAGTCGCCGCCGGCGAGTTCAGCGCGCCGCATCCCCGCGTGATCGGGCCGCGAGAAGAGGCCGTCGGGGAGGTAGACGATTCTGGCGGTGGGATCATGGTGCGCGAACGCGTTGATGTCGTCATCGGCCGGGCCTCCGGCAGGTCGCCAGGGATGGATGCCGAGCAAGCGGATGTCGGTACTCTGGCGGCGTGGGTTTTTGTGGTCGCACATCACTTCCAGCCCGGCGGTGGCGGCCGCGGCGAGCACGCCGGTGTAGAGGTTGCCGCCGCTCCAGCAGCGAATGGGTCCGCGAGCGCCGGCTCGCCGGATCCATTCGACCTCGCTGCGCATCGCGGCCGCCCAGTCGGCGACGTCGAGGGTGTTACAGTCGGGGCCGAGGTGCGCGTCCTCGTGGAAGTGCAGCGCAATTTCGTGTCCCCGGCGTTCGAGCTCCAGGAGAATCGTTTCGCCGGTTTCGGCGGCGATGCGTGTGAACGGTGTCTGCGCCTGGACGGTGAGGCGGCCCCCGAATCTTTCGACAAGGTTGGCGAGCTGGCGGATGTCCGTCACATGGCGTCGGAAGAGTTCCGGATCGCGGTAGTCGAGACGGTGCGGTGCCGATGGTGGAGGGCGAGCGGGAGAGCGCGGCAACCAGTCGGCGGGAGGCGGCGGCGCGCGCACCGCACCAAACGGTTCGATGTGGAGGCCAACGCCGATGAGCAGCGGCGCATTGGTGGAGCCGGCGTCCTGCGGCACCGTCCGGGAGAGGCGGGGTGGGGCCGCTGGTGTCGATCCTCGTTCCCGCGGTGGGGTGGTTGGAGGAGCCTCGCGTCGAACCGGTTCGCTGGTAACTGCGATCAGCCAGGCGCCATCGCGCAGTCGGACTGCGGCGGGATCGGCGCCGCGAAGTGGCAGATTCACTGGCGCCGACCATCGCTCACCATCACTGCTGCTGGCCATCCAGACGAGGGCGCCGGGCCCTTCGGCGGGCATCCCAGCGTCCGCGGTTCCGAAAAACACCAGACGGCCGCCGTCGACGACGACGTTGCCCAGCCATCGCCGGTTGCCGGGGATTCGTACATCCGGCGCACGCACGAAGTTCAGGCCGTCTCGGCTGACGGCGTGATACGCGATGCCCTGCCTCGGGGAGGGGGGTTCACCCAGAGGTTCTGAGGGCCCGTTGTCCGGTGCGTACAGGTGCACCACGCCGCGATACCCGACTGCCGCACAGTCAATCACGGGCCGGTTCGTGATCGCGAACCGCACGCCGGGCTCGAAGACATAGGCGACCCCGTCGGTGGTGATCGCAGAATAGATCGCGGGCACGGACTGCCCGCCCGCGGGCCGCCGACGGTTGCCGGTGAAATACAGTCGCAGGCGGCCGTCCGGCAGAGGGACGAGGGTGGGGTCAAAAGGGAATCGCATCCACTCGGGCAGGCCGGCCATCTGGATCACGCGCGGCGGCGTCCAGGTGTGTCCCTCGTCGGAAGAGAACCGCACGGCGACAGTGTCGAAATTCTGCGGATCATCGGCGGGAAAGTGCTGATGAGCGGCGATCAGTCGCCCGTCTCCAAGGCGAGCGAGCGTGACCACTCCCGCCCGCTCAAAGGTCGCCACCTTTTCGGTCTGGTGTGGATCTCCCCAACGCCAGAGTTGGATGTCGCGGTTCCAAGGCCCGTCGTCGGGAGGAGGTGGTGGCCGCTGGGCGAGCACAGCGGTCGCGGTGCTAGACAGCGCGATCGACAACAGGAGGACGCAGTTCATGAGGGAATCCCGGCTCCAAGGTAAATGGTTTCCGTGCTGCTGCAAGCACGGGTGGCGGGTTCTCGAGGGTGATGAGGCGAACCGCCGACGGTGTAAACCAACGATCGGTGCAATGGGCGGCGAGTGGGAGGTGAATGATTGACGGCCACGCGCGGCCGCGCCTATGCTACCTGCGGGCATTTTTGAGCGGATGAACACGCCAGAGGGCCACTCCGCCTCGGCGCGGGCGCCCGTCGCGGCGCGCGGCGGCCGCGTCCGTGCTCTATTGGAACAGTGTGGGTTGTTGGATTCTGCGCAGGTGGAGGAGGTGTTCCGCCGCGCGCGGGAGAGTGGAACGACCGTGATCCAGGCCGCCCTGACGGCGGGACTGGTGAGGGAGACTGTGCTGTTGGAGGCGCTCGCCCGGGCGATGGAGGTGCCGTATGTCCGAGCCTCGGAGGTGACGATCCCGCGCGAGTCGCTGGAGGCGCTGCCGGCGAAGGCGGTGATGCAGTTTCGGGTGCTACCGTGGCGGATCGAGGATGGCGCACTTCGGGTGATTACGAGTGATCCATGGGTGCCCGGGCTGGCCGATGCGCTGCGTTTGGCGAGCGGACGTCGGGTGCGGTTTGCGCTGAGCCCCGCGGCGGAAATCGAGGCGGCGGCGAAGCGACTCTACGGGGTGGGCGCGGACACGCTCGAACGGATGATCCAGGACAATCGGATCGAGGTGGCGCCGGAAGAAACGCTCGATAAGGTGGACCTCAGTTCGCTCGATCAGGAGGCTTCCGTCGTCAAGTTTGTCAACCAGATCATCTGGGAGGCCTACCAGGATCGTGCAACGGACATCCACATCGAGCCACAGGAGTTCGACCTGCGGGTGCGGTATCGGATCGACGGCGTGCTGCACCAGACGCCGGTGCCGGCGCAGCTGAAGCGGTTTCAATCGGCGGTGATCTCCCGCATCAAGGTGATGGCGGGGATGGACATCGCGGAGAAACGCTTGCCGCAGGACGGCCGGATCAGCCTTCGAATCCGCGGCGAAGAAATCGACGTGCGCGTCTCGACGATGCCGACCGTTTACGGAGAAAGCGTGAGTCTGCGGCTGCTGATGCGTTCGAGCGGACTGCTGGGAATGGACAAACTGGGGCTCTCGCCGCGGGATGAGGAGATTCTCCGTCGGCTGATCACCCGGCCGCACGGGATCCTGCTGGTGACCGGTCCGACCGGCTCGGGCAAGTCCACCTCGCTGTACGCGTGGCTGCACACGATCAATAAGACGGATCTGCGCATCATCACCGTTGAGGATCCGATAGAGTACGAGATGCCGGGGGTGAACCAGGTGCAGATTCGTCCCGAGATCGGGCTCACGTTCGCGGTGGGGCTGCGGCACATTCTGCGGCAGGATCCGGACGTGATCATGGTCGGTGAGATTCGTGACAAGGAGACCGCAGAGATCGCGATCCGCGCGGCGCTGACCGGGCATCTGGTGTTTAGCACCCTCCATACGAACGATGCGGCCGGCGCGGTGACACGGCTGCTCGACATGGGGATCGAGCCGTTTCTGGTCGCATCGTCGGTGGAAGGGCTGGTGGCCCAGCGTTTGGTGCGGCGGCTTTGCACCAGCTGTCGCCGGCCGGCATCGGTGGCGCCGGAATTCTTACGAAAGGTGGGGTTTCCGATCGCGCGGCTGGGGGAGGGAGGGATCTGGGAGCCGGTCGGCTGCGAGGAGTGCCGCGGCACGGGATTTCGCGGCCGAACGGGAATCTATGAGATTTTGGTGGTGGACGACGCGATTCGTGCGCTGGTCACCGCACGCGCGTCCGCCAACGAGATCAAGGCCGAGGCGATTCGGCGGGGTATGCGCACACTGCGCGACGATGGCTGGAGCAAGGTGTTGGACGGGGTGACAACCATCGAGGAAGTGCTGCGCGTGTCGGAGGAGGACGAGGCGCTGGCGGAGGGCTGAGCGCAGCGCGACGATGGCGACCTTCCGCTATTTGGCGCGGGCGCGCGACGGGCGCCGACTGGAGGGTTGTCTGGAGGCGGCGGACCGTCACGCTGCGCTTGCAGAGCTGGCCCGGATGGACTGTGTACCGGTCCGAGTGGAGGAGGCCGCTGCGGTGGAACTGGCGCCATCCGCGGGGCGGTTTCGGCTGCGTCGTCGGGCCAGTCCGCCGCGCATGGCAACGCGCCAGATGCTGCAGTTTACGCGAGAGCTAAGCGACCTTGTGGGCTCGGGGATGACGTTGGGGGAGGCGTTGCACGCGCTCGCGCGGCGGGGCGGTGGCGGGGAGGCGGCCACCGCGGTGATCAGCGATCTGCGTGACCAGATCGTGCAGGGCCGGAGCCTCTCCGATGCGCTGGCGGCCCACCCTGCCACATTCCCCCCGCTGTACGTCAGCATGGTTCGGGCGGGCGAGGCGGCGGGAACGCTGGCCGCTTCGTTGGAGCGGCTGGCGGCGCATTTTGAACGTGCGCAGGAGACACGCGAGAAGATTCTGATGGCGCTGACCTATCCCGGCATTGTGCTGTTGGTGGGCAGTCTCACGGTGGTCTTCATCATGGTCTTCGTCATTCCGCGGTTTGCGAGCATGTTCGCCGAGCTGGGCAGTACATTGCCGTTGCCCACGCGGATTTTGATTGGCCTCAGCCGCTCGCTGACGGGTGTGCGGGGACTGATCCTGATTGCGGCCATTCTGCTGGCGGTGATCGCGGCGCGACGCGGGCTGGCCACCGAGGCGGGCCGTGAATGGTGGCATCGAACGCAATTGCGATTGCCGGTGATCGGGCGGGTGGTGCGCGCCGCCGCATTTGCACAGTTCGCACAGACACTCGGTTCGCTGTTGGCGAATGGAGTGCCAGTGCTCTCAGCGTTGACGATCGTGGAGCGCACGATCGGCAACCGGGTAATCGCGCGTGAAATCCGTCAGGCACGGGAACGCGTGACGGACGGTTCCACTATCTCCCGCCCGCTGGCCGCGGGCAAGGTGTTTCCGACATTGCTGACGGACATGCTCGCGGTCGGCGAGCGGACCGGCGACATGCCTGGCGCCCTCGCGCACATCGCGCGGCGCTACGAGGCGGAACTCGACCGCACGTTGAAGCTCTTCATTACGATCCTGGAGCCCGCGCTGATCGTGGCGATCGCGACCCTGGTGGGGTTTGTTGCCATCAGCATGCTGGCCGCCGTGTTCGACCTGACCAGCGGCCTGCGCACCTGAGCACCGGGATGCGTTCTTGAAAGCCGCGAAAATTGACGTAGTGTGCAACCCAATGAACTGAAAGGACGGAGAGCATGTGCCAGGTGCTGGTCGTGTACGCATCCGATTGGGGGCATACGAAACGAATGGCCGAAGCGGTCGCAGAGGGCGTTCTCTCGGTGTCCGGGACACGGGTGGAGGTGAAGAGTGCAGAGGCGGCAACCGCAGACGATCTGGTCGCGGCCGATGCGGTTGTGGTCGGTACCCCGGTCCACATGGGCAGCCCCGACTGGCGCGTGAAACGGTGGATTGACCAGGCGTGTAGTGCGCTCTGGCTGAAGGACGCGATGGTGGGCAAGGTCGGCGCGGTGTTTGCCACCGGCAGCGGCTTCGGCAATGCAGGTGGCGGCTGTGAGCTGGCGATGCTGGCGCTGCTGTCCAATTTTGCGGAACTCGGGATGATCATCGTGCCGTTGCCCAAAAACACGCCGGGATACGCGCGGGGCGGTCTGCACTGGGGGCCGTACGGGCGTTCGGCGTCTGAGACGATGACCCCTGGCGAGCTGTCCGCGGAAGCTTTGGAGACGGCTCGACGGCACGGGGCCAATGTCGCACGGGTCGCGGCGGCAGTGAGCAAGGCTCGTCTGCTGGGCGGCTGAACGTCTCAGATCCCGGGTGTGGGGCCCCAAAGGGGCTGAGTTTCTTGTTCATCTCCCTTGCGTTGCGCCTGTGGCAGAGGGACAAATTCAGTCCGGCTGTCATTCTGTTCCGCTTTTTTGTCCGGGGGCATCAACTTTTTGTAGTCCTCCGCCTTGCCAGCAACGTTACGATATGTTCAAATGTACGCGGAGGACCGCAGCGATGACGTTTGGGCAAGGCAAGGCAACGCTTCGAATGGCGGGCGAGCACAATCGCAAGCTTGTCTTTCAAATCTTGAGAAGGTTCCGGAGAGCTTCACGTCAACAAATCTCTGAAATCACGGGTCTGCATCGATCGACGCTCTCGAAGATCATGGCCGAGTTTTTGTCGAGCGGGCTTGCGCGCGAAGTGGGCCCCGTACAGCCGCCGAGGCGAAGGGTTGGCAAGCGGCAGATTCATGTGGAGCTTTGCGGGGAGGCGGGCTGGACACTGGGGTTTGGGTTGAGTCCCGGTTTTGCGCAAATGGCGGTGGTGGATGTCGCCGGTGGGTTGGTGGGCTCGACCCAGTTCGAAATTGAGCGGGATCTGGCGAAGGTGCCGGCGACGCTGAAAGTGCGGGCGGACGAGTGGTTCTCTTCGCACCCGACCCCGGCGGGACGCTTTTTCGGGGTTGGGGTCGCAGTGACCGGCATTACCGATCCGGACTCGGGTGTTGTGATCTACTCCGAGGGCTTCCGGGTGCGGAATCATCCGTTGGCCGCTGCCGTTCGGGAGGTGTTTGGCGCGCGCACAACCATTGACAATGACGCGCGGGCGGAGGCGATCGCGCACCTGAACCAGCCGACCGTGCCGACGGGATCAGATCTGCTGTTTTTGTATCTTCGGCACCGAGAGGTCGGCGATCGGGTTGAATTCACGGATGTGGGCGCCGCGATTGTGCTGGGCGGTCGAGTGTTCCGCGGCAGTCATCGCGGGGCCGGTGAGATTTGGGGAGATCTACGCCCGGCTCTGCCGCCGCCAGTGACCATGGCGGAGTTGAGAATGATTGAGACGCCAGACGCGGCGATCAATGACCACGTGGAGGCGGTGGTGGAGGCGCTGGCCCCGATTGCAGCGACTCTGGCAGGTTTTATGGATCCGGATACGGTGGTGCTTGGGGGCACAGTGGATTGGCGGAACCGAACGGTTCTGAATGTGCTCGAGGCGCGCCTGAATGAGCGCATCCGGCCATGGTATGCGGAACGGCGAATACGGGTGGAATGTGCGGAAGTGCCGGCAGCCGGCGCGGCCTACGGTGCGGCGCTGCTTGCGATGGATGAAGTGCCCGGTGACGAGTTGTTCGGCACTCCTGCCGCGCGTGAAATGGCAGTCCAAGCGCGCCGGCGCCATCGTCGCCGTCGGAACCGGCGCCGGCGAGCGATCACTCCGCCGACGGAGCCGCCCGCGGTCGGGGCCCTCGTTCCCGGCCAGACGGCCACGACAGAACCGGCCTGAGGGGTCTACTGCTGGACGACTGTGGTCGAACGGGTCTGACCGCCCGACGCGACCCGGACGGTCTGAGTGCCAGCGATGTTGCCAGCCTGGTAGATCACCGACGACCCGCTGCCGTTGATCGAGCCAAGCGAGGGGTTTGCGACCGACCACGAGTAGGAACCTGTGCCACCCGACGCAGTGAAAGTGGTGGTGCTGTTGCGGGCCACGGTGATCGTGCCCGCTGGGCTGATGGCGAGGTTACCACCGCCGCCACCCTGATTGGTCGGCACGGTGGCCTGACCATAAACAGTCCCGTATAGAGTGGCTTCGATCCACGTGCCGCGCATCGTGGCCAGGTTTCCGCTGACGTCGACAGTAGCCTGGATCACCCCGGAGACACCTGAGCTGGTGCGACCTTCCAGCGTGATCGTTGCGGAGGAAGGTGACGAGGCAATGACGCGACCCCGAAAAACCCTGCCGTTGTTGTCGATTCCCTGCAGCTGATCTCCGTTCTGAATCAGGTTCATGTTGACGATCGGCGCCCCGCTGTTCTGGGAGACGAGTCGGCCGTTCCCATTCGCGTAGAATCCCGCGATATTGATGCCGACCTCACGGACTACTTCGTCGGGCGAGCCGATTTCGCAGCCGGCGATGGCGGCCATTAGCGCGCCGGCCACCAACATAACACGGGCCTGCTCTCGGAGCTTGGGCGTCATGGTTGCGACTCCACTGCGGCGATCACGGTATCCAATGTCACTCTACGGGTGGCGGAGCCGGGACGCAAACCCCCGCGTTGAACGGGCTTGCCGGTCACGTGGGCCGTCGCGACGGAACTACCAGCACGGGGCACCGTGCATGTTTGAGCACGCCGGAGGCGACACTCCCCACCAGCAGATCGTAGAGCGCTCCATGCCCGTGAGAGCCCATCACGAGAAGGTCGGCGCCGAACTCTTGAGCGGCCGCAAGGATCTTCTGGACCGGGTCGCCCTGCACGACCAGCGCACTGACTGCGGGCGTCTCGTCGCGGAGGCTTTCCTCAATGGCATGGAGCTGCTGCCGCGCAGCCCGATATTCAGCGGCAATGCGCTCGCGCACCGTCGCCGGACCGGCCTCGTAACCCACGAAATCGGGCTCCGGAGGGACGGCATGAATCAGCCGTACGTCGGCGTGGAACGCGCGCGAGAGCGCGGCGACCACTCGGATCAGATCGCCGGTGACCGGCGAGAAGTCCACCGCCGCCAAGATCCGTTTCACGAGGAAAGCATCGCACTGGGAAGCGGACCGGCCAAGCCAAATTCCGTCCGATCATTCCCCGGTGACGATCCCGGCTCCCCGCATCGGGCAGAACTTCGGGCCGCACATCGTACAGGGCTCGGCCGCGCCCGGCTCCGGCGGAAGCCCGGCGGCGGCGCGTGTGCGCTCCCAAACCGCGCGCGCGCGAGGCGGATCGAGTGAGAGCCGAAACTGTTCGGGCCAGTCGAAGCGATGTCGCGCTCGTGACATCGCGTCGTCACGCTCGCGTGCTCCCGGCCGACGCAGGGCGGTGTCCGCCGCATGGGCGGCCAGCCGAAACACCGCGACACCTTCGCGCACGTCGTCCGCGTCCGGAAGACCGAGGTGTTCGGCTGGCGTGACGTAACAGAGCATCGCGGCGCCATGGAGTGCCGCCCAGGCGCCGCCGATCGCCGCGGCGATGTGGTCGCGGCCGGCCGCGCAGTCGGCCACGACCGGTCCCAGAACGTAGAACGGTGCGTCGTCGCAGAGTTCCCGTTCGCGGCGCATGTTGAATTCGATCTGGTCGAGCGGTATGTGACCGGGACCTTCCACCATTGCCTGCACGCCGGCATTGCGGGCGCGCCGGACGAGTTCGCCGAGCACGGTGAGTTCGGCCATCTGCGCCTCGTCGGAAGCGTCGGCCAGACAGCCCGGCCGCAGACCGTCGCCGAGCGAGAGCGTAACTTCGTACGTGCGGCAGATTGCCAACACATCCTCAAACCGGGTGTAGAGGGGGTTTTCTTCGCGACGACGGCTCATCCAGTGCGCGAGCAGGCCGCCGCCGCGGCTGACAATCCCGACGAGCCGACGGCGCGCCAGCGGGATGTGCGCGCGCAGCAGACCGGCGTGCACCGTCATGAAGTCCACGCCATCGGCCGCATGGCGCTCGATCGTCCGAAGCCAGTCCTCCGGTTCCAGATCAGCCGGGTCGTCCGCTGCAGCCGCCGCCTCGTACAGCGGGACAGTTCCGAACGGTTTGGGGCATCGGGCGAGGAGCTCGCGGCGAATCCTCGCGGATTCCGGTCCGGTGCTCAGGTCCATCACTGCATCGGCTCCGGCTTCCAGAGCGACCTGAAGTTTGGCGATCTCGCCCTCGAGTGAACCCGCCAGCGGGGAGCTTCCGATGTTCGCATTGACTTTGGTGCGGAGCGTGCGGCCCACCCCGACGGGCTGCAAATGGGTGTGCCGCCGATTTGCGGGAATCACAATCCTGCCCATCGCCAGCCCCGTTCGAATCTCCTCCGCCGAACGTCCCTCGTTGCGGGCGACCTCGAACACCTCTGGCGGCGTCTCGCCAGCGCGGGCCGACTCCAACAGCGTGCGCTCGGACATGGGCACCTCCAGAACGTCTGCCGCGCGGGGAAAAGGGGACCGTCCGAGGGGCGGGTCGCTTCCCTACGCCGGCATGACCCGGATCAGGTTCGCGGGGTTTCCGCCGCCCTCGGCGGTCTCAGCTCCGCCCATCGGAGCTCCCCCAGCGACCAAACCCAAGCTACGGAATGGCGGGCGGGGGGTCAACCAACACCGTTGCGATGGGACCCCGCTTGCTTTTGCCGAGCTTGCGACGGGGCCGGCGATGGCCCAGTCTGAGTCTGCGGAAGGGCTGCTTTCGAGGGCCCGCGGATCGAACACGGAGGTGGCGGATGCGTTCGCTGGCGGTTGTCCTTTTGGCCACCGCGTTCGGAGTGAGGGTGGGCCGGTGCACCACAACGCTGACCGTGGATCCCGCCGTGGTGCTGAACACGGTGGAGAGGGGCGTGTATGGACACTTTCTTGAGCACATTTATCACTCCTGCCACGGGGGCCTGTGGGGCGAGATCCTGTTGAATCGGAGCTTTGAAGAGGCGGGGCAGGGCGAGTGGAGCGTGGAAGGAGACGTGATCCGCCAGTCCTCGAACGAGCCGGACCAGCGATTGGTCTTTGGCGATCCTGGCTGGACCGATGTGGAGTTTTCGTTCGAGGCACGGAAGCTCGGAGGGCGGGAGGGTTTTCTCGCGATAGTGAGAGCGGCGGGTCCCGACCAGTTTTACTGGGCGAATCTCGGCGGTTGGGGCAACGTTCGCCACCAGTTCGAAAAGTGTGCCCCCACCGCCGGCCGTCAGGCGCCGGTGGGGGAGGCCACGCTGGGCAGCATCGATACGGGGCGGTGGTATCGTGTGCGAGTGCGCGTGGAGGGCGGCCGACTGCAGGCCTGGCTCGATGATCAACCGATTTTGGAGTGGTTGGATCCATCGCCGATTTCTGCCGGGTGCGTGGGTATCGGGACGTGGGAGACCCGTGCAGAGTTCCGCAACCTCCGCGTGACGACGCCGGAAGGACAACCATTGTGGGAGGGCCTGCCTCCCATCCCGCTTTTGTCGGCACGGCACTGGGGGGCGTTCGGTGAGTCGTGCCAGGTGGCGTCGGTCAGCGGCGAGTCGGCGAATGGCCGCCGACATGTTCGCGTTCGCGGGGAGGGTCCCGCCGCCGCCGGTGGGGTACGCCAGTCGAACCTTTGCGTGCGAGCAGGCGACGTGCTTCGGGGTAGTCTCTGGCTGTCGGGCCGTTTGCCCTCGGGACTGTGTGTGCGGCTGGTGGATGGGGAAGGGCTCCTCGGCGAGACGGCGCTGGCGCCAACGAACTCGGACGAATGGATCGAGCTACCGATCGCGCTCACGCCGGCGCGGGGTGCGCGCAACGCGGCGGTGGAACTGTTGGTTCGTGGACCGGCCGATGTGCGGCTGGACCAGGTGGTGCTGATGCCGGATTCCGCGCGTGCGACCGGCGGGTTTCGCCCCGACCTGCTGGGGGCACTCGCGGAGCTCCGTCCGCCGTTGATCCGCTGGCCCGGCGGTGCCTATGCGGAACACTACCGTTGGCGACACGGCGTGGGCCCCCAAATCCAGCGCCGGCCGAATGCTCGGCCGCTCTGGGATGACCTCGACGTGAACGCGTTCGGTACCGATGAGTTCCTTGCGCTCTGCCGCCGATTGGGGGCCGAACCGGTGCTCGTGATCAATACGGGCCGCCACGACCCGGCGACTCCGCGTGCGACGTACCTGCAAGAGGCGTTGGAGTGGATTGAGTACTGCAACGGTCCCGCCGACTCGCCGATGGGCCGCGAACGAGCCCGCAACGGTCACCCGGAACCGTATCGAGTTCGCATGTGGGAAATCGACAACGAGGCGTGGATCATCAATGACGTGGAGACCTACATCCAGATCGTTCGCGAGTTCGCGCCGGCGTTGCGGAAGGCATGCCCGGAGGGGCTGCTGATTGCCTGCGGGGGCAGCGGCCTGTCCACAGAACGGCATGGGCGCTGGGATCCACGACTGATCGAGGCATGTGCGGAGCTGGTGGACGCGATCAGTATCCACCACTACGAACATCCCGATCGCTTCGCAAGGGGTCCCGCGGAGGCAGAGCGATGGTTCGCGGATCTGCGCGAGCTGATCCGGCGATCCAAGAACCCCAGGTTGAAAGTGTTCGTGTCGGAGTGGAACGCGCAGAGCACAGATTGGCGGACCGGCCTGTATGCGGCGGGTCTGCTCAACGCGATGGAGCGGTGCGGGGACGTGGTGACGATGGCGTCACCCGCGCTTCTGTTGCGCCACGTGTCCGCTCGGGCGTGGGACAATGCGCTGATCAATTTTGACAGTTGTGGTTGGTTCCCGGCTCCGAACTGGGTCGTAATGCGGCTCTGGCGAGAACATGCGGCCCGCGAACGTCTCGCGATCTCTGTCGATGGGCCTTCGGTGGACGCCGTCGCCGTCCGCAGGGAAGACGGGAAGATCGTGGTGAAGTTGGTCAATCCCGCCGCAGAGCCGCAGGACATTTCGGTTCGTTTGCGCAGCGGCCCCGTGGAAAAAGGCCGGCTGGTGCTGATTGCACCCGGGCATCTTCGGGCACGGAACACACTGGAGCAGCCTAACGCGGTGGCGCCCTGCGATGCGGCAGTGGAGATTCGGGAGGGCGCGGCGCGGTTTCAAATGCCCGCACTGTCGGCCGGCGTCCTGTTGTTCGACGGCCAGTGAGACGATCCTGTCGCAAGAGCCACCGCGGGTTGTGCAAGAGGGAGGCGATGGTGCTCCGGCCCGACGACGGGCCGCACAGCGTCTAAATGGCGGAGAACCTGATCTTCGTTTGATTGTGGAGGTCCGGCAGTCTTGCGGCTGTGCTTCGTTCAATGATGTTTGCGGCTCGACGAACGAGCGTGCTCAGCATCTCCCTGCGTTTCCGCTCGCAGAGCGACGGGCCCGGCAGAGTTGCAAGGTGGGGCCTCAGCAAGCCGGGAGGGAGAAACCGGTCGGATATTCCGACTGCTCGGTCCTTCCGCCGAGCCGCGCAGCGTGCGGCTTGGCGCTTGGCTGGGCAGATGCTCGTCACGGCCGCATTGGGCGAGACCTCTCCACGGGTTGAAAAGGAGGGAACACCATGCGCGCCGGTGAGCTTTCGTGACAGGGGGGACCAGTGCTGGCGAGCGAGCGGAGAGTTGCCACGGTGCGCTCGGAGTGTCCCACTCTCAGCCGGTCTGCCACCTGCCGATCGTCGAGGGGCGTTGGCCGTGCTGCCGCGCGACCCTGCCCATCGTCACGCGGCGGGAGCGGTGGGTCGAGGTGGTCGAGGATCCCCTTTTGCAAACACGTCCATGAGTGGGAGCGGCAACTGAGCCAGGTGTATCTAGCGAGCAGACCGCCGACGATCAGTGCCGATCCATAAACCTGATACCCGCGGTGGCCGGGCGGCTATGTGAGGCAGAGGGATCTTGCCACGTTCGGCGCTGTCGCATCGGACGCTCACCGTGGCCGAGGTTGAGCGGGAGACGCAAAGCGGCGCTGGAAGCGCGTGAGCGCGATGGCGCTGATGAGAGAGGGGAGGAGTGCGAAGCGAGCGAGCGGCCGCGATGGTGTTTATCGTGAGGTTGGGGGGGGAGATGAGGTTGCTGGAGCGGCGAGCTTGCCGGCTGGCTCAAAATCTGCGTGATGGTCGCCATAGCGGGCGCGCAGTGCATCGAGAGAGGTGGCAATTTCGTTCTCTGTGCCCACGACGAGCCAAAAACGATAGCGATATGTGGAGTGCGGCCCCATCGGGACCACGTCGATCGGCGCGAGATGAACGCATGGCGCGTCCGCCGGGCCGGCGGCGCGGTCGGCACCATGCGGTCCGTAGTTCCAGGGCTGCGTCGCAGCGGGGCTGAAGACCGCGACGCCCTGCCCATCATCATCGAACACCGCGACCGCGTTGAGCGGCGGTCGCGCTCTGCCCCACGGCGGCCCAGGTGCGGTGGGCTCCGCACGCCAGCGACCGTCTCCCAGATATGTGCGAAAACGATCGAACTTCCTCACAAAGTAACAGGCGGGGATCTCTTGGCCGTTGTTCGCCACCCGTCCCCAACGATCGGCCTCACCGTCGCGGCACGCGAGGAACTCGCATCGTACCGCGACGACGTTGCGCAGGTCCGGCTCGAAGTGAATCCACTGGCGCATCAGCGCCGAGGCGTCCTCGTTGGGCATGTCCCACAGTTTCGGAACGGTTTCGCTATAGAGCGCACCGTCCTGCAGCCGACGAAGCTCTCTGGCGAGCGCCCAAGCCCCGACTCCCCCTGCTTGTACGGGGTTCCAAGGCCATGGACTCCAATGGGGTGACTGACCATCCCGCTTGCGATCGAGTGGATGGCCAGCGTAATACGACTGCTGGATCAGCCGCCCGGGGTCGTGGTGATTCACGACGTTTTGAGGGTGGCCGGTCCAACTCAGCCATGCGATCGCGCCGCCCATCCCCCGGTGAATTCCAACCGTGACCATGCTGTTGTCCGTGCGGAGCAGCCCTCCTGAGTCAGGCTGGGGGAGAGGAGAGGCAAAACTCGTTGCGCCGACACCGAGCACGGTTGCGACGGTGAGAGCGAGGCCGGGTGGCGCGAGGCCAGCGTGTGGATGAAGCCTCTTCGATTCGTTGTTCATCTCGAGACCCCCGCTTCCCGGCGATCAAGTGGAACGGTGCGCGATGAACCAACCCTGCCGGCGCAAGGTAAACAGCAGATCGAATTGCGTCAAACCGGCCGACGAGGCGCCGATCCACGATTCGCTGATGTCGCGCCGTTTCAGCGGGATGAGGTTGAAACGGCAGGCAGTTCAAACGCGCGCAGGGTAGCGTCGTCGCGCACATATAGCTGGCGCCCATCCCATGCAGGGAGGCACCAGTTGGGGCCGCACACTTCGACCGGGCCCGCCAGCAATCTGAATTCGGAGGGGTCCGCGGCCACCATCAGCAGGCGGCCGTTGCCGGCGAGAATGAGCAGCCGGTCGCCGCTCACGAGAAGGCCGGCCCAATCATTCTTGAGGGGCGCCCCGGTGAACTGTTCGCGCCACCACATCCGTTCGCCGGTGCGGGCGTCCACGCACATCAACCGGCGGGAGGGTCCCAGCCCGTAGAGGTGATGGCCGACAACCACGAAGGGCGCAACATTCACCGCGTGGGCGCGTGTCGTCCACATCGGCGTAAGCGTGTCCCCCTTGGGTCTGGCGGGCGGTTGGACCGCGAAGAGGCCCGCTTGGTGCGAACTAGCCAGCACACGATCCGCGGCGATGCGGGGGCTCGTGATGTGTCGTCCGAACGACGTCTGCACCGGACACCGCCACAGTAGCTCTCCGGAGCGGGGCTCGAGCCCGATCAGTGCTTCCGCAGTGAATGCGATGAGCGTGGGCTGCCCAGCCACGTCGCCCACGGTGAGCGCCGCATAGCCGGCCGGATCGTTTTGCGAACGCCAGACGACGCGGCCGGTTCGTTTGTCGAGGCAGACCACCGATGCGTTCGGGCGGCCACCGGCCGCAACAACGATGTGGTCGGCCACAATCCACGGCGCAGCGGTGTAGCCGTGGCGGGCCGCGCCGACGGCCTCGCCGACCTCCCCATGAAACTCGGCGCCGAAATCGCGGACGAAGTTGACGCTCCACAGCGCAGTGCCGTCCGCGGCCCGCAAACAGCGGAACTCGCCGCGGCAGGATTGAACGTAGACACGATCCTCATCGGCGAGCGCGGTGGCTCGGGGGCCGGTCGGAAGATGGTCGCGAAAGACGGAATCGAGATCGGCCTGCCAGAGGCGCCGGCCGGTCGTTGCGTCATACGCGCGCACCACTTCGCGCTCCCCCTCGGCCTCGGGCAAGATCACCCTCCCGGCAGCAACGATCGGTGAAGCCATGCCCCCGCCGATGGGGATGGTCCAGCGGGGCCGGAGATCGCTGGGGATACCGGCCGGCAGCGGCATGCTCGCGGGGATGTGACCGTCCCCCGAGGGCCCCTCCCAGCGCGGCCAGTCTTCGGCAAGGGTTGCGTGGGCGAGCGCCAGCGCGGCAATCGACGCGCGGCACACCCCCCTAGTATGGCGTCGGGCGCGGTGTGGGTGTGGGCGGCTCATTGGGCGCCCCGGTTCAGTGGCGCGGGGACAACGAGATGCGGCGGAAAGTCGGCCGCGCGCGCACCGCCCCGCGGTCCCAGACGTTTGTTGGCCGACCCCCCCATCGGCGCGTTCAACGGAATCGCCATCGCACCACGCTCCGCGAGGATCTCGTAGAGGCGGCGCTCCATTGACGAAACGATCTCGCGATGTGCCGCGCTGTTGATAAGGTTCACCGTTTCGCCCGGATCTGTGTGCAGATCGTAAAGCTCATCGGTATCCCAGATGCCGTAGTAGGTGATGTACTTGTAACGATCGCCGCGGAGCGCGAAGACGGTCGGTGAATGCGGAAAGTTTTTCTCCCAGTAGTACACATACAGAAGCTCGGTGCGCCACGCGATCGGTTCACCGCGCGCCAAAGGGAGGAAACTGCGTCCGTCCCAATCGGCCGGAGGTTGAAGGCCGGCCAGTTCGAGGATCGTGGGTGCGATGTCCATGTTCGCGACCACTTGAGTCACCACGCTGCCCGGCCGGATGAGCTCCGGGCATCGCATCAGCAGGGGAATGCGGATGGATTCCTCATACGCGACGCGCTTGTCGATCAGTCCGTGCTCGCCGAAAAGGAAGCCGTTGTCGCTGAGGTAGATCACCGCCGTAGATTCGCGAAGCCCTCGGCGATCTAACCACTCCAGCACCCGGCCGACGCTGTCGTCCAGCGCGCGCAGCGTTTCACAGTAGTCGCGGTAGAAGCGTGCGATGTCGAGCTCAGAGTGGTACGGAAAGTCGATGCCGTGCCAGGAATTGCGTTGGTCCCGCATCCATCGCGGTTGCGAACGATAGCCCGGGTAGGCATCGGCGGCATTGGCCGGCGGCCGCCAGGCCGCGTCGCGGTAGCAGCCAGCGTGGCGCTCCGCCGGGAGGAAGTTCGCGTGTGCCGCCTTGTGGGAGAGATACAGCAGGAACGGGCGGGAGCGATCTACCCGCTCTAGCCAATCGATCGCATAATCGGTCAGCTCGTCGGTG
Organism: Kiritimatiellia bacterium; assembly: GCA_026417735.1. Lineage (NCBI taxonomy): Bacteria > Pseudomonadati > Kiritimatiellota > Kiritimatiellia > Kiritimatiellia bacterium. The sequence continues at coordinate 104,783 of JAOACR010000021.1, forward strand.
AGGTAGCCTTTCTGCGGAACACGTCGGCCGTTCACGTTCAGACCGGCCGGGGTGGGGAGATACGAGCCCTGGCCGCGAAAGCTGACCCAGTGATCAAAGCCGGGACGGGGGTCGTCGCGATCTCCTCCCATGTGCCACTTGCCAATGAACGCGGTTTGATAGCCCGCTGCTTGCAGATACTCAGGGAACGTTCGAACCCCCTCCGGCAAGGGTCGGTTGTTGTCGATGACGCGGTGGCGATGGGTGTAGAGGCCGGTCAGAATCGAGGCGCGACTGGGAGAACACAGGGAAGTGGTCACCATCGCATTGCGAAAGTGAACCCCGTCGCGCGCGAGGGAGTCGAGGTGTGGAGTCTGCAGGAACGGATGACCCATGAAACTCATCGCGTCGTAACGGTGGTCGTCGGAGAGAATCAGCACAATGCTTCGAGGCCGCGTTCCCTCGATGCGCGGTAAGCGCAGTCCCTCGGTGGTCGCAGATTCAGACGGGCCGGCGAACAGGGGCATGCAGCCGACAAACCCGAGACGGATCGCATGTTTCAGGAGTGTCCTCACGGTTGTACCTCCGTAGCGCCGGCGACTCCGCGCCCATTCGCGTTACCGCATACTTTAGCGGGGACCATCCCACCCTCCAAGAGCCGGCCGCCATTTGCCGCGGGCCGTCTCCGCAGCGAGGCGGCGGCCGCATCGTGGGTCATTGGTTTGCGGAGAAGCAAGAAATGACGACCACATTGTGCGCTCGGCTCGCACGTTTGTTTGCCGGAAACACGGGCCGCGAATGAGCACGCCGAGCGGCACGGCGCTGCCTCGCCGTACTCTTCGCCCGAGGAGCCGGCCGTAGGCGAACAAGCCACGGGCTACCGTCCGCCGCGAAACCAGCGAAGCCACAAGTTCAAGGCGAGCGTGAGCAGCAGACTGATCAGCAGGCAAGTGGTGATCGGAAAGTAAAATGACCCGGACTGGCCCTCGATCCGAATGTCACCCGGCAGGCGTCCCGGCACCGGTGGCCAGCGCCCGGTCAGCGCCGTAACGACCAACACCGCCACGATCGAGATCGTGCTGAGGAGAACCAATGCACCCCGCATGCTCGATCCCACAGTATGGAGGGAAGTGGTCTCCGTGCACCCTTTATTTCTGCGCGGCCTTCGCCTTCCCGATCAGCTCCTTGAGGTGTTCGACGTACGCTTCAGCACCACCCGGCTTGTAGCCGGTTCGGGCGACCTCCTCGCCCTTCGGGTTCAGGATCAGCACCGTTGGAAAGCCGCGCACGCCGAATTTTTTCAGAAGCGCCTCGTTTTGCTCGCGGGTTTTTTTCGGGAGTTCCTTGCGACGCGGAAAGTCGAGAAGGACCAGTACCAGGTTCTCGTTCGCGTAGTCCTTGAACGCTTTCTTGGAGAACACTTCCTCGTCCAACTTGATGCACCAGCCACACCAGTCAGAGCCGGAAAAGTCGACGAGCACGTACTTGTTCTCTTTCTGGGCGCGCTCGATCGCCTTCTCGAAATCGTCCTCCCATCCGGTTGCGCCCTGCGCAGCGACCGCCAGGGCGGCGCACACAACAACAGCCCATCGATTTGCGGACATATCAGGCTCCTTTCCCATCGCTTGTTTCGCGGTCATAAAAAAAGCTTACGCGTCGGAGCCCTGTAGCGCAACGGCGGGTGTGTCGGAAGCTTCGATCCCTCTCTTCGTGGCGGCGGAAGTGTTGTGATGGGGGTCCGGGAGCCGGCTTGTCAGGTGTCGGCGGGGCGGGCAGACTCCGTCGCAAGGGTATGGGTGGCGCGGGGAGCCGCGAAGAGCGGGAGTTCGCGCTGACAAGGTAGGTGCGGGGGCGGACATGTTTGGCCGTCTGCGGTTTTGGGGCGGTGGGTACGCTATGGGTTGGGCGCGCGCGCTGGTGGCTGTGAGCGCGAGCGCCACGCTAGCAACGGCCGAGTTGATCGAGTCGCCCGAGCCTGGTTGGCCGCAATGGCGCGGACGCCGTCGCGATGGCATTTCCCCTGAGACGGGCTTGTTGCGGGAGTGGCCGGAGAACGGCCCCCCGCTGGTGTGGACGGTCCACGGCCTCGGTCGGGGGTGGTCGTCACCGGTGGTCTCGGGGGGACGGATCGTTGTGACCGGTGATCTCGGTGATGTGCTGGTGATTCACGCGCTGGATATGGAGGGACGTGTGCTCTGGCGGGCCACCAACGGCGCGGCCTGGAAGGGGCCCTATCCCGGTGCCCGGGCCTCCTGCGCGATCGCAGGAGAGCGCGTGGTTCACTTGAACGCGCACGGGCGGTGCGCCGCTTACGACGTGCGCGACGGTCGGGAGCTGTGGGCGGTGAACGTGCTGGAGCGCTTTGAGGCGCCCAACATCCGCTGGGCGATCAGCGAGTGCTTGCTTGTCGATCGCGGCCGGGTGTTGGTGACCGCCGGGGGCGCGCGGGCGCTGATTGCCGCGTTGGATCTGCGTGATGGCTCCACGGTTTGGGCTTCGCCACCTCTTCGACTGGGGCCATCACCGTCGGCGCAGCATCAACGGTTGGCAGATCCGGCGGGCGAGGCGGATCCGGCGGGCTACACATCGCCCGTTCTGCTTCGGGTGGGCGAGCGGCGGGTGGTTGTGAATTGCTCGAATCGACATGCGTTCGGTGCGGATGCGGAAACCGGCCAGCTGCTGTGGACCCGGCCGTTACCGACGCGCTTTCAGGTGCTCGCCTGCACGCCGGTCGTCTGGCGCGATGCGGTGTTTGTCACCGGTCCAGATGGGGAGGGGGGCCTCATGGTGCGGATGCGGACGGCCAACGGGGAGCTGATGGTGGAGGACATGTGGCGAAGCCCGCTTGATACCGGTCAGCACGGTGCGGTGGTCGCGGGGGACGAGTTGTTCGCCTCGTTCTATCGGGAGCCGCGGCGGTGGATCGCGATGGAGCCGGCCACCGGTCGTATCCGGTACGAAGCACGGGACTGGCAGCGCGGCGCCCCGATCTGGGCCGACGGTCGGCTGGTGATTGTGTCGGAAACCGGCGAAGTGCTGCTGGTGGAGCCGACCGGCAGCGACTTCCGGATTCGGGGCCGGTTCAGAATTGCCGGTCCGGCCACGCGCGATGCCTGGGCACATCCCGTTCTGGTTGACGGGCACCTCTACCTGAGGCACCACGACCAGATGGAATGCCGGGATGTGCGCGGCGACCGCGCGGCCGCACGCTGAGCTTCGCAGCACGCCGCATCCGGGGTGTTGGGGGCGACCGCCGGTGCGGAATCAGGCGCCGCCGCTGTCCGCGCCCCCCAGCTTCGAGTGCCGCACAATGCGCCCTTCCAGCAGGTATAGAACGTCCTCCGCGATGCTAACGGCGTGGTCCGCGATCCGCTCAAAATGCCGCGCAATGCCCATCAGGTTCAGATCGACGTCGAGCTGTTCGGGACGGGCACGGATGCGAGCCTTGATCTGGTCCACTAGCGCGCGGTTCTCGGCGTCGACCTCGTCATCGGAGCGGATCACTGCGGTCGCTTTTGCGCCATCGAGCTCAATCAGCGCGTCAATGCTCTGGTGGAGCATCGCGAGCGTTCGGCTCGCGAGCGGCCGGAAGTCGAGCGGCGGGCCAACCGGCGGCTCGCGGCAGATCTCGATCACGCGCTCGGCGATGTGCACCGCCAGATCGCCGATTCGCTCGAGGTCGCCGCTGAGGCGCATCACCGCGATGATGAACCGCAGATCTGTTGCGACGGGCTGATACAGCGCGAGCACCTTGAGGCATTCTTCTTCAATCTCGACCTCGCAGCGATCGAGCACGTCATCCTCGTCCACCAGTCGGGCGGCGCGGTCCACATCGCGTTCCGCGAGGGACTGGACGGCCTCCTGCACGGCGCGCTCCGTGCGGGCGCACATGTCCAAAATGCGCTGCTTCAACCGCCCGGTCTCACGTTCCAGATGCACCGACATGTTCAGGCACTCCCGCGGCTGGGATCACCTCAGAACTTTGCCATGAAATCCACCTGAAGGCGATGGTAATCGTGCGGGTCCGCAAGATGTTTTTCGTTGAGGTAGTAGGTGATGGCGCCCTGCACGTTCTTCAACAGCTGGACTGCTAGCTGCAGCCGATGTCCCTGCGCGTCGGTGCCGCCACCGAAGGAATCGGAGTCCGCGAACGCGCCGGGCGACACATCCGCCTCCAGCCGCCGGTAGTCGTAGCCCAACTGGATCGAGCCAGGTTTGGCCAACCGACCAATCCGCACGCCGGCCATCCAGCCGGTGTTGTGCTCGTCCGTCTCGGTGTTCACAGCGGCGGCCGCGAACGCGGCGACCGGGACCGAACTGTCCCACTTTACCAGCGCGAAGCCTTCCACCGTGGTGAAACCGGTCGCATATACCTGGTTCGACTGCGTACCGTTCAGGCGGGTGCGAGTGGTGTTGCCATACGGGCGGTTCTGCTGCCGCCAATCCAGAACCGGCCGATCCTGCATTTCGGTGAAACCGTACACGGTGCCGCCCGCCGTCACCGTGATCGGCTCGGCAACCGGCCCGCTGAGCGCGAGCTGACCACCGAGCATTTTTGAATCCTCGTCCGCGGGTCGTTCCTGAATCCAGTGGTACGCGGCATTCGCCAGCAGCTTCCACTGCTCACCGAGGCTCCAGTTCGCCGCGATACCTTCGGGTGTGTAGTCCATATCCCAAAGGTAGTCACCGACGCACAGGAAGGGATTGATCATCTTGCCGCCCGTGAGTTTGAGGCCCGGGATCTTCGAGGGCGTCCACTCGAGGTAGGCGAGATCGAGGAAAATTCCCTTCTTCGTCCCGAAATTCGAAAGCGCCTTGTTGCCGGAGATGGGATCACCTTCCCCGTTGACCTGCTCGGCGGTGGTCAGTCGCAAGCCCAGCGTCACCTCCTCGTGCGCCGGGGCAGTGAATCCCACCCGCGCGCGGACGCGGTCCGACTGCCGCGGCTCCTTGTGCTGCTCGTCAATGTACTCAATTCGGTAGCGCAGATCCGCTGACGGCTGGATGCTGTCATACCATGCCGCCCTCGTTGAAGCCGCCGCGAGGAAACCGTACAGAACCACCCCTGGACTGCGCATCATCGACTCTCCCCAGCACCCCCGCTGCCGGCGGACGCGATCCGGTCGCGGCAACCGTGCAGCTCGACCCTTCTCAACGCGGCGGGGCACGTTCTGGGTTCAGATTCTGCTTTGAAAATGTTGAGATGGCGTAATGGCAACGTTAGGGTTGCATTAGCTATTGATTGCGCCCGTGGCGCCGCGAGATCAGGCAGAGGGTTGGTGCTCCCGAGAGGGGGCGCCTATGATGCGGGTATGCGCAGTGTAGTGGCTGTGGTTCGCACATCGCCGGCGACGGTGCTGCACGACATCCGCCGGGCGATGGAGCTGGCCCGCGCGCCGGACGTGTTGCGGCCGAGTTCCGAAACCGCTTTGAAGGTCAATATCAGCTGGCACTATTTTTTCCCCGCCTGTTCGACGACTCCCTGGCAGCTGGACGGCGTTATCCGTGCGCTGCGCCACTTCGGACACGCGAGGGACCGGCTCTGGGCGTGTCACAACCGGACGGTCGTTGTGGACGCACGGCTGGGAGAGCGCGAGAACCGACATCTCCCAGTGGTGACCGCGCACCGCATCCAGAACGTGCATCTCTACGAGCCGGAGACCGAGTGGATCCACATTCGCGACGCAGTCGGCGACCTGACCGGTCAGTTTCTCGCGTTGCATCGTGTTTATCCCGACGGCTTCCACATTCCGCGCCGGTTTCTGGGCGCAAACATCGTGCATCTGCCCACGGTGAAGACCCATGTGTTCACGACGACGACCGGCGCGATGAAAAATGCGTTCGGCGGCCTGCTGAACGAGCGGCGGCACTGGACGCATCCGGTGATTCACGAGACGCTGGTCGACCTGTTGAGGATCCAGCGCCACATTCACGCGGGTCTCTTTGCGGTGATGGACGGCACGTTTGCGGGGGACGGCCCCGGTCCGCGCTGCATGACGCCGCACGTGAAGAACGTGGTGTTGGCGTCCGCCGATATGGTCGCGATTGATGCCGTGAGCGCCCGAATGATGGGATTCGACCCGCTGCGCGATCTGAAGTACGTGCGGTTGGCCCACGAGGCGGGGCTGGGTTGCGGCGACCCGCGGGAGATCCGGATTGCGGGCGACGAAGACGCTGCCGCGGAGAACTGGCGGTTCGAGGGACCGTTCCGTCGTATGACGTTTGCGGCTCGGATGCAGCATGCGATCTACTGGGGTGCGCTGCGTCGACCGCTTGAGTGGACGCTGCGCAGCCCGCTGGCGCCATGGTCCTATTTCGCCAGTGTGCTGTACCACGATTTTCTATGGTATCCGCGACATCGCACGGCAGTGGAGGCGGCACTGCACAGCGAGTGGGGGCGGCTGTTTGCGAACTGGGAGACGCTGGCGATTCCTCCCGACGATCTGGACGCGGCCGGCTGGACGCACGTGGGACCACCTCCGTCCTCGCCGTATGTGCGGCGTCGCCGCCATTGGCAGACCGCCTTCGCGGTGCTGCGGGCCGCGTGGCGCGAGGCGCCGGAGCGTCAGCGGAGCCCCCGGCGATGACGTTGGAAGGGCAGGGACGGGGGGCCACTGAAGTGGGCCGCAACGCGGTTCGTGAGGTCGCGGACATTTTGCGGGCGCGCTATGGGCGGCCGCGAATACCGCGACGTGCGCCGCTGGATGTACTGATCGCCACGGTGTTGTCCCAGCGCACGACGGATCGAACGTCGCAGCGGGCGTTTCGCGAGCTGCGCCGGCGCTTCCCCCGATGGAGGGATGTCGTCGGCGCGCCAGAGGCGGCCGTTGCTGCGGCAGTTCGGGAAAGCGGGCTTGCGCGGGCGAAGGCGGGCAGGATTCTCGGGATCCTCGGCCGTCTCGCGGCGGTCTTCGGGCGGCCAACGCTTGCACCGCTGCGTCGCTGGCGGGACGGGCGCGCGTTGGAGTTGTTGACCTCCCTGCCCGGCGTGGGGCCAAAGACGGCCGCCTGTGTGCTGCTGTTCGGTCTGGGGCGGGATGTCTGCCCGGCCGACACCCATGTCCACCGTCTCGCGCGGCGGTTGGGCTGGGTGGATCGCCGGGCGTCGCCGGCGGAGACACAGACGTGGCTGGCGCGTCACATGCCGCGCGGACGGGCGGGGGAGCTGCACCTCAACCTCATTCGGCACGGGCGCGAGGTTTGCCGAGCGCTCCGGCCGCGTTGTGGGGAGTGTCCGCTCGCGCCGAGATGTCCGAGTGCGGCGGCGCGAAATTGATGCTGCGCTTGTGGGGCTGCGGATCGCGGTTAAACTATCGTTGCGGGGCGACGGCGATGGGCGCCGATGCCAAGCGGGAGATCCTTGAGCGATGAACGGGGGCGCGGGCATTCGCACGAAGCTGGCGGGTTGGTTTGGCGTGGCGTTGGCGATGGCAGCGTGGGAGGCGGTGGCGGCTCCTCCGCCGCCTTCCGGGAACCCGGCGGACACACGCTTTCGCCCCTGTCTGCACTCGATCAGCTATTCGGGAATCTGGCGTGGGCAGGCGGTGCTATCGGTGGATGAGTTTCTCGTCAAGGCGAAGGAGCTGGGCTTCGAGGGGGTGATGCTGGTCGCGAAGCGGCCGCATGTGTCCCCGCTGGATTATGATGCTGAGGCGCGCGCTCGGCTGCGCCGGCGGATTGAGGAGCTGGGTCTGACGCTGGTGTGTTTGGCCGGGTACACGGACTTTGTCGCCGGCGGCGACAAGGCGGGTATCCCGAATGTCGAACAGCAGGCGCTCTACGTGGGCGAGCTCGCGAAGCTTGCACGCGATCTCGGCACCGACATGGTGCGTGTGTTCACCGGATACGAGCGGCCGGGAATCCCTTATGACCGGCAGTACGCGATGGTGGCCGAGGGGCTGAAGCTCGCGGGCCGCGAGGCAGCGAAATACGGTGTCACGCTCGCGGTGCAGAACCACCACGACATCGCGATTCATCACGATCAGATGGCGTGGCTGCTTGCTGAGGTGAATCTCCCGAACGTGATGGCGACGTTCGACGCGTGGGCGCCGACGTTGCAGGGGCTGACGCCGGCCGAGATCGAGGCGGCCGTCCACACGATGAAACCGTGGCTGGTGCACACCATTGTCGCGCAGTATGTGCGCCATCCCCGATTCCGCTACGCGGCCGAGTACACGCAGTATGTTCCGGACACTCCCGTGATGCGTGCGGTGCCGGTCAACCACCCACAGGGCGTGATTGACTACGATCGGTTCTTCAAGGCGCTGCGATCGATCGGCTACCGCGGCTGGGTGGTGTACGAAATGTGCGAGGTTCTGGAGGGCGGGGGCAGTATCGAGAACCTCGACCGCACCGCGAAGGCGTTCCTGGAGTATCTGCGCCGGTATCAATCGCCCTGAAGCTCGCGGCGCCAGGCGGCCAGGTCCGCCGGCGTGGTCATCAGCACCACCACATCGCCGCGCTGCAGTGGCCAGGTGGGGAGGGGGTTGAACGTCCATCCGTCGCCGCGTCGAACTGCGAGCACGAGCGAGTCGCGCCGCTCCGACACAGGCACATCGGCCAGTCGCCGCCCTTCCGCGCGACTGCCCACGGCGACCTCCTCGACGCGTAGGGGCGGATCACTCTGGCGCAGCATCGTGTCAAGAAAGCTGACGACGGCCGGCCGAACCATCTCGGAGGCCATGCGCAACCCCGCGATCGAGCTGACTGTGACGGTCGCGTCCGCGCCGGCGCGGCGCATTTTCGCCGCGTTGGCCTCGTCGCGGGCAGCGGCGACGACCCGAATGGAGGAGTTCAATCGCCGTGCGGAGAGCGAGATGATGATGTTGAGATGGTCATCATCGGTGGCCGCGAAGATGCCGGCCGCCCGTGTGATGCCGGTCTCGGTCAAACGTTCGTCGTCTGTGGCATCGCCGACGATGGTCAGCTCCACGCCCTCGCGCACGGCGGCTGCCTGCGTGTCCTCACTCGGAACAATCGCCACCACGGTCCGCCCGGTTCGTCGCAGCTCGCGCGCGACCGCCGGCGCCAGCGTACCCCAGCCGGCGATCAGATAGTGGCCGGTCAGCGCATTCAGTTGTGCCTGCATCGCTCGCCTCCGCCATAGCGCCCTCAGTTCGCCGTCCACTGCGAATGAGGTCACGCTGCTCAGTGTATAGGTGATGATGCCGATGCCGGTGGCCGCAATCAGCATGTTGAACACCCGCAGACCCGGCCCGTACACCGCCGGGTCGAGGACCTCACCGTAGCCGATCGTCGTTACGGTGATCACTGTCATGTAGAGGCAGTCCAGCCATGATGCCGCGCCGGCGGAGAGCCGACGGTAGCCCAGCGTCCCCGCGACCAGCACCCCCAGGGTCAGGGCGGCGAGCAGCGCGACGCGCCGACCGAGCCGGCGAACAGCGTCGGATGTCAAAGGACTGCTCACGGATGCCGGGGCAGTCGCCTGCGCGGACCAGCCCGCTGGAGCGGGACACCCCGCCACAGACAGGCCGGCCGCCGGTTCATAGCAGTTGTGTTTCGGTGTCCAGCAGCACCCACCGAGGGGTGGAGGCCAGAAAGTTTCGCACGTCCGCAAGACGCCGCTCCACGACGTCGCGCGTCGCGGCCACGGTCACGAACGCCATTTCGGCAGACTGCCACAGGTCCTGATCTCCGACCTCGGCGACACTCACATTCATGTGCGCGACCAGGCGGTCCTTCAGGCTTCGCAGCGCGGAGCGCTTGTCTTTGAGGGAGTGAGCCTCCGGGATGCTGAGCCGCGCAGTGAGCAGCCCGACAACCATGGCGGCACCTCAGTTCAGCGGACGGATGCGGATGTTGCGGAACGCAACGGTCGCGCCGTGATCCTGGAAGCCAATGTGTCCGCTACGGGCGAAGTCCTTCAACGCTCGCTTGTATTTGTTTTTCGAGCCGTCGGGATTGCGTCCCGCCTCCGTCCAGCGGTCCACGTCCATATCGATGATCGGTTCGCCGTTCAGTTCCACCTGCAGCCGGCTACCGCGCGCGACGATGCGCAGTCGGTTCCAACCGTCCTTTGCTGCGTTCCGCGTCGGCGCCTGCAGGTCGTAAATCGCGCCGACGCTGTGCCGGTTCGGGCCGCCGGGCGTGTGGATCTGCACCTCGATACCGGTCTGGACCGGATCGCGGGGATTGTCGGTGCGGAAGAACACACCGCTGTTACCCTCGGTGCGGTACTCCAGCTCCAGCTCGAAGTCTCCGAATCGGTCGCGGGTCCAGATGTAGCCCGCGCGACCCACGCGCCGCAGTTCGCCGTTCTCGACCACCCAGTTGGTGCTGGGTGCCCCCCCCTCGGAGGACATCCACCCTTCGAGGTTCTGGCCGTTGAAGAGCGGTCGCCAGTCGTCGGCCACGGCCGCCGTGCAGGTGAGAAACACCGCCCACGCCGCCACCTGTCGATTCATCGGGTACCTCCATCAGTTTTCGTCAATGACAGCGTGGCGAAGAGTGATGCAAAACGCAAGGCTCTCCGTGCTCGGGCGGAGCATGCGGAGCGGGTTGCGGGAGGGACACGCTTGCCTGCCACCAGGATCAGACGCTGGCTCGGGGGATCGCGAGACCGGCGACGGCGAAGAGGGATGTCCAAGGGTTGGAGGTGAGAGGGTCTGGGCCGTCCTTCCGTTGGAGGCGACACGAGACGAGCCGACCAGCCACCAGTTGCAGGTGCGGCGAGCGGCACGGTATAAGGCACGGTGGTGAACGGGTTGCGTGGTGGGCAGCAGGACCGCCGGGACATAGCCGCAGAGGCTGTTCGTGCGGTGACGTGAACGGGTTGCGTGGTGAGCAGCAGGACCGCCGGCGCTGGGCTGGCATCGCGGCGGGGGCGGTGGTGATTGCGGCGACCGGTCTGGTGCTCAGCCGCTGCGACAACTCGCCCCATCCGCCAGAGGAGGAGGGGACGGCGACGCTCTACTTCGCGGTGGGCGCTCCGTTCAATAAACTGGATCCGGCCACGTCATATTACTCCCACGAGGCCGAGGTGGTGGACAACGTTTACGAGCCCCCCTTTGAGTACCATCACCTGCGTCGGCCTTACCAGCTGCAGCCGCTGGCGGCGGCGGAGATGCCGTCGCCGGTGTTTCGTGCTGCGGACGGTCGCGTGTTGGAGGGGGACCCGCCGCCGGAGGATGTGGCGCGCGTCGAGTACACGATTCGAATCCGGCCCGGCATGTTTTATGCGGACCACCCCTGTTTTGCGACGAACGCGGCGGGAGAGCCCATGTATCGCGGCGTCAGGGCGCGCGACGTCCGGCGCTGGCGAACCCCCTGCGACTTTCCCGTCCTGGGCACCCGGGAGGTGGTGGCCGCCGACTATGTGCGGGGCTTGCGACGGCTCGCCGACCCCCGGCTACCGTGCCCCGTCTACGCAACGTTCAAACGCGCAATTCTCGGCTTCGGAGAGTACAGCGATGCGCTTGCCCGTGAGCTGGCTGCGGAGCGGGCGCGGCGAGCGGCGGAGGGTGCTGGCGAGGACGAGGACCGCCGTCCGATCGTGCTGGACTATCTCGCAACACCGTGCGCCGGCATTGAAGTGATTGACCGGTACACGTTCCGCCTCGTGCTCGCCCGCAAATATCCTCAGATTCTGTACTGGCTCGCGATGCACTTTGCCGCACCGATTCCGGAGGAGGCGCTGCGCTTTTATGCGGAGCCCGCGATCGCCGCCCGTCAGATGGATTTGAACCGGTGGCCGGTTGGTAGCGGTCCGTTTTTTGTGCGGCACTGTGACCCCGACCGCCGCATTGTGCTGCAGCGGAACCCGAGATATCGGGGAGGGGTCTACCCTTCGGACGGTGCACCCGGTGATCGTGAAGCGGGACTGCTCGACGATGCGGGCCGGCCGATTCCGTTTTTGGACCGTGTCGCGATTGTGGTGGAACGGGAGTCGATTCCGGCGTGGAACAAGTTTCTGCAGGGGTATTACGACTACACCTATGTGACGCCGGAGGTCTTCGAGCAGACGATTCAAATGTCAGGCTCGGGCGAGGCGATCCTGTCGGACCGCATGCGGGCTCGTGGAATCCGACTGCATTCGTCGGTCGCGGCGGCGATCTACTGGGTGGGATTCAACATGGCGGACCCGGTCATCGGCGGGCTGAACGAGCGCGCGGCGGCGCTGCGGCGCGCGATCTCGACGGCGCTAGACTACAACGAGTATCTCGACATCTTTTTCAACGGTCAGGGGCGGTCGGCGCAAGGGCCGATACCGCCGGGCATTTTCGGCGCGCTGGAGGGGGAGGCCGGCGTAAACCGTTGGACGGACCGGTGGGATCCGGTCGGGCGACGGCCGGTGAGGCGGCCGATTGAGGAGGCACGGCAGTGGATGGCACAAGCGGGCTGGCCCGACGGCCGGGGGCCGGACGGCCGTCCGTTGGTGCTCCATTTGGATCACGCGCTGGCGGGGGAACCGTCGTTCGTGGCGGTGTTCGAATGGATGCGGGGGCGGCTGCGGCAGCTCGGGGTTGAGCTGCGCGAACGGGGGACGGATCTGTCGCGGTATCGCGACAAGCTCGAGCGCGGTCACTTCCAGCTCTTCCGGCAGGGGTGGTTCGCCGACTATCCGGATCCCGAAAATTTTCTATTTCTGTTCTACGGGCCGAATGCGAAACTGCGTTCCGGTGGTGCGAATATCTGCAATTACGAAAATCCCGAATATGACCGACTGTTCGAGCGGATGGAGGGAATGCGGGACGGGCCGGAGCGCGCGGCGATGGTCTCGAACATGGTGGAGATTCTGCGCCGGGATGCGCCGATGTGCTGGGGGTTTCACCCGACGTTTTATGTGCTGAGCCATTCGTGGCACCGCAACGGGAAGCCTCGGGAGATGACACACAACACGCTGAAATATCAACGGGTGGACGCCGCGGAGCGTGCCCGGCGGCGGCGAGAATGGAACCGGCCGGTGGTCGCACCGGTGCTCGCGTTGGAGGCGGCCGCGCTGGCGATCGCGGCGATGTTGATCCGACGGCGGCCTCCCGGAGCGGAGACGGCAGGATGCTGAGATACCTCGTGCGACGGTTCGCGTACGCGGTGCCGATCTTGATCGGCGTGAACCTGCTTACGTTTGCGTTATTTTTCGGCGTGCATTCCCCCGACAGCATCGCCCGCACGATTCTGGGCGACAAGCAGGTGGACGCGGAGATGATCGCACGGTGGAAACGCGAGCGCGGCTACGACCTGCCCAGGTTCTGGAATTCCGCCGAGCGGGGGATCCGGCGGATCAGCCGGACGATTTTCTGGCAGACGAGCGTCCCGCTGTTGCGGCTCCAGCTCGGACGTTCAGACATTGACCGCCACTCGATCGGCGAGGCGGTGCTGGCGCGTATGAGCCCCTCGCTGGCGATTACGCTCCCGATGTTCCTGATCTCGCTGGTGGTGACCATCGCTGTGGCGATGCTGGCCGCGTTTCATCGCGGGACCGCCTTCGACGCGGTGGTGCTGGTCGGATGCGTGGTGCTGATGTCGGTGTCGACGTTGTTCTACATCATCGGAGGCCAGTTTTTGTTCGCGCGCGTACTGAAGTGGTTTCCATTTTCCGGTTACGTGGCCGGTCCGGGGGCGTTGAGGTTTTTGTGGATGCCGGTGCTGATCGGGGTGCTGGCGGGGCTCGGCGGCCAGATTCGGTTTGACCGCACCGTGTTCCTGGAGGAGATCCACCGGGACTACATTCGCACAGCACGGGCGAAGGGGTTGGGAGAGGGGGCAGTGCTGTTCCGGCACGCGCTGAAGAATGCGATGATTCCGATTCTCACATCCGTGGTGGTGACGATTCCGTTTCTCATCATGGGCAACCTGCTGCTGGAAAACTTCTTCGGCATCCCCGGCCTCGGCAGCTACGTGATGGACGCGATCCAGCGCCAGGATTTCGCGGTGGTGCGGGCGATGGTGTACGTGGGGTCGCTGCTGTACATCGCGGGGCTGTTGATGGTGGACATCGCCTACGTGCTGGTGGATCCGCGGGTTCGGCTGAGCTGAGCCGGAGGCGGCGGTGGTCTATTGGTTCGATAATCTGGTGGTTGCCGCGCTCGTGCTGGGGGGCGTGGCGGCGGGTCGCGCGGTGCGTCGGTCTCCGCAGTGGCGACAGGCGATCGCGGAGGTCGCCCGGCGACGCGCTGCGCGCATTTCTGCGCGGATTGTGGCGGTGTACGCGTTGATTGCGCTGCTTGATAGCGTGGGATGGCATCCGCCGGCCCGAGATGCGTCCGGCGCGGTGCTGCGCGATGCGGCCGGGCGCACGGTACGGGATGCGCGGGGGCTGACGCTGCTGGATGTGCTGCTCACGCCCTGGCGCACCGCGCGCGAGAAGACATACTCTGCGCCATTCGCAACGCGGCAGTTCACGGCGGAGTTTGTGCGCGGCGTGGACGGCGCACTGGTGCGAACGCACCCTCCGCTGCGGTACCCGCGCAGGCACCCCCTGGGCACGGACCGGATCGGCGAGGACGTGTTTTACCAGGCGCTGAAGGGCGTGCGCACTGGCATGCTGCTGGGGGTGTTCACCACCCTGATTGTGGTGCCGTTCGCGCTGCTCTTCGGCCTGCTGGCCGGCTATTACGGGGGGTGGGTGGACGATGTGGTGCAGTACGTCTACACGGTGCTGGCCTCGATCCCTGCGGTGCTGTTGGTGATGGCGTTCATGGTGCTGTTCGGTCGCGGGCTTACGCAGTTGTGCGTGATTCTCGGGGTGACCACCTGGACGGGGCTCTGCCGGGTGCTGCGCGGCGAAACGATGAAACTCCGCGAGAGCGATTTTGTCGCCGCGGCGCGGGCGATGTCGGCCTCGTCCGCCAGAATCCTGTGGCGCCACATCGTGCCCAACGTGATGCATCTGGTTCTGATCACGACGGTACTCGGCTTTTCGGGACGGGTGCTCTCCGAGGCGGCGCTCACGTACATGGGGATCGGTGTGGGGGTGGACACCTACTCGTGGGGCCGAATGATCAACGACGCTCGGCTCGAACTGGCGCGGGATCCGGTGATCTGGTGGAAGCTGGCGGCCGCGTTTGCGGCGATGGTGGGCCTGGTGCTGCCAGCGAACGTGTTGGGGGACGCGCTGCGCGACGCGCTGGATCCCCGGCTGCGGAGCGAACCGGTGTGACCGAGGTGCTTCGATCCGCCGACGAGCGCGAGCAGATGGACGCGGCGGCGCCGGTCCTGGAGGTCGAGGATCTCGGCATCGAGTTTGCGAGCGAGCGGGGGCGCGTGCCGGTGGTCGATGGCGTGTCGTTCGGGGTCGGCCGGGGCAAGGTGCTGGCGCTCGTCGGGGAGTCGGGCTGTGGCAAATCGTTGACCGCGCTTTCGCTGCTGGGATTGCTGCCGCCGGGTGCGCGGATCTCCACTGGCGCCATCCGGTTTGAGGGGCAGGACCTCGCGCGGGCGGCACCGAGGGAACTGCGCGCGATCCGCGGCAATCGCATTGCGATGGTGTTCCAGGAGCCGATGACTGCCCTGAATCCGGTGCTGACGATCGGTGCACAGGTCGCCGAAGCGTTGCGGCTGCATCGCGGCCTTCCGCGTTCTGCCGCATGGCGCCGGGCGGCGGAGCTGCTGGCCGGCGTCGGGCTTCCGGACGCGGAACGTCGCTGCGTCGAATACCCTCATCAGCTTTCGGGCGGGCAGCGGCAACGCGTGATGATCGCGATGGCGATCGCGTGCGATCCGGTGCTGTTGATCGCGGACGAGCCGACCACGGCGCTCGATGTGACGGTTCAGGCGCAGGTGTTCGAACTGCTGCGGGAGGTCACGGTCCGGCGAGGGCGGGCGTTGCTGCTGATTACGCATGATTTGGGTGTGGTGTATGAGAACGCCGATCGGGTCGCGGTGATGTACGCGGGGCGAATTGTGGAGGAAGCGGAACGTGAAGCGCTGTTCAGCCGGCCGGCGCATCCCTACACGCAAATGCTGCTGCGCGCGGTGCCGGCCCGGGCTGCGCCCGGCGAGCGTCTTGCCGTGATCCCAGGTCAGGTTCCGCCGGTGGCGCGGTGGGCGGAAGGATGCCGGTTTGCGGACCGCTGCCCGCTGGCAATCGCGGAATGCCGCGCCCGCCGGCCCCCGTGGCGTGTGCTGAACGATGCCCACCGGGTGGCGTGCATCCGGGCTCCCTGCCGGGTGGGTGAGGCCCGAAACGGAGCTGGCGTACGTCGAAGTGCTTCGACCGCAGCGGAGCGTTTGCGCATCGAGCGCCTTTGCGTGCATTTTCCGTTGCGGCGCCGCATTGGGGGGCGGCGGTTGGTGGTGCGGGCGGTGGATGGCGTGGACCTCATCGTGCGCGCCGGCGAGACGCTTGCACTGGTAGGGGAATCGGGTTGCGGGAAGACGACGGTCGGGCGCGCAGTGGTCGGGCTGGCACCGGTCACTGCCGGCGAGATCCGGTTGGACGGGGAGCGCATGCTGGGCCAGCCGTTCCATGTGCTGAAGCCGTTGCGGCGGCGCGTTCAGATGGTGTTTCAGGACCCCGCCTCAAGTCTGGATCCCCGAATGCCGGTGGGACAGGCGATCCTCGAGGGGATGGAGATCCACCGGATCGGCCGGGATGACGCAGAGCGGCGCGAACGGGTAGCCGCGCTGCTCGAACGGGTTGGTCTGCCGGCCGCGGCGGCGAGCCGCTATCCGCACCAGTTCTCCGGTGGTCAGCGTCAGCGCATCGGCCTCGCACGCGCGCTTGCGGTGGAGCCCGAGGTGATCATCTGCGATGAAGCGACCTCCTCGCTCGACGTGAGTGTACAGGCGCAGATGTTGAACCTGTTGCGCGACCTGCAAGCCGAGCGAGGCCTTTCGTATCTGTTCATCACGCACGACCTCGCTGTGGTGCGGCATTTGGCCGATCGTGTCGCAGTCATGTACCTCGGTGAGATCGTCGAGACGGGCCCGGCCACAGAGGTGTTGGAGGCGCCGCTGCATCCCTACACCGTTGCGCTAGTCGCCGCGGTGCCGCGCATTGGGGCGGACGGGCGGCGCCGCATTGTGCTGGCGGGGGATGTGCCCTCCCCCATCGCACCACCCCCCGGCTGCCGGTTTCACCCTCGGTGCCCCCACGCAATGGCGCACTGCCGCCTGAAACCGCCGCCGTGGTTCGGTGCCAGCGGCGATCGGAGGGCGCGCTGCTGGCTCCTCGAAGCGTCTACATCTCGGCCGCCGGACGAGCCCCCGGCCGGGAACGTCACCGTTCAGGCCGCGCAATAAGCTGCGAAACGGACCGTCCCGGCGCAACCACGGCGCTCAGTCGTTCACGCCAGGAAACGAAACCAGGGGGGCAGCCGGCCGACCGTACCACTAGCGGCGAAGCGTCGGCGGTGTCCGGTCTTCCACAAACCCCTCGTTGTCTCGAAGGACCGCATTCGCCTGGTTCATCAGCTTCGCGCCGCCTTTCGCAGTGCAACGGTTGCGTTCGACCACGACCTCCGACGCCGGCTCGCCGCCCACCTGAATCGGTCCGCTGGTCACGTTCTCCGCGATTCGCACCCGGCGGATCGGATGGCGGGACTTGTTCCGGTCGGCAACGACCATGATGTTTGGCACCTGGTTACGTTCCACCACCAGGCCGTCAATTCCGCCGGTCTTGTAGATCGAGATGTAGGTGTTGCCGCGGTTCCCGATCAGCGCGCTATCCAGCACGGTCGAGTTGCAGTGGTCTTCGTGCATGAGACCTTCGCCGTCGTTGATGAGATACTTGCGGTCATACGCCCAGTTTCGGTGCACTTCGTAGTCGTTATCCTCAACCCGCCATCGCCAGCCGCGCATTTCCACCGCGCGGTTGTCGTTCGTTGAAGCGCCGGTGGTGGTTTGCCGGCCGGTGGTGGTGGGCCGCCACACGTCTCGGGCGAAGCGGATCACGTTGCCGCGGCACATCACGCCATCGCCGGCGAAGCCGACGCCCATCCGGCCGCTCAGCCAGATGTAGTTGTCCGCAATCACAAGGCCACGTCGGAAACCGTGCGGATGAGTCTGCGGTGTGCCGTCGGGTCCCTCGGCGCCCGCCCCGCCCAGCGAGAAATGGTTCACGTAGATGCCAGGACGGTTGTCGTAGTCAAAGATAACTCCGTCCACCTCGATGGTTTCGTTCTTGTGCCGCAGCCGATATCCGTTCATCGTGAAGTGCGCGTCGCTGGGAGGCAGGCGGTTGTTAGCGACGAGGACATCACCGGCGGCTTCGATCTCGATCGCGGCGGCGTGGCGGGCAGTGAAGCGCTGCCAGCCATGCTGGCCGATCGTCCGATCGGGGACCTCAGGATCGGCTGCGGCGGCATGCCGCAATATGCAGCCATAGACGAGCCGGCCGGGGCGGCTCCGGTGGCCCTCCGCCTCACGCCAGTGAACGCGGGCGTGCTCAATGTGGAGATGCACCAGACCGCAGCCGGCGCCATTCTCAGGGTTCGCAAGTTCGATGACTTTGAATGCGGAATCCGTCGGCGCCCCGTCCCCCGTGGGCTGAAAACGGTACGCTGGAAACTCTAGCCTCGTGGCCAGCCGATAGCTGCCGTCCCGTGCGTCGTTTCGCTCCGGCGGAGCGCCGCGAAGGATCACACCGTCCAGCAGCCGGATGGAATCGCGGAATCGGTAGACACCGGCCGGCAAGAACACCACTCCACCGCCGAGTTCGGCGGCTCGCCGCTGCGCGTTGTTCAGACGTTCGTCGTCGGTAGCGCCCGGCATGTCCGCGAGGTTCACCACTCGGTCCCATGGGAGACGTGCGACCCAGTCCAGCCCATACCGCGCCGCCGGGTTGTCCGACGGCACAGCCGGGGCACTCGCCTTCACGCGAGGTTGGTAGAGCAGACTCAGCGCAGCAGCGCCCTTCAGAAAACGACGACGGTGCAGCATCTCTCACCCCTGCCGCGGTGTGCGGCGAACGCAGTTCAACACGCGCGGAGCGCCTACCGGAGCCGGCGTCGCAATATGAGGAGTAGGCCGATCAGGCCGGGCACGGTGAGGGTACCCGGCTCCGGCACGACGGTCAGCGTCACGCTATTCGCATAGCCGGAGAGCGTTCCGTAGTTGATCTGGAACTGGTTCGCGCCGGCGGTGAACACCGTGCCGTCCGGCATGCCGCTGAAGGTGGAGGTGTCAATGGTTCCCCAGCCGCTGATGATCGGGAAAACCGTGAGCAGGGGCAGCGGTGTGGGCGAGATCACCGACAGCGTTGCCCCTCCGAGCGTGAGGGTTGACGTGGACTGCATCGCGAGAACGTCGTACTGACCGGCCAACGGACCGAGAATCTCCGCTTCAAAGATGGTGCCTGATGCCATGGTCACATTGCCGGTCACCGTCAGCGTTCCGGGGCTGGCACCAGGGGCCAGCGTGCTGTTCGCGTCGGCAGCCAAGAGATGGCCACCAATCAGGCCGGTCCCCTGAAGTCGACCACCGTTCACCACGGCGACCGCGGGCGACCCCGCGAGCGAACCGTCGACCTGCAACACGCCGCCGCTCACGACGGTGAAGCCGCTGTACAGACCAACGAAGTTGGTGCCCAGGATCTGGGTGCCGGCGCCCGACTTGATCAGACCCATCACACGGCCCGCCGCACCATCGGTCATCGCGCCTTCGAACTGATAGGTTCCGGAGCCGGGCGCAACCACGAGCATGCCGGTAGAGATCCCCGACCCCGCAATCCAGGCCGACACTGCACCGGCGCCTGAGAGACCGCCGATCGTGTCCATGGAGTTGGCCGTGCCGCCGGCGATCAGGCGCCCGTAGGCGTTCACGACGACGTCGTTGCCATTCGCGGCATTGAAGTGGAAGCGCGCCGCGCCACCGTTGATCCAAATGCCACCGGTGAAGGTGTTGAAGATGTTCGTGATGTTCAGTGTCTGGGAGGTTCCCATGATCACCAAGCCGGCGGTGCCGGTGATCTTCGAACGCAGGTGCGCCTGCGCCGCGGCGTTGTAAGCGCCGATATAGGCTGGCACGTTACCAAAATTCAACGTGCCGTCTCCTTGGATCGTTTGGGATGTCAGCAGCAAGCCGCCGCTGCCGATCGTCAGCGTGACACCAGGGTTCAGAGTGAGTGCCTGTCCGAGCCGAAGCGCGTAGATCGTTTTCGAGCTCGTGAGCGTCTGCGCTGAAGCGCCGATATTGACCAGGTCGGTGGGGCCGGCGGTGTTGATGTCGGTGCTGGTGTAGGTCGCCGGCACGATGCGATTGGTCACCGTCGCGCCGTACGTCACGAAATGCCCCAGCGCGTTTCCACCCTCGTAGGTTTGGATGGACGGCGGCAGCATGCCGTTGGTCACCGCCGGCCGTGCGCCGCCGGTCTGGATCGCAATCGAGTTCAGCGATGCTGACTCGCCCAACGCCGGTGACGACAGCGCGTCGGTCTCGATCAACAATGAGCTTCCCGGGTTGGGCGTCGCGAGGCTTGCCGGCGAAAGCACCACGCCGGAGCCCGAGCCGTTCTGGCGGCGCAAGAGGACATGGGCGCCGCCGACGACCGACATTGCGCCGACGACCTCGTCGATCGGACTGCTCGCAGCATTGCGGCCGTTGATCGCGAGCTGGTTGTTCGTCATCGCCAGCGGTGCGGCGTCCGGGTAGCGGTTGTTCACCGCGTTTTGGAAATTGTCCAAAAACAGCATGCCGCCGGCGGGGATCCGTGCCATCGGCGCCGTGACCGCGGTGAGCGTACCCGCGTCACCTCGTGCCGCCAGCCCCCCTCGCGGTCCCAACTTCACGTTCGCCAGAAGCGCATCGGTCAGCCCAAACTCCACGCCGAGCGTACCCCCGTCGCGGACGGTGATGCCGCTGGCGTTTGGAAACATCGCGGTCGCGTTGGTAAACCATGTTACCGTCGGCCGAGTGGTCGCCGCCACCGGCGTCACCATCCCCGTGTAGACGATGGTGACCGGCCCGAAAAACCCGCTGTTGTTACCAGCAAGCTGCAAACCCGCGTTCGCACCGGCGCCAGGGTTGCCCCAGGACATCAGCGTGAGTGGACCGCTGCCGCTGATCGCATTCGTGAAGTTGTAGCGGGTCTGGTTCGCCGTGTACTGCACGCGAATGGTCCCGCCCGCCGCGCCTACCACGACGGGGTTCGGCACGAGGTAGGCGACACTGTTGTCTGCGCCGAATGAGATGATTCCGCCACTCAGATGAACGATTGAAGTTGACACGCCGACCGACGTCGCGCGAGTGAGACGCAGCTCAGAACCGTTCGCGATCAGTGTCGCGCCGGTCCAACTCAGGCCCAAGAGCGGCTGATTCTGCATGTTGCCAAACTGCACAATGCCGCCGCTGGCATTGGTGAAACCCCCGGATGCATGTAACGAGGCGGCCGTATTGGTGAAAATATACATGCCGCTCCCGTGCGTGAACCGCAGAGTGGCCGGATTTACGGTACCTAAGATTTCTATTGTTCCCAGCCCCGCACCTGAAAACAGGACGTCGTCACCCGCCACGTATGTTGCGTCCCAACTGGTGCTGTCCGGCTGGGACCACTGCATGTCGCCGCTGCCCGTCCACGTGCGCAGCGCCGCCTGGGCCATGCCGAAGCCCGCCAGCGACAGCAGCACCGTCAATCGTCGCAGGGAGAAGCAATAGGACAAGACAGAGCGCACCTTTAGATTCATGGTTATCGCCCTCGTGCGAACATCCTGCATCACAATCTTCTTTGGCCTACGTTCGCACAGTACCACTCAGATCGCAATCCCCAAAATTAGGTAGGGAGGGAAGCGCCGCCTTTTAGCCCAACTCCGTCGTGGCGGCGCCTTCGGCGGAGACCTGGGAGGGCTGGCGGGGGGTAGGACCGATCAGGGAAACCATGGCTTGCCTGCGTTCGGGTTCATCGGAAGGGTTTGGAGTGGAGAAATCCGCCGATTCCGCCCGAAGTGTTTCCACTGCGGAAACGGAACCGGTATCGGTAGGCGATGCCGATGGCCTCGGCCGGTGAAATCGCCTGCCGACGGCTGCGGCGAGCGGTCGTTAGCGCGAAGAGCAGAATGACTGCCGCGCGTGGCGGGCGACGGAGCGGATGCTACCGCTGCAGTTACTGAGTGATTGCGCTTTTCCCTTGCGCTGGCGGGGAGCTCTGGCAAGCGCGGGGGACGGCTGGAAATGAACTCTGAGGGGCGGGCAGCGGCGGAAGATCCGGGACATCGCTCGCTCGGCCAGTGCTGCGCACCGACAGGGAACTTCAGCAAAGGCGGCCGATGAGAGCGGCGGAGGTGCCGTCAGGCGAGGGTGGCGAGATCCACAGGGTCCATGTCGTCGAAGGTCTGATTTTCGCCGCCCATGCCCCAAACGAAGCGGTAGGCACCGGTGCCGACGCCGCTGTGGATGGACCAGGCGGGGGAGACGACGGCTTCACCTTCGCGAACGACGATGTGGCGGGTGTCCTCGGGCTCGCCGAGCACGTGGAGAACCACACCATTGGCGGGCAGGTCGAAATAGCAGTACACCTCCGTGCGGCGGTCGTGGCGATGGGGAGGGAACGTGTTCCAGACGCTGCCCTCGTGGAGCTCGGTAAAGCCCATCACCAGTTGGCAACTTCGAAGCCCGCCCTCGTGAATGAACTGGTGAATCGTGCGGCGATTCGCGGTCGCGGCGGCGCCCACTTCGACGCGTCGGGCATCGGCGAGGGTGGCCTTCGCGGTCGGGTAGGCGGCGTGAGCCGGGTACGACAGCAAGAACATCCGGGCCGGCTGCTCGGCCGACTCGCTCGCGAACTCGATCTCTCGGCTCCCTCGGCCGATGTAGAGACATTCGCGGTTTGCGAGCGGAAACTCGCGTCCGTCCACGCTGACACGGCCCGGACCGCCGATGTTGATGACCCCCATCTCTCGACGCTGGCAGATGTAATCGGCGGCAAGTTCCCGGCCGACTTCGAGGCGCAGCCGCTTGGCGACGGGCATCACGCCGCCGACCAGTGCGCGGTCCGCATCGGTGTAGACCAGCTCCGCGCGGTCGCGGCGAAACAGACCGGAAATAAGGAAATGACTTCGCAGCTCTTCTGCTGTCATCCGGCGGTACCGAACCGCATCGGCGGTCCGCAGCGTTTTCATTGCAGCCCCTCCCGCGCGCGGCGGGCGAACTCCCGCACGTATTGCTCCCAGCTGTCGGGGGTTGGGAAATCGCCCTTGGACCAGCCCGCGCCCGCCGCATACACCAGCGGGCGGCCGGCCGGCACACGGACCAGCACGAGGTGATGCCCCTCGGCGCGGCGGATCTCTTCGATCTGGTCGGGCGGCGCCCATACCGCGCATGCGATGGAGCCGTTCGGCGGCGACTCCGGTTCCCAGTATGAGAGCCAGCCTTCTTCGCGGTTCCATCGCGCGCGGCCCTCGCCCGTGCGTTCGACAATCCCGATGGCCACGGTGAGGTCGCCCGGGGGGTCGGTCGAAAACCGGCTTTCGATCCGGTTGAAGTTCGATCCCAGACGCAGCGATATGCGGCGCGTTTCGGCGACGGTCCGCTCGCCCACCCGCCAGGGCGCGTAGTCCGCCTCGAACTCGACAACGTCCGGACCGTTGCGCAAAAACCGGTGGCGAACCCAGTTGTTCGCAAAATGCAGCCGGCCCTCGTGCCAGACCGCGGTGCCGCCGCAACCGCAGCTTCGCCCGACCTTGTAGAAGTCGCCCCCTTCGCCATGGTCGCGGTGGTAGTCGCCGGAGCGGTACCAGTCGTCGATCACCGGCCGACGGGTGCGTTTCACCCACACGTCAATGCCGCTGCTGAGTTCGCCGGTCGCTTCCAGCGCCGGGCCATAGATGCGGTACGCGATGCGATCGTTTTCCCACGCGATGTCGTCCTTGCGTTCGGGGACATGCCGGCCCCACGCGCGCGGTACGTCGCGCGCCGGCTGCGCGACGGGGTTGGTGGTGGCGGGCACGACAGCTGGTAGGGGGGGCTCACGGTCCGCGGTGGCGGCGCCCGGCGGCAACTCGTCCGCCGGCCGCAGTCGCCCGCCGGCGAGCCGGTACAGCTCCGTGGCCGCCAGCAAGAAGGCGCCGACGCCGTACACGTCGGAGTGTTCCGGATCGAAGCGCTTGGGGTCCGCGCCGATGGGCTGTACGTGCGCGAGGCGGCCGTCGTCGCGGACGCAGCGGACAAGGCCGGCCCACGCCCGCCAGACAACGTCCTCGTAGGCCGGGCGGGCGAGGAGGCCCTCGTTCAGTCCCCACGCGAGCGCAAACGTGAAGAAACCCGTCCCGCTGGCCTCGGGCAGCGGATAGGCCTCGGGATCCAGCAGGCTGGAACGCCACATTCCGTCGGCCGGCTGAACCGCACGGACCGCGGCGGCCATTTCGAGATACTGGCGTTCGTAGCGCGGGCGGTCGGGATAGTCCGCTGGAAGCACCTGCAGCATCCGCGCGAGGCCGGCCAGCACCCAACCGTTGCCGCGGCTCCAGAATACCTTCCGGCCGTTCGCCTCGCGCTGCGCGAAATAGCGGTCGTCGCGATAGAACAGGTGCTCTTCCCGATCGTAGAGGTAGTCGCTGGTGACCCACCAGAGGCGGTTGGCAAAATCCAGATAGCGGCGATCGCCGGTGACCAGCGCCAAACGCGCCCATGCGGGTGGCGCCATGAAGAGCGCGTCGCACCAGGACCAGCGGTCGGTTTTGTCCTTGCGCTGGAAGCTCAGATCGTCGTCCTTTGGATGAGCGATGATCCAGTCAAACCTCTCCCGCATGGGCGCAATCATCGCGGGGTTGCGGTGGAGCCGGAACAGCTCGGCGTAGGTCTGCCCGACGGCGTGGTCGTCGGCATGATAAGGACGGGGTCCGAGCTGCCATTGGTTGAACTTGCCCATCGCGAGCATCGCGTCGTGATAGCGCGCGTCGGGTGCGCTTCGGCTCAAATGCATCAGGCCCGCATAGAGGGCGGCCTTTGTCCAATCGGTCGGTGCATGACGCGATGGGGTCGCCAGCTGCCAGTCCGCGACACGCATGGCGAGCGCGCGAATCTCCTCGGGCGCCGGTGGTGCGACGGCGACGACGCCGGCGATGGTGAGGTAGAGCGGCAGAGTCGTCATTGTGAATCTCCCGAACCGCAAGAATACGCGGCGGGTGCGCCGGAGTCACGTCCGAGGCGTCTGCGGCAATTGTGCGAGACGCGCGGTGAGTTCCGCCGGGACGCAGATCGGGGGCTCGCACACGTGTCCGGCGCAGACGATCGCGGCAGCCCGGGCGCCGCCGGGCCGAAGCCGGGGCCATGCGGCTGCATCCAGCGGGGAGGGAGGAGGAGAACGGCCGTCGGTGTGGAGAACCGCCGACAGCGGCGGCGCGGCAAGGCGCGCGGCGCGCAGCAGCGCGCGCGTCGTTTCGTCCTCGGGCGGGCCTGCGATGACGACGCGAAGTGCCTCCGTCCGGGCGGCCGCAGCGGTCAGCAGCGCAGGGTGGGCCATGGGATGCGCGACAACGCGCGGGGCGGCGGCGGCGAGCAATGCGTCGAACCGTTCGCGCCATGCGTCGGCCTCGAGCATGAGCCACAGGCGCAGCAGATTACCCGCTGCCAGCGCGGTGGCGGAGGGCTGGGTGAGCTCATCGCCCTCCCCGACGGCGACCGGTGGACTGTCGGTGAGGTCGCGCACCTGATAGGTGCCGGTCGCATCATCCCAGCACCGCCGATCCATCGCCTGCTGGACGGCAACTGCGTGTTGCAGCCACGACGGTTCCTGGTCCGCTTCGTACAGGTCGAGCAGCGCGCGAACGACGGCGGCGTAGTCTTCGGGGAAGCCCGGAATGCCGGCGTGGGGTCCGCGCCAGCACCGCCAGAGACGCGGTTCGGCGGGGTCCCAGAGATGGCGCAGGATCCACTCGGCAGCGCGCCGCGCGGCCACCACGGCCGCGGGGAGGTCGAGGAGCGCTCCGACGCGGGCCAGCGCACTGATTGCCAGTCCGCTCCAGCCGGCGAGCGTGAGGTCGTCCGCGAATGGTCGCGGCCGCTGCGCGCGCCGCTCGAGCAACATTTGCCGGGCCATCTCGAGACGGCGCGCCACTTCTGAGGAGTCCATCGCATGCTCGCGGGCAAGCTGCTCGACCGTCCGCACCACATGCAGCACGTTGCGGCCGGCCAGTGGACCCTGCACCGCCCCGCGCACGTTGCCCTCTTCCCGCAGATCCCAGGCGGCGGCCGCCAGCGTGAGCAGTTCTGGCGGCAGGGTCTGGCGCACCTCTGCGAGCGTCCAGGTGTAGAAGGATCCCTCCTCGGAGTGATGCGGATCGCCCGCACGAGGGCTGTCCGCGTCGAGCGCCGCCCACAGGCGACCGTCAGGGCCGGCCAGCTCGCGGGCGATGAACAGCGCTGTTTCCTGCGCGATTTCAGCATACGTCGGATCAGCGAACTGGCGATATGCCTCGAGGTAGAGCTCCGCGATCAGCGCCTGGTCGGTGAGCATCTTTTCGAAGTGCGGCACATGCCATTGTTCGTCCACCGCATAGCGATGAAAGCCGCCTCCGAGGTGATCCCGAATTCCACCGGCAGCCATCGCACGAAGCGCATGAATCACGGCTTCCCGGCTAGCGGTGTGACCGGTGCGGCGATGGCGCTCGAGCAGGAACCGTAGTGCCGGTGCCTGCGGGAACTTGGGTGCAGTGCCGAGCCCGCCGTGCCGCAGATCGGCCAGCGCCAGCAGCTGGCGCTCCGCGGCGGCGGCGGCGGACTCCACCCAGTTGGTGACCGCGTCGCCGGGGACGGGGATTGCGGCGGATTCGCGCAGCGCACGGACCGCCTCCGCCGCGGCGGCCAGGACGCGTAGCCGGTCGGTTCGCCAGAGATCGGCCAGCGTGACCAACAGCTCGGCAAATCCAGGCTGCCCGTGTCTGGGGACCGGCGGAAAATACGTGCCGCCAAAGAACGGCTCGCGGTCGGGCGTCAGCCACACCGTTAGCGGCCAGCCGCCGGCGCCGGTCGCGATCACGACGAACCGCATGTAGGTGGCGTCCACGTCCGGCCGCTCTTCGCGGTCGACCTTCACTGGCACGTAGTAGCGGTTGATCAGTTCCGCGATGGCCGGATTTTCGAAGCACTCGTGCGACATCACGTGGCACCAGTGGCAGGCCGCGTATCCGATGGACAGCAGCATCGGGCGGTCCTGTTGACGGGCGGCCTCGAACGCTTCCTCCCCCCAAGGGTACCAATGGACCGGCTGATGCGCGTGCTGGCGGAGATAGGCGCTGGCTTCACGCGCAAGGCGGTTTTGTGGCGGATGTGGCCCGTCATTCATTGGCCGGTCTCCCGAGCGATACAGCGCATGGGACAACGTACACCGCCCTGTCGCATCTGCACGCGGGCGGCGGGTCGCCATGAAGAGGTTTGACCGTGGGATCGCGCGCCCCAGAATCCCGCCAGCCGCATCCGGCACCGCGGAGGGTCCACCATGAGCGCGCAGACGTTGTTGGGGTGGTTCAAGCCGAACGCCCGGCACTGGCCAGTCGTGGCGATGGGGGTGATTGCGTGCGCGTTCGTGAGGGCGGCGGGCGCGGCCGCGCCCGAGTCATGGGCGGATGCGGCCCGTCGCCGACCGCCGATGACGGTCGCCGAGGCCGAAGCGTTCGCAAAACGGCTGGCGAACTACGTGGTTCGCCACCACATGCGGCGCGACGACTCACCCCACCGCGGCATGGTGTACGAGTATTTCTGGGTTGAGAACGCCGGCACTCCCCGCCAGTGGATCCAGGGCGAAGCGCTCGATACGATGCACGACGGCGCATGGTTGGGTGTTGCGCTGGCGCGCGCCGCCGCAGTGACGGGCGATCGCTGGTATCGGGAGCTGCTCGTACGAGAGCTTTTGCCGTTCTACCTCCGGATGCTGAACCGATCGGACGAGTTGTTCGATCCCTCGCGCAATGACTCCGATCAGCCAGTGCCACCGGGCTGGCCGGAGCGACTGCTGCGGCCGGAGCGGGAAAAGGGATTTGTGCCCTACTGGTGGGACAATGGTGGCTCCGTTTCGCTCGAGATGCTGAATCGTCGGGATGGCGTCCGACGGCTGGTCTACCCGGGGCGGGATGAGCTGAAGGAGACCGGCAACCCGGAATGCCGGCTGAGCGGTCACTCGTTGGGCACCTCCAACCACATGGCTCAGGATCTGGCGCTGCTGCTGCTGGCCGCGTGGGAGGTGCTGGATGGAGCGGATGCGGAAGCGACGCGGTTGCGCACGGAAATCGCGGAGGCGGCTCGGCATCTGCAGGCCGGCCGTGCGCGGCGGGGATATCCGGCGATCCCGGCAGTGGTCGCCGCGTACGCGGTCGCGAATGGCGATGAGACGGCCCGCCGCCGGCTGCCCTCACTGAGCTGGGATTCTTTGAACCAGTGGCGCAGCGCCTGGCATCAGACGGTCGCCGAGCCGGTGGCCGATCGAAAGTTCCGGATACCCGGCTTCGCGGACGACGCGATGTACGAGTACTTCGTCGCGCTGGCCCGGCATGGGACGCTGCCGGAGCCTGAAGCGGTACGGCTGGTCTTCGACGCGCTGACACTGCCGCTGATGTACCGCGGCTACTGCGACGATGAACCCGCGCCGCCGGGCATCAACGTGTTTGATCTCTACCCGTTTCACTACACGAATGGGCGTCCCGAGCATCTGCGCTCGCAGCGACGGGGGCCGCACGGCCGGCCGATCCCGATCGGCTCGCGGATGGGGCCGCAAACGATGGCGCTCTGCGGCTGGGCGTTGCAGGCGATCCGTGAACGGGCGGGGTTGTGGGAGAAGGCGCGGCGAAAGCTCAGCCGCGCAGCCTATTTCCCGCCCGCGGGGGCGGTGACGGGCGAGCATGTGGTCGCCTGGGGGGGCGTCGGTGGCGCGGATGCGGTCGGGGAGGCCGAGGTCCGGCGCACGCTGGAGCGGGAGCTGGGCGGCGGATTGCGGACCTGGGAGGCCATCTTCGACGAGTTTGGATATGTTCCCACCGGCATCGGCTGCTCTTCGGTGCTGCCCGGCACGCCTTTTGACCGTTTTTCTGACACCGGGGGGTATGCGCATCTGATCCAGGCGGCGATGCAGTGGATCCGCTATTTGCGCGGCGAGCACGACTGGCGCTGAGGGGGGAATCACCCGCGTCAGCGAAAGGGTTGGAAGAGCTGGGGCGATGGGCGGCGCAACCGATCGCCGGTGCGCTTGCGAGCCGTGGGGGCGACCCGGGCAGCGGCGCCGGCGACCGCGAAGGACAGTTGCCGCGCCGGATAGTTGCCCGCGGTGCGGCGCGGGCGGGCCCACACGGCCGGCAACGGCGCCGGCTTCGGCCGCTGGGGGCGGACAGGCGTCGCCGTACAACGCCGATGCCCCGCGGCTGTCGTTGTGCGTGTGCCCGATCGCTCGGCCGGCTTGTCCAAGGGTTGGACTGCGCCGCTCTTGCGCGCTCCAATCCTTGGAGCGCCGAGCACCGCTGCGAGCGCCCGCGGGCCGTTCTCAGCCGCCGAGCTGGCCGATGATCGAAAGCATCGGCAGGAACAGCGCAATCACGATCGTGCCCACGATCACCGCCAGGCCCACGATCAGCAGCGGCTCGATGATCGAGCTCAGCGCGGCGACGGTGTTGTCCACCTCGTCGTCGTACGTGTCGGCGATGCGCATCAGCATGTCCGGCAGCTTGCCCGTTTCCTCGCCGACCTCGACCATGCCGATCACCATCGGCGGGAAGATGCGGGTCGCCTCCATCGGCGGCGCGATGTTTTCACCCTCCTTCACGCTGTCGTGGACGACCTGGATGGCGCGCGCGACCACATCGTTGCCGGCGGTGTCGCGGACGATCGTCAGGGCCTGCAAGATCGGCACGCCCGACTGCAACAACGTCCCGAGGGTGCGGGTCATGCGGCCGATCGCGGTCTTTTCCACCAGTGGCCCGAAGATCGGCATTTTCATCTTGATGGTGTCGATCGCGTACCGCCCGGCCTTGGTCTTGCCGATGAGTTTGATCAGCACCACCAGCACCACCACGCCCGCGATCACGACCGGTGCGCGCTGCGCGAGCGTCTGGCTGACGTTCATCACCATCTGCGTGAGCACCGGCAGCGCCTTGCCCTCGAGCAGGTCGTCGAAGATCTCCTTGAACTTCGGCACGATCTTCGTCATCAGGAAGAACATGATCACGGTGGCGACCAGCAGCACGACGACGGGGTAGGTCATCGCGCTGACGATCTTGTTCCGGATCTTCTGCATCTTCTCCATGAACTCGGCGAGGCGCAGCAGCACGACGTCCAGCACGCCGCCGATCTCGCCGGCCTTCACCATGTTCACGTAGAGGCGGCTGAACACTTTCGGGTGGTGCGCCATTGCGTCGGCGAGGGTGCTGCCGGACTGGATCGCCTCCCCGAGATCGGCGAGGATTTGCTTGAGCTTCGGGTGGCGTTCCTGCCGCTGCAGCACCTGCAGACCGCGCAGCAGGGGCAGACCGGCGTCGATGAGCGTCGCGAGCTGGCGGGTGACGACCATCAGTTGCCGCGGCTTCACCCGGCCGCTGAGAAAGGCCGGCAACTTGATTTCCTTCTGCAGCGTCGAAGATGGCGCACCCTTCTTTCCACGGGCGGCGGCGCGCGGCGCGGCGGCGGCCCCCTTTCCGGCGGTGACCGGGACCACCTGGGTGGGGAAGTAGCCTTGTTCTCGGATCTGCGCGAGCGCGGCGTTCTGGTTCTCCGCCTCGACGGTGCCCTTCACCTCCTTGCCGTGGGCGTCCACTCCGACGAATGCAAAGCTGGCCATGGCCGGACCTCCTTACGGGCGGCTGCGGAATCTCATGTATACTTCAGAACCTCTTCGACGGTCGTATAACCATCGAGAATGCACCGGATGCCGTCCTCGCGCAACGTGCGCATGCCCATTTCGATCGCTTTCTCGCGAATCACCAGGGTGGGCTTGCGCTGGTTGATCAGCTCCTGGATCGGCTCGGTGATCCGCATGTACTCGAAAACGCCGCGCCGGCCGCGGTAGCCGGTGTGATTGCACTCCTTGCAGCCGGCGCCGAAGTAGAATGGACGGTCGCCGACCTGTTCGCGAGTGAGGCCGAGGAGCATCAGCTGTTCGTCCTGCGGCGTGAACGCGGTCTTACAGTGCGGGCAGATCGTGCGCACGAGTCGCTGCGCCAGCACGGCCTCGAGCGTCGACGAAATCAGAAACGGCTCGATACCCATGTCAATCAGCCGCGTGATCGCGCCCGGAGCGTCGTTGGTGTGGAGGGTGCTGAAGACGAGGTGACCGGTCAGCGAGGCCTGGATCGCGATCTCGGCGGTCTCCTTGTCGCGGATCTCGCCGACGAGGATGATGTCCGGATCCTGGCGCAGGAACGAACGCAGCACCCGGGCGAAGGTCAGTCCGATCGCCTCGTTGATGGGGATCTGGATGATGCCCTCAATGTCGTACTCCACCGGGTCTTCCGCGGTCAGCAGCTTTTCCTCGATCGTGTTCAGCCGCTTCAGCGCCGCATAGAGCGTGGTGGTTTTGCCGGAGCCGGTCGGACCGGTGACGATGATGATGCCGTTCGGCTTGTTGATGTCGTACACGAAGGTCTCGTAGATGTCGTCCGGCATGCCGATGTTTTCGAGGTCGAGCTGGACGGTGGTCTGGTCGAGAATGCGCAGCACGACGCTCTCGCCGAACTGAGTTGGCAGCGTGGAGACGCGAAAGTCGACCGGTCGGTTCGCGATCGTCAGCTTGATCCGGCCGTCCTGCGGCAGCCGGCGCTCCGCGATGTTCAGGCCGGAGATCACCTTCAGCCGGGAGATGATCGGCAGCGCGAGCTGACGGGGTGGGGGGGACATTTCGTACAGCGCTCCGTCCACCCGGTAGCGGATCTTGAATTCCTTCTCGAACGGCTCGAAGTGGATGTCCGAGGCGCGGTCCTGCACGGCCTGGTAGAGCACGAGATTCACGAAGCGGACGATCGGCGCCTGGTTGGCCATTTGCTCGAGGTCGATCACCGAGCCGCCCGCGGTGGTGGTCAGGGTGTCGCCGGCCTCCTCGAGTTCCGCCTCCAGCTGGGTGAGCATGTCGCCGATCGAGTCGGTCGCGGTGCCGTACAGGTCGGTGATCAGCTTGCGGATGTCTTCCTGTCGGGCGACGACGTACTCGATTTCGCGGTCCTGCCCGATCACGAAGTTCAGCTCGTCCACGATTTCGGGGCTGAGCAAATCCGACACCGCCAGCCGCACCCAGTTCTCGCGCGCCTCGATCGGCACGACGTTGTACATGCGCACGTAGCTGGGACGGACCGCGCGCGCGACGTCGCGGCTGACCACCATCGCGCCGAGGTCCACCACGTAGGTGCCCATTTGCCGTGCGATGAAGTCCAGCAGCACGTCCTCGGTGAGCACCTCCATGTCGATCAGCAGATCGCGGACGGGATTGCCGGTGCGGCGGTGCTCCTCCTCGATCTCGACCGCGATCGACGGCTCGACGAGGCCGTCCGCCACGAGCTGCTGCAGCAGATAATCCTTGATCTGAAGGGCGTCCTCGGGCATGGCGGCTCCTACCGTTTGCGGCGACCTTCGATCTCGGCGAGACGCTGGAGCATGGACTCCCGGTCGTCGCACTTCATCACCAGCTCTTCGTACGAGATGCGGCCCTGCTGATAGTGGTTCAGCAGACTGTCGTCGAGCGTGAACATGCCGAGCCGGCCGCCGGTTTGAATGTCTGACTTGATGCGAAAGGTCTTGTTGTCGCGGATCAGCGCTTCGATGGCGGGCGTGCTGATCATCACCTCGAACGCGGCGATCCGGCCGGGCTTGTCAATGCGCGGCAGCAGCACCTGCGAGATCACCGCCTTCAGTGTCGAGGCCAGCTGGGTACGAATCTGCTCCTGCTGGTCGGTCGGAAACGCGTCGACGATGCGGTCCACGGTGCGCGCGGCCCCGGTGGTGTGGAGCGTCGCAAACACCAGATGGCCGGTTTCTGCGGCGGTAATCGCCGCTTCCATCGTCTCGAGGTCGCGCATCTCGCCCACCAGGATCACGTCCGGGTCCTGACGCAGCGCGCGGCGCAACGCCTCGCGGAACGAGCCGACGTCCACGCCCAGCTCGCGCTGGGTGACGATCGATTTCTTGTGCTCGTGGTAGTACTCGATGGGGTCCTCGATCGTGATGATGTGGCAGTCGCGCGTCTCGTTGATGATGTTGATCATGCTGGCGAGCGTCGTCGTCTTGCCCGAACCGGTCGGCCCAGTGACGAGGATGAGTCCGCGCGGCAGATAGAGCAGCTCCCGGATCTGTGGCGGCAGGCCGATTTCCTCCAGCGTCATCAGCCGTGAGGGAATCTGGCGCAGCACGAGGCCAAAGCAGCCCTTCTGCCGGAACACGCTCACGCGGAACCGCGCGCGGTTACCGAACCCGAAACCGAAGTCGCACCCGCCCTGCTCGCGGACCCGCTGGATGTTCTCCTCCGAGGTGATCGCGCGCATCAGCCGCTCGGTGTCCTCCGGGCGCAGCGGCTCCGAGTCGATCGGATGGAGGCTCCCGTGCACGCGCAGCACCGGCGGCGAGTTCACCGCGAGGTGCAGGTCGGAGGCCTCTTCCCGAACCACCAGGTCCAGCAGCTCCTCCATCTGGATGTCAGCGGAGCGCAGCGGCATCAGTCGCGATCCCCCATCGTAACGCGGAACACCTCGTCCAGCGTCGTGATCCCCGCCACCACCTTCCGCAGCCCGTCCTCCCGGAGCGTGCGCATGCCGAGCCGGCGTGCGGCGTTGCGCAGCTCGGTCGAGCTCACCTGCGCGTTGATGAGGTGGCGCACCTCGTCGTTCAGCACGAAGATCTCGTAGATGCCGATCCGGCCGCGGTAACCGGTCCCGGAGCAGTCCGAGCACCCCTTGCCCCGGTACAGCGTCGCGTGCTCCACTTGCGCGGCGGCGGAGCCCAGCAGCCGCAGCTCGTGATCGCTGGGTTCGTACTCTTCCTTGCACTTCGTGCAGATCCGCCGCACCAGTCGCTGCGCCATGATCGCGCGGGTCGAGGAGGCCACGAGGAACGGTTTCACGCCGATGTCGACCAGCCGGGTGACCGCGCTCGGCGCATCGTTGGTGTGCAGCGTGCTGAAGACGAGGTGGCCGGTGAGCGACGCGTTCACCGCGATCTCCGCGGTTTCGAGATCGCGGATCTCACCGATCATGATGATGTTGGGTGCCTGACGCAGGATCGAACGCAGCGCCGCCGCGAACGTCATGCCGATCTCCGCGGCCACCTGGACCTGATTGATGCCGCTGATCTGGTACTCGACCGGGTCCTCGACGGTGATGATCTTGCGGTCGGGCTTGTTCAGCTGGTTCAGCACCGCGTAGAGCGTCGTGGTCTTCCCGGACCCGGTGGGGCCGGTGATGAGGATGATGCCGTCCGACAGGCTGATCAGCCGCTCGAACGTCGCCTGGTCATCGGCGAAGAAGCCGAGCTGCGAGAGCCCCAGCAGCAGGCTCGACTTGTCGAGAATTCGCATCACGATCGTCTCGCCGTGATTTGCCGGCAGCACCGACACGCGCAGATCCAGGTCGCGCCCCATCACGTTGATCTGGATGCGTCCGTCCTGCGGCAGCCGCTTCTCCGCGATGCTCATGTTCGCCATGATCTTGATGCGGCTGATGATCGCGCTCTGCAGCTTCCGCGGCGGGCTTTCCATTTCGTGCAGCACGCCGTCAATGCGGTAGCGAACCCGAAACTTCTTCTCCAGCGGCTCCAGGTGAATGTCTGACGCGCGCCGGCGGAACGCCTCGAGGATGATCAGGTTGACGAGCTTGATGATCGGCTCGTCTTCGGCGGTCGTCTCGACCGCCTCCGTCATCACCGTACTGGTGGTGGTCGAGTCCGCGGTGAGCGCGGTGATCGCGCCGGAGATCTCGTCGAGCGCCTGCGGATAGTAGCGGTCAAGCGCGATCTCAATCTCCTCCGGGAGCGCAACCGCCCCCTCGACGTTCGTCTTCAGCAGATAGCGGAGGCTGTCGAGCGTCTCGACATCGAACGGGTCGCTCAACGCGACGCGCAAAGTGCCGTCCTCTCGCGCAAACGGCACCACCTTGTAACGACGCGCGATCTTGTTGGGCACCGCCTGGATCACGTCGTCCGGCACGGCGAGGTTCGAGAGACTGACCGTCTCCATGCCGAACTGGTGCGCCAGCGCCTTCAGGATGTCCACCTTCGTCAGCGGCGTATCGCGCACCAGGATCTCGATGACCGGTTTGTCTTCCTTGCGGGCCGCCTTCAGCGCATCTTCGGCCTGGCGATGATTGATCAGGCCGACGCTGGACAGGATCTCCACAACATATTCGTCGTTTGCCGTCAAAGCCGACTCCCGCGCGGGGCTGCTGCCGCCACCGCATCAGATCTCAGCCGATACGATATGCGGCCGCTGAAGCGGGTGTCAACGGACTCGGCCGCTCGGGGCGCCGGCGGCGCGTCGAACGTGCCGAACCACTCGTGTATCTCCTGCTCGATGCGCGCGATCACCTGCGGGGGTTCGGGTCGTGCGCCGCGCTCGCCCGTCTCTGTGCCCGTGTGTCCAGCGACGCGCACCGGTGGATAAGAAACGCACCCTGGTCTGTATCCGCCGGCGCACCGAGATCGCGCGCTTCGTTTGGTTCGGCGAGAGTCTCGCGGAGCTTGTCGGAGGGCGCCACGCGCCCGCCAACACGAGAGCGCTGGCCTCGCGCGCGCCGCCCGCAAGCGGCCGGCCACTCAGAGAGGGGGGCAGCCAGCACTCCGCCGTGGCCCGGCTGGTCGGAATGCAAGGCGATCCCATGGACATCGTGCGGATATGGCGGTGGCACGTATCCTGCTGGACAGGACGCGCTCGACCCTTAGCGGGACAGGCCTCGGCGCCGGTCGCGCTTCGGTCAGGCAGGTTCACCTCTCGTTCATGAAGCTCTGATCGAGCTGTCCGGTCCCGACGACGTGCTCGCCGATGCGGCGAATGTTCGCAGTGAGGTCGCCGGCGTCGCGGAACAAGGGAGCGATCGGCCGCAGTGGGGGCGGCAACCGGAAGTCAACGTCGCAGGCGCCCGCATGTGACGCCTGTCGGTGGCGGTCTGGTAAAAGCCGGTGAAGGGCGCGGACCGGCTCGGCGCACAAGTGGACTGGTCGCGAACGCGCGCGTGAACCGCATTTCCTCGTGAGCGAGCCGATCCATGTTCGGTGTCAGCACGTCCCGCGCGCCATAGCAGCCGAGGTCATGCGAGATGTTTTCGAGGATGATCCAGAGCACGTTCGGCCCGCGGTGATCGGCAGCGGCCGAACGTAGAAGGGGCGTGCCGACTGCCGCCAGCGCTGGGCGATACAGGTCCCGACGTATTCGGCGGGCGGCTCGCCGCTACGCGCCGGACGGAAACGCCGGCCCCGCGGACGGGGCAGGGGGTTGATTTGGTCGGGCTGCGACCTACAGTGGACGCAGCGGCCGGGAAGCCGCGAACACAGAAAGGGAGCAACCGATGACGTGGCGAGCGATCGCAGTGATGGCGGTGGCGGCGGGCATCGCGGGGGCGCAGCAGGGCCCGCCACCCAACCAGCAGGCGGTTCAGCAGGGGCTTGAGGCGCTCTTCAAGGCGATGAGCAGTGCGCAGCAACAGGGGGCGCCGGCGGCGCTGATTGACCACCGGGAGCTGAAGTCCCTGCTGCCGGCGACGCTGAAGGGCTTCAGGCGCACGAGCGCCTCCTCGGAGCGCAGCGGTGCGTTGGGGATGACGATTTCTCGCGCGGAAGGGGTCTACGAGGGCGCGAACGACGCGCGAATCGAAATCGAATACAGCGATCTCGGCGGTCTGGGCGGCCTAGGTGCGTTCGCGCAGGCGGCGTGGGTCGGTGCGGATATTGATCGTGAAACGGACCGTGGCTTTGAGCGCACCACCAAGTACAAGGGCCACAAGGCGCATGAGGAGTACGACAACGAGGACAAGTCCGGCAAGCTGGAGGTGCTGCTCGGCGGCCGGCTGATGGTGACGGTACGGGGCTACCGCGTGAAGCTCGACGAGCTCCGCGCTGCGATGGACCAGATTGATCTCGCGAAACTCGCCGCACTAAAGCCGGTGGAGTCGAAGCAGACGAGGTAGGGAGGGCTGGAGAGAGGAGGGAGCCGCAGTTTGGGCGAGGCAGGTGTGCGGCGGGCCGGTTCGCGACGCGCGAGCCGTTGAAGTAACATCGGCGGCGCGATGAGCGCGACCGGGGGACCGCCGAAAGGGAAGGCGGGTTCGCTTGCCGATCGCGCGCGTCACTGCGTTTCGACTGTAGAAGAAGGCGGGACGGGAGCGCGGTGAGGACGCGGGGCGATGCCCAGGATTTTTGACAACATCGATCAGTCTCTGCTGCCCGCGCTCCGACAGACGCTTCAGGACTGCAGCGCGGCGGCGTTTTGTGTTGGCTACCTCAATCTGCGCGGCTGGGGACAGATTGCAGATTTGATCGAGCGACTCCCCGGCGGCGAGGACGACCGTTGTTGTCGGCTTCTGGTGGGCATGCATCGCCCGCCCGACGAAGAAATGAAGCTGCTCGGCAGCATCCGCCGGCGCGGCGCGACGCCCGACGGCCCAACGCTCGCGCGGCTCAAACGCCGTGTGAGCGAGAGCTTCAAGGAACAGCTTGAGTTCGGTGTGCCCACCGCGGAAACCGAATCCTCGCTGCGTTTGCTCGCCCGACAGTTGCATGCTCGGAAGGTGCGCGTGAAAGCGTTCCTCGGCTACCCGCTGCATGCCAAACTCTATCTGGTTCACCGCTCCGATCCCGTTGCGCCGCTGGTCGCGTTTGTGGGTAGCAGCAACCTCACGCTCGCAGGGTTGTCACATCAGGGCGAGCTGAACGTTGACGTCGTGGAGCAGGACGCCGCGAGCAAACTGCTGAACTGGTTCGAGGAGCGCTGGAAAGACCCGAACGCCTTCGACATCAGTGAAGAGCTCGCCCAGCTCATTGACAAAAGCTGGGCCGGCGTGACCGACGTGCGGCCCTATCTGGTGTACCTCAAGATCGCATACCACCTCTGCGAGGAAGCCCGTCAGGGCGAGCGCGAGTTCAAGCTTCCGAAACTCCTGCGAGGGGTGTTGCTGGATTTTCAAGCCAGCGCCGTTTCTCTTGCGGCGCACTATCTCTATCGCCGTGGCGGTGTGCTGCTGGGCGACGTCGTCGGGCTAGGCAAGACCTTGATGGCCACCGCCGTCGCCCGCGTGTTGCAGGAGGATGACGACAGCAACACGCTGGTCATTTGTCCACCGAAGCTCCAGCCGATGTGGGAGCTGCACTTTCAAGAATACCAGATCACCGGTCGCGTTCTTTCCCTCGGGAGAGTCATCGAGGAGCTGCCGGCATTGCCCCGCTACCGCCTTCTGGTGATCGACGAGAGCCACAACCTGCGCAACCGCGAAGGCCGGCGATACCACGCGATCCGGGATTACATCGAGCGCAACGAACCCCGTGTGCTTTTACTGACGGCCACGCCCTACAACAAGCAGTTCACCGACCTCGGCAGCCAGTTGCGCCTGTTCGTGGACGAAGACGCCGACCTGCGCGTGCGCCCGGAGCAGTTCTTCCGAGACTGGCATCAAAACGGCCAGACCGAGGCCGACTTCATCGCCCGCTTTCAGACCTCGCCCCGCTCCCTGCGCGCGTTCGAGCAGAGCAACCCCCCGGACGACTGGGGTGAGCGCATGTTGCCGTCGGCCAAGCCGCGCCGCGAAGTAGATTTTCACGGCATTGCCAGAAAAGTTGCCGACGAAGGCAAGGCCAATTCCAAGGGCAAACAAAACGGCGCATCCCGGCGCACCAGACAGCCTCTGCTCGTTGCACTTCCAGTTCAAAGAAGTGAACCGACGGCCCAAGAATCTGGGTTTGTAGCCGCTACTTGTTCCACCTATGCCAACTGAAGCCGACGCCAGAATCGTTGTGGATCGCCTGTTACGCGAGGCGGGCTGGGACATCGAAGACAAGTCCCAAGTCTCCACTGAAGAACCCGCTGCTGATGGGCGCGCCGATTACCTGCTCAAGAACCGGCGCGGACAACCGCTCGCGCCCGTCGAGACGAAGCGGTTCTCCATTGATCCCTACTCGGCCAAGCAGCAAGCCCGGGACTACGCGGTAGCCCTTCGTGCGCCGTTCGTGATTCTGAGCAACGGCCAAGAGTATTACTTCTGGGATTACGAAAACGGCGATGCCCGTCCAATCCTCGGCTTCCCGTCGCCCGCCGACCTAGAGCGCCGCGCCAATCTCCGTCAGCACCGCACAGGCAACATCGCCACGTCGCTCCGTGCCATTCCATATCCCACGCGCTTTCGCTTCCGAGGTGAAGACGTCGAGGTTCGCCCCTACCAGTTGCGCTGCCTGCAAGCCGCTGATGAAGCCCTCATCGCTGGCCGCCGCCGGATGCTCTTTGAGATGGCCACAGGAACGGGCAAAACCCTCACGCTGGCCATGCTGATGAAGCGTTGGTTTCAGGCCGCCGCCATCTCGCGCGTGCTGTTCCTGGCCGACCGCATCGAGTTGGCCAAACAGGCCAAGGAGACATTTGACGATTACCTTCGTGATTACCCCTGCACCCTGCTATACGGCGGCAAACGCAGTCTCGAAGGCCAAATTGTCGTCGGCACGCTCGATACGATTGCCGGTCAACTTGGGCCGGGCGGCTTCGGCCATGCCTATTTTGATCTGGTCGTCACCGACGAATGCCATCGCTCTATCTACAACACCCATCGCGCTACGCTCGCCCATTTCGACGCCATCCACATCGGCCTGACTGCCACGCCCAATCCCGGCGAACTGCGCTGGGTGAGCGAGCACGAACGCCAACTGGTGCGCAGCACCTACATGTTTTTTGAT